>CAMBFD010000020.1 GCA_945865625.1 Chitinophaga pinensis
GTAACCCATTCCACGTTTGTCTTCTTTAATTCCTAAAACAATTTCAATACGGTCTTTTTGATAAGGCTTTAAAACACTGTCGTTATTATAAACTAAACCTACAGAAGCGCTAAAGCTTACACTAATTAAGGACACCAAAGCAACAGCCAAAGCTATTTGTCTATTTTTCTTAGTAAAGTAAATGATGATACTCGATAATCCTAAGATGGTACCATATAAATACCCTAAAGAAATATGATAACTTCCAAAAATAATGGCTAAAACAGCCAAAAAGCCCAACCAAACGGCTGAAACCAATAAATATCCTGGCATTCCCTCGCGATAAAGTACCAAAAAGAATGATGTAAATACTAAGGCGCTACCGGTATCGTTTTGAACTAAAATAATAAGCATCGGCAATAAGAATAAACCAACCGAAATTGAGATGTTCTTCCATCCTTTAAATTTAATGCCATATGTCCCAAGAAATTTAGCCAAAGCCAATGCTGTGGCCACTTTTGCAAATTCAGAAGGTTGTATACCTATGCCACCAAATCCAAACCATGATTTAGCGCCATTTACATTTATCCCCAAAAATAAGACAGCGATATTTAAGAAAATGGCAATTGCATAGGCGTAGTAGGAGAAATAATCGATAATCACAACGTTTGCGAAGATCACCGTTAAAATAATAAGCACAGCGCCAGCAATCCATATCAACTGTTTGGTTGCAATGGCACTCAATACAAATCCCGTTTGATTTACATCAGAGGTTACAGAATAGATATTGATTAAACCGATTAATACGAGTAATAAATAGAGCAAAAAAGCGATAAAATCAATATTTCCGCCAGTTCCTAAATTTAATTTATAATTCTTACTGCTCATTGTTGTTCTAATACAGCTTTTAACATTCTATCACGCATTCCAGGATTGCTTGGTTCAACGTTAGGTTTTAAATATTTCTCTATTAATAAATTTGCAATAGGAGCTGCCCATGTGGCACCAAATCCACCATTTTCAATGATTACGGCAATTGCAATTTTAGGATTGATTCTAGGAGCAAAAGCAATAAAAAGTGAGTGATCTTTACCATGTGGATTTTGAGCAGTACCTGTTTTGGCACATATTTCAATGTCACCAACGCCAGTTCCTGAAGCAGTACCACCAGCTTTAGTTACCTGTGACATTCCCTCAATAACTGTTTCGAAATGAATTGGATCAACCGTTGTATAGTGACGCGTTTTAAACTTTTTAATCCAAGAAGCGTCTAAGTAACCCGTAATTTGTTTAATAAGATGCGGCGCATAATAATAGCCTCTATTCGCCAAGATACAAGTAACATTGGCCAATTGAAGTGGTGTTAATAGAATTTCACCTTGTCCAATACCCAACGAAATAATCATGCTGCTTTTCCATCGATCACCATGGCGGCGATTGAGTTGCTTTACAGAAGGAATGTTTCCACTTGATTCACCCAATAAATCGATACCCGTTGGCGCACCCAAGCCAAAACTTCTCCAATGTTTTTCTAATTGCTCATACCCAATCTTAACATTGTTGTATTTTGGATTATCGATAATGTCTCTAAAAACTTGGCAATAATAACTGTTGCAAGATATTCGCAATGAACCCACAACGTCTAATGGTCCTCCATGAGGGTGACAACCAACGGTAATGCTACCAAGATGATAACCATGAGCGCAGCCATGCTTGGTTTCTGGAACCAAAACACCTTCTTGTAATCCAATCAATGCCAAAACAGTTTTTACCGTACTACCCGGAGGATAAACACCTTTTACAGCACGATTATACAATGGTTTTTTCGGATCAATAAGCATTCTTCTAAATTCAGCCCCTCTTTCTTGCCCAATGAGTTCATTTGGATTATAATCGGGTTTGTTTACAAATGTTAAAACTTCGCCAGAAGAAGGCTCAATGGCTACAATACTGCCTCTTTTACCTGAGAGCAATTGCTCAGCATATTTTTGAAGTTCTACATCTATACCACAAGTAACATTTGGGCCAGCTTGCGCAGGGAAATTAAAGGCTTCATTATTTACAATGCCTCTTTCAACGTATGTTCTATCTTGCCAAACTGTTTTTATGCCTTTAAGCCCTCTGAAAATTTGCTCGTAATATTTCTCAATACCTGTAATTCCAACCAAATCACCAGGTTGGTAATAAGCGTCTTCCTTAATGAGAGATTCTGCAGCTTCTCCTAAATAACCCAAAGCATGAGCACCACCAGTAATTGTGTAATTCCGATCTGTTTTAGGTTCAATGTAAAAGCCCTTCAAACGAAATAAATTCTCACGAATTACGGTATACTGTTGAATTGATAAATCAGAAAAAAATATGGCCGACTTGTTAAATGAATTGTTCTTTTGTCGTTTTTTCGATTTCTGTAAAGCATCATTTAATCGTTTGTAATAATCTGAAGTATCAATTTTCAAAACTTTACACAAAAAAGATGGATTTATTGATTTAGCTTCTTTGGGAAATACCAATAAATCGTACATGGCTGAATTGCTTACAATCACTTTCCCATTTCTATCGTATAGAATACTGCGAGCAGGATAAAGCGTAATTTTATTTAAGGCATTATTGATGGCTTTTTGTTCGTAATGATCATCCATCAATTGCAAGCTACCCACTTTATAGATATAACCAGATAAAATGAATAGAAATAATATAACGAAGACTTTTGATCGGTCTTTGTATAAATCTTGCATATTTAGCGTTTAATGATTGATTTAAATAATAAAATGAGCAAGAAAGTTCCAATAGAACTTACAATTGTTGAAAAAATCATTCTAAAGAAGCTCACGAATTCAAAATAATCAAGCATAAAAAACACGAAATGATGAATGAATATGAGTGCTCCAGCATAATAGAAGTAAAATAATAATCCTTTAGTTTCCGTACCAACGTATGTTTCACCTTGAAGCTTCAATGAGTCGAAGTCGGCATAACGCATATCGATGAAGTTTTTGGCGTAAACCATGGCAACACAACTCGCCGCATGGGTACCAAAAGTTCCTGAAGTTAAATCAATGAACATTCCAAAAATAAAAGCAATCACCAACAACCCATATCGATTGAAATTTACAGGCGTAATAATAAACAATAACAAATACGGCATTGGACGCAACCAAACTCCCATATCGATTTCGGTAATGATAAACGATTGCAAAAATCCTAAAACAAAGGCAATGATAAAGATTCTTAAAAATTCGATCATTTTGGTAAATCTAAGATAGGGTTCGACAAAGAATCAATTTCTATATGATAATTATTTTTAACACAGTAAACAGAATTTAAACGGTTAAAATCTGTCGCTAGTTTTAATGTAATCTGGTGAAAATTCGATTTGTTTTTTAAGGAAACGCTGTGAACTTTTCCAATCGGAATATTTGGAGGGAAAATAGAGGAGTAGTTGCTTGTAACAACGGTCATGCCTTTTTTGATTTGTTCTGTTCTATTGACTTCACGCAATTCGACATAATTATAATCCATTCCACTCCAACCAATTACGCCTTGTCTTAACTCTATCGAAGGTAAATAAGGTGTAATCTCAAATTTACTATTTAAAACAGACATCCCTCGAGCATAATTTTCTGATGTATTGATGATAACTCCAACAATCCCCTGAGGGCAAATCACAGCCATTCCATCTTCAATGCCTTGTTTTGATCCCTGATCAATAATAAAATAGTTATTCCTTGAGTTGTAAGTGTTTTTTATCACATTAGCCGGAATATACGTATATACAACTTTATAATGATTTAAGGCTTTAGAAATTGAATCGTAGTAGGATGTGTCTCTAAAGGTTTGCAATGGAGATTTATTGATACCCAACTGACTTCTTAAAATCAAGTTTTCGTTTTTGAGATTTTCATTATCAACTTTTAGGTTTAAGTATGAAAGCACATTGCTGCGCCAAGTGTCTATTGTTCTAAAAAACGACACACTTGAATTGTAATAATAACTATGTTGATAGATTTGGAATCTCAGGATTTGATTCACTGAAAAAGCAAACAATAACAGTGCTAATAAGGGATATGAATTTCGCTTAAGCCACTGCAGTATGATGAACATAAACTATTTGCGATTATGCAGTCATTAAAAATTTGAACTTGCCAATATTCTTGAGGGCAGTACCCGTTCCGCGAACTACGGCACGCAAAGGATCTTCAGCAATATTCACTTTCAATTTGGTTTTGAGGGAGATTCGTTTATCCAATCCACGCAACAATGCACCACCACCGGTTAACCAAATACCATTTGTAAGAATATCAGCTGATAATTCAGGAGGAGATTGTTCAAGAGCTCTGTGAATAGCTTCTTCAATTTTCATGATGCTTTTGTCTAATGAACGAGCAATTTCATTATAAGATACGTGAATTGACTTTGGAATACCTGTCATTAAATCCCTACCAAAAACAGCATAATCTTCTGGTGGAGATTCTAGTTCTTGTAAAGCACTACCAATATTAATTTTGATTTTCTCTGCGGTTCTTTCACCAATCAACAAGTTGTGTTCTCTACGCATGTATTCAACAATATCTAAGTTGAATTCATCACCAGCAACACGAATACTTTCGTCACAAACAATACCTCCTAAAGCAATAATTGCTATTTCGGTTGTTCCACCTCCAATATCAATAATCATATTTCCTGAAGGTTGTGTTACATCAATTCCAATTCCAACAGCGGCAGCCATCGGTTCGTGAATTAAGTAAACTTCTTTAGCGCCACTTCTTTCAGCACTATCTTTTACTGCACGCTTTTCAACTTCAGTGATACCAGATGGAATGCATATAACCATTTTTAACTGTGGACTTATCCATTGTTGACGTTGGTTCATCATTTTAACCATACCACGAATCATATGCTCTGCAGCTTGGAAATCAGCAATAACGCCGTCTTTCAAAGGGCGAATTGTTCGAATACCTTCATTCTCTTTTCCATACATTTGCATCGCATCGCGACCAATAGCAATGACATTGCCAGTACTGCGTTCAATAGCAATTATAGAAGGTTCATCTACAACAACTTTGTCTTTGTAAATAATCAGTGTATTCGCCGTTCCTAAATCGATGGCCAATTCTTGCGTGAGAAAACTAAAAATACCCATTAAAATTGTGTTTGTTTTGCAAAATAATTACAAAAGTAAGTCAATAATTACGATTGATGATTATTTTTTAAAAATTCTTTCCAATACAAAAATGATACAGCCTATTTTTAAGCTCGTTTTCTTCAAATCCGAAGGCTCTTTCTACTCTAAAATTGTACCCAAGAACCATGAAGTTAATGCCATAGCCAATTGCATATAAATATGGATTCCTATTGGCTGTTACAGTAACATTGTATGCGTTTTGTTTATAAATTATTGTGTTATAAGGATTTGTTTTGTCGCTAGGAGTGAGTCCATTAAAGGCAGTTCCAAAATCTAAAAATCCTAAGAAAATTAATTTTTTCCAAAAATTAGTTTCTATGACCCTTGAAGGAAATAAATTCAATGGGGATATTTGAACTTCGTTTTGACAAACCAATCCACTGCTGCCAATTCTGTCACCAGCGTAGAAACCTCTCAAATTTCCCAATTTATTGATGAACAAAGATTGATAAGGATTCAACTGTTCTATTATCCGAGACGTATATTGATTTTGTTGCAAAGATCCGCTGCTTCCACCTATAAAAGTTAAAGTTTGTCTGTTGTTTAAAGAATAAACTGCATTTATTTTTGTTTTAAATTGAAAAAAATCCAGGACATATTCAGATTTAAATGAGAAAATAAGTTGACTCATATTTTTTAGAGAGTCGACCGTTTTAGCCAAATTTAAAACCAAACTTGCATTGGTAGAAAATTGAAATTTAGTATTTCGTTTGAATAAACTTTGACTGTTCGTTTTTATTCCAAATTCAAGACCTCCTGTATAAATATTGGCATTTTCGATTTTCGACGAAAATTCATCCATGTTCATGATTATATCACTTTGCATTTGCCATTTTACATTGAGAAAAGAAATGAACTTTTTATGTTTTTGCAAAACTCCAATCTCAATTGCAGATCCTAGATTTCGTAAAACTTCATTATGGTAGCCATTGAATTGTCTGATCCTATATTTAATATCACTCGTAACAGTGTATTTATCAAACAAATAACGATGTGAAAATTGAAGACCAATTCTATTTCTATCTATGCTCGAAAAGCCTAACAATTTGAATTTGTTTCGATTGTTGTTGCTAATCATCTCATTATGAAAGAAAATTGTAAAAATTGAATTGTAAGTTTCATTCAATGGAATGTTTGATCTGTAATTCATTGTCAGATCTTCATTGCTTAAACGAAATCCAGCAGTTCGTGCATAAAGAATTGGACTAAAACTAGATTGAACTGCCAAAGTATTCAGACTCAACATTTTTAAATTGTATGGTTTTGGTCTGTTATTGATTGGGAATGGACTAATGAAATATCCATTACTACTGTCAATATCATTCCTTTCTTTTTGATTGTTGTTTGCAATTAAAACAGTATCGAATGAAAATATTCTATTTTTTAAGGTGTCTTGCGAATAAATGGCTTCATTCAAATTGTATCTGTTTAAACCAATGCCAACTGTGTTTTGAAAATATTCCGTAATTTGATCATCATGAATACCATTTAATTGGTGGTAATGCATTTCTTTCGTATTGTTTGCTTTTACAACCCAATTGCCATCTATGAAATATAAATGGATCAAACGCTGATTGTTTTCTACGTTTTGAATGAAGCTTATGTGTGTCGCACTTTCCTCAATAACATCTAAAAACTGAGATTCTCCTATATTGTTACTGTCTTTATAAATAATAACTTGATTTCCATTAGAATCAATTGAAATTAGTTTTGATTCTATACTGTTGTCTTGAACCAATCCCGATTGAGAAACCAAATAACTGCCATCAGAACGCTTGACAACATAATCGTTTATCTTGAAATGGGTTGAATAGATCTCCTTTTTTTCTCCATTCCAGTTTAATTGAATGATTTTAGAAATACCATCGTTTTCATTGATCAGCATCAAAAATTTCGAAATATCTTTAAGGAGTTTGTAATGGCCATTGTTTTCTAATGAAATAAATGTTTTGAGCTCTTGGAATTGATTTATTCTAGAAATGCGCCATTGATTGTCTACCCAACTTAAAACCCATATCGAAGAATCACTACTGTTCTTATAAATGTCAATTTTATTAAAAGCTAATTTGGGAAATAAACCAATTTCAGGAATGTTTAACAATTCTTTTCTTTGATTTTGGTCTATTAAAATCAAATTTTGATTTGTAGATGTAGTACCCAATAAATAATATTTGAATTTATCGCTATTTTGAAATAAAGCCAATGATTGCAAATGGTTAAATCCAATGTGTTTTTGAGGGATGCGTATGTCGACATTCAATTTAGATAATTTCTTAAAATTCTGAATCTCTACAATTCTGAGTTTAAGCCATTTTTTAAATTGTATGCCAAATTGGTATTCAAATGAGCCTTCGAAACTATTTGCGTATTTAATTAAGTACCAAAAAGCACTGTTAAATCCTTTCCCTTTTTCTTTCTCAAACATATACCACAACACTGTGCCAAAAATGGGTTGGGATGTTTCGGGAATAAAATTGATGTTTTTGAAATGCCCTTTATTATTTAATTGTTCAAACTTTTGAAAATCGGAAACGTTTATCCCTCCAGAAAAATATTGAAGAAACCCTTCTATAAGCCAATTTGGAATGTGCGAATTTTCAGAAAGATCGTTTTTCTCCCTGTAAGTTAAGCCATACAAATACTCTTGAACAAATTGATAAGAAGTTGTATATCTACATTGAAATCTGATGTTTTGAAAGTTTTGACCAATGTAAATTGGAAAATACATTTCATGTTCAGATTCGTCACCTAGCTGTTTTTCAGATAGCTGGAAGTTTTTGAATTTTTCAAACGAATTCAATTGATCGAAAACAATCAAATGTATTTTGTCAGACATTTTGTATAATAAATTCTTTTCAAGCTGCGTGATGGATTGCTGAGTGAAAGAAAATATTGAATCTATACAATTTCTTTTGTTTTTTAACTTATTGTCAATAGTCTCATCCAAAACAATTTCAATTCTGTTTTGAGTTAAAACAATGCAATCATCCTGAATAAATTGAGCCAAAGCAATATCACTCAAAAAGATTAACATGAAGAGAAAAATTATATATGCTTTGATTTTAAACATGATAACTCACACTGATTTCAATTAAGTCAAAAATAGCATTTTCTGAACGAATTCGAACCATCGAATTCAATTAATTGAACATTGTTTAATTTTTTAATTTCATTACCTACATATTAAACTAATTTTCAAAAATAGATTCGTAAATTTGTAGACTATGAGCATGTTAAAAAGTACACAATATTATATTGATTTAGAAGACAAATTTGGAGCGCATAACTATCATCCAATTCCAGTTGTGATAGAAAAGGGCAAAGGAATTCATGTATGGGATGTTGATGGAAAACAGTATATGGATTTCCTATCTGCATATTCTGCCGTAAATCAAGGACATTGCCATCCTGATATTATTGCTGCATTGAATGAACAATCTCAAATCTTAACTTTAACTAGCCGTGCATTTCATAATAATATCTTAGGAGAATATGAAAAATACATCACGGAATTATTTGGATACGACAGGGTATTGCCTATGAATACAGGTGTAGAAGGAGGGGAGACTGCCATTAAATTGGCGCGTAAATGGGCATATGAAGTAAAAGGCGTAGAAGAAAATAAAGCCGAAATTATATTTGCGGAAGGTAATTTTTGGGGTAGGACCATCGCTGCAATTAGTTCTAGTACCGACAGCGATAGTTATGGTAATTTTGGACCTTTTGTGCCAGGATTTTCTATTGTTCCATATAACGATTTAAAGGCTTTAGAAGAGAAGTTCCAAAATAAAAATGTTTGTGCATTCATGGTTGAACCAATACAAGGTGAAGCTGGCGTGATTGTTCCTCATGAAGGTTATTTAAAAGGTGTACGAGAGCTTTGTGATAAATACAATATATTGTGGATTGCCGATGAAGTCCAAACAGGAATTGCCCGCACTGGTAAATTATATTGCTGCGAACATGAAAATGTAAAGCCAGATTTGCTCATTCTGGGAAAAGCATTAGGCGGTGGCGTTTTGCCAGTAAGCTGTGTTTTAGGTAACGATGAAGTCATGCTCACCCTTAAGCCTGGTCAACATGGAAGCACTTTTGGCGGAAATCCATTAGCCTGCGCTGTTGCTTTAGCTTCATTAAAAGTCGTTAAAAATGAAAAATTGGTAGAAAATGCCACAAAAATGGGTGAGATATTTCGTGCAAATTTGAAAAAAATGAATTTTGATATTTTCGAAACAGTGAGAGGCAAAGGACTCCTAAATGCAGTTGTCATTAAACCCTTTGGTGATCATAAAACTGCATACGATATTTGTATAGAATTGAAAAACAATGGCTTATTAGCTAAGCAAACACATACCCATATCATTCGATTTGCTCCTCCCTTAATCATTAACGAAGAACAGATTCATCAGGCCTGTAATATCATTGAAAAAACTATTTCGGAAATGTTGAAAAAGTAATTGGATTCCAAAAATATTTGTCTATTTTTGCAGTCCCTTAACGCTCGGGTGGCGGAATAGGTAGACGCGCAGGACTTAAAATCCTGTTGGCAGTAATGCCAGTACGGGTTCGATTCCCGTCCCGAGCACCAAATGCGGAAACATGTTTTCCCGATATTAATTCCCCTAGTTCTATTTGCCTGCGGGAAATCCTTGCCAGAAGGTGCAAGGTATATATCACCAGCCGATACTTCTTTTTCTTCAGATATCCGTTCGATTTCAACAAAAATCAATGAAAATCCAAAGAACCCTGAAAATTATTACCTAAGAGGCAATGCTTTTTTTTATGCGCTTAGATATAAAGACGCAATCATCGATTTAAATACAGCCGTTTCGTTAAACGGCGATAATTCATTGTATCATTTTCGATTGGCTGAATCTTATCTTTCATTAGATTCCGCCAATTTCGAGCTTTCTGACAAGCATCTTTCTAAATGCTTAAAACTGAGAAATAACAATTATCCAGAAGCTGTATTTCTATTGGCTAAACTTTATATTGCAAGACAACAATATCTAGACGCCGACAAATTATTGTTTGGGTTAATTTCAAATCCCGAATTTCAAGAAAAGGCCTATATCCTTAAGTCGGTTTCTTTGAAAGAACAAAAAGATACCATTGCCTCACTTGCAATCATTGATAAAGTGCTTTTGCTAAATCCCAATAATTTTGATGCTACAATGCAAAAAGCGTTATTCTTGTTTGATAAAGACCCCGCGCTTTGTGAGAAATATGTCAATAAGGCCATTGTTTTAAATGAATTTTCAGATGAAGCAATATATACAAAGGGTTTAATAGAGCAGAAGAAAAATAATTTTAGTGATGCCGTGAAATTGTATGAGAAAGTAATTAAAATAAATCCTTATCATATATACGCTTATTACAACCGAGCAGTGGTGGAAACAATATTCGAAAACTATCAAGTTTCAGCAGAGTTATGTGATAAAATTACCACATTAAATCCCACTTTCGAAAAAGCATATGTTTTGAGAGGGTACGATTTCATGTTGCTAGAAGATAAAAATGCCGCTGTCGATAATTTCACAAAAGCTTTAAAATTGAATCCTAATTCTTCATTAGCAAAAGAATACTTGGCAGCAGTGAAGAGTTTAAAAACTTTAAAACCAGCATTTTAAAATGGATTTTACATAAAAAAAGCCCGTATCACGGGCTTTTTTTATGTATTGAAATATTTTTTATTTTGACAATGTCATTCTCCAAGTGATATCTTTACCACTGTTGTCTATTCCTCTAAAGCGCAAAATAATTGTGGTAGCGCTCATAGATTCAACAACCCATTTTACAGTATTTCCAAGGAATTTTATGTTGTCGATAAGTACAATTTTACCGGTAGGGTCAGGCATAGACCAAGTTCCATTGGCTGTTGCTGGATCTGTTGGGTCACATTTAACTGAATTGTTATTCCATGTGTAAGCCGTAGTTGATGTAAACTGATAACTATCGTCTCTTGAACAAACATCGTATGTTTCTGAAGTTCCGTTTTCAGAACTATCTTTAAATGAAGTTGTTTTCCATGCGCGCATCATTATCACTTGTTGCGTTGTTTTTCCTGTGATGTCATCACTTGATGTTGAGTTAGACTCTTCTTTACAAGATGCAATAAATCCTACTGCAATCAAGCTTAATCCAAATAATACTTTTCTCATAATTGAAATTCAAATATAGAAGAAAACAGTTAAAAACGAATGTTTCTTTATAATTTTACAATGCTATTACTTCACTTCAGAGCGTAAATCATTGATCACCTCAGCCGCCATTCTTAATCCAAACAATGCAGGCATGAATGAAATAGTTCCATAAAACGACTTTTTAAAGTTTGAACCATCTGTTAATCTTAAGCTTTGGCGGTGTAATTCTCCATAGTTATAGACCACCTTAAAGCCACTGTAAATCTTGTGTTTGTGTAATCTCTTGCGCACGTTTTTAGCAAAAGGACAATTGTACGATTCAGAAATATCACCCACATTAACTGCTGCTGCATCTGTTTTACCTCCAGCGCCCATTGAACTAATAAATCTTTGATTTTCTTCTATACAGGTTTTTATTAAATATATCTTGGGGGACACAGAGTCGATGCAATCCATCACGTAATCAAATTTACTTTTACGGATGAGTTGTATATTGTCTTCCGGTTTTTGAAATTTATCTATGACGGTTAAATTAAGATTTGGGTTAATATCTAACAAACGATTAGCCATGACCTCAGCTTTGCCTTTGCCCACTGTTGAAGTAAGGGCCGGTAACTGCCTGTTCTTATTTGTTTTGTCTACAATATCCCCATCTATGATGGTCATGTTTCCAACACCAGAACGGCAAATAAATTCAGCAGCAAAGCTACCAACGCCTCCTAAGCCAACAATGAGAACATTAGAATATATGAGTTTATTTAGTTGGTCTTCTCCTACAAGAAGTTCGGTTCTTTCAAGCCAAGAAAAATCTGTCATTACTGCAAAATTAATGTCACTTTTCTATACTTTCATTGATTTATACTACTTTTTTCTTAACATTGATGTCGTGATTAAGTACAGTCTTCAATATTTAGTGCCTGTTATTTTAGCTTGTAGCTCAAATTTAGCATTCTCTCAATCTCAATTTTATAGCATTCACAACTCTTCTAAACTTTCGGCTGTGTCCCGTTTGGTATTTTCGCAGAATCAACAGATCAAACAATTGTTTGTGAAAGATGAAAATTATAAATTTTATGCTCTCGTTCAATTTAATAAGCATTTGGCTGAATCTGAATTGACCGATTTATCATCCCTCATTATCCAAAAATATGGATTTATAGCCCAAATGCGATTAATAGAATCTGAAATTAGAATGTTGATCAACGACGACAGGGTAGACCATATTGAACTTTCGCATAAGATGAATGCCCCTAGAGCGTTGAACGATAAAGCCAGATTACACTCAAAAGTTTTTCAAGCTCAAGTTTATCGAGGAATGCAACCAAGTCAATTACTTAGAGGCAAAGGTGTGCTTGTAGGAATTGTTGATATAGGATTTCAAACAGATCATCCAACTTTTTTCAACGACAATGGAACAGTATTTAGAGTTAAGCGGTTTTGGAATCAAACATCAAATGCTGGTATTTCCCCTAAATTGTTCCCTTATGGCACTTTGTTTGCAACAGAAAATAGCATTTTACAAGCCATTGACGACGATGGAACGCACGGAACGCATGTAGCAGGGATTTCTGCTGGCTCTGGATTTCAATCGCCAAACAATATTTATGCTGGTGTAGCACCTGATGCTGCATTGGCTTTTGTTTCTATAAAATATGCAAACGATACCTTAAAAGGCAGCGCTAAAGGTGATTTCTTAGTTGCCAATCCTACAATTCTTGATGGTTTTGATTATCTCATAAAATATGCAGATTCAATTAAATATCCTGTGACATGTAATTTGAGTTGGGGAATGCATACAGGTCCTCACGATGGAACATCTTTGTTTGATTTGGCACTAGAAAATATTGTAAAACAGGAGAGTATTTGGGGAGGAAAACCATTTGGTAGATCAATCATTGGCGCCAATGGAAATGATGGGAAAAACAATATGCATTTATCTTTATCGCTCAATAACGATACTTTTCATACCTTGGCTATGGACAGAAGTCGCAAAAATTACCCAACTGAAGATGTTTATTGCGATTTCTGGTCAGAACTTGGGTCAAACGTTCAGTTAAAAGTTTCTCTTGTAGATTCATTCAATCAAGAAATTCTGAGTTCACCCTATTTTTCAATGAATCAAGATCAATTGGTTTACAACAAATTAATCAGTGGTTCAGATTCTCTTATTTATACCTTGTCATTTCAGAAAGCATTTATCAATAATGGGAAGTCAAATTGTTTATTGTCGGCCCAATCTTCTGGTCCTAAAAGGTTTATCAAAATATCTTTTAAAGGCAAAGGCTTTGTGAATGGATGGAATTCAGGTAGAACTTACAATTGGACATCAGGTACTTTTAGAAGTTATATCAATACTTTATTTCCGTTGAACTTTATTGAAGGCGATGAAACGAGTACACTTGGTGAAAATGGAGGGACAGGTAAATGGATCACCAGTGTTGGCGCATATACCAATCGCAATGAATGGATCAATTATTTGGGGTTTTCACAGAGCGATAAATCTTTGAATGTTGGTCAATTAGCAGGTTTTAGTAGCAGAGGACCTTCAATTGATGGCCGAATCAAGCCTGATGTTTCTGCTCCAGGACAATTAGTTGGATCAGCGGTACACACAAGACAGGTGCCTGGTTGGATTACAAATGAAACCCTTTATAAAACGACATACAATGGAAAAGATGTTGTTTGGGCACTTTTTAGTGGTACAAGTATGGCTGCGCCGCATGTTAACGGAGTTGCAGCCTTAGTATTGCAAGTTGCTCCAAAATTAAACTCGTATGAAATGGCAAACGTACTTAGGTTATCGGCTCAACGTGATTCTTTTACCACTAAAGATTCCAATAACAATTATGGTTATGGCAAAGTTGACGCCTTAAATGCTGTTAAAATGGCCATGGCCATGACAAGCGTTTCATCATTGGATAAAAACGAAAAACCCATTTTGTTTTTTAGAGATAACAAATTGATTATAAAAAATATAGAATTAATTAACTACACAATAGATTTAAGTGTATTTGATATTTCAGGAAGGGTTGTTTTTGAAGGACATTCAATCAACGGTGAATTCAATACCAAGAAAAATATCCCTGAAGGTATTTATTTTTACCAACTGAAAGCAAACAACCTTTTATCTAAAGGCAAAGTGCTTTTTTTAAATTGATTGCGCGGCTTTCCAGTTGATATAAGACTGAATATGACGGTCCTTTTTATTCTCGTAAATATCTGGAATAGTTACCATGATGCCAGTTTCCTCAACTGCTCCAAAATGATCGTTGATGGCAGTACCAAAAGTTTTCATTGAAGGACTTAAGTTCATATAACTATTGAACAAAGGAGGGATATTTTCTCCAAGTGCACGCACTTTCAAGTTTAAAATTTGGTGGGCTTCTTTGTATGATAGGCCTTTGATCTCTTGAATAAAATCGGTACAATCTAATTTACGATGTATCGGATATTGCGGCGAAGCAAGTACTTCATCGTTTGGAAACATGGTTTCCATAAAAGCCAAAATCAAATCTCTTGCATCTTCACTAAAATCAGTATACATCGTAATCTTCCCAAAGAAATATTTCATTGATGGATTATCAATAACCAAAGCACCCAATCCATCCCATAAATTATCCAGTGAATACAATCCTTTTCTACTTTCCGCACTTGGCTGGTAATTTGGCTGAACAAAACTCCTTCCCAATTCAATAGTTAGTGGGAAATAATTTGTTTTTAAATTCTCTGAAAATGTAAAGATCTCAGTTGTAGATAAATGATAATCTCCATTTTCATCTCTGGCATCTTTGCATAAAATAAAGCGATATCCACCTATAATTTCTTCATCTGATGGATTCCAAACAATGAGCTGATTATAAGCATATTTTCCAGTATCAAACTCATCGAGGTCGAAGCTTTTACCTGTACCACCACCAGCTTGACGAAATGAAATTTCACGGAGACGTCCAACTTCCCTCAATAAATTAGGTTTATTGTTGCCGTTAAAAATATAGATGTGGTTGCCAATATTATTGGTAGAGCGAATAAAAATGTCAGGGGTTAATTCTGAAATTAATATAGATTTGTCTACTTGTTCAACAATTGGTTGCATCATGAAGCTGTGAAATTAAGAAATTCAATTGAATTCTAAAGATAAATTATCTTTTAATCTGTAAACATGATTCTTCAAGCGCTGAACATCAGAACCAATTGACTTCATTGAAAAGTTGCTTGGCCCAATAGGTTGCCCAAAATGAATTACAATTTTCTTGCCTTTTTGCTTGTACAATTCATCGGGCAACATTAACATTTCTAAATTAAACTTAAGTTTAAGAAACTTACGAATATTTGCAATTCTATAAAACCACTTCGAATTTTCGCCTTCAATAAAAGCTGGTATAATTGGCAAATTGTTGTTAATGCTTTGTTTAATTACACTTTTTTGCCAACCCAAATCAACAATTTCACCCTCGATTTTACGCGAACACAAACCAGCCGGAAAGACAATGATTGCTTTTCCTGATGAATATTCATTGGATATATTGGACAAATGCGATTTAGTTGTTGTCCCCATTTTATTCACTGGAATAAAATAGTCTTTTAATGGTTCGATATGCATTAAAATATCATTTGCAAGAAATTTAAAATCTTTTCTAATCTCGGCAACGCCAACAATCAATGCCATACCATCCAATCCACCCAGAGGATGGTTTGCTGCAACAATGCAACCTCCATTTTGAGGGATATTCTCTAGTCCTTTGAACTCAACAATAGCACCCATGCAATTGATCGTAAACTTGGCAAATTCAACACCAGTTAAATGATTGCCTTCTCTTAAAACATAGTTCATTTCATCTTGATGGATGAATTTTTTAAACCAACGTACAATAAATTTAGGCAACAATTTATACAAAGAAGGACTTTTGTCTTGCAAAATTTTATCGATATCGATTTGCAAGATCTTTTCCATTATTCCCCTAAGATTGCTTTTTTAGTTTGGTCTAAAATATCAAATGCCGAAGCAGAAGAGTCTGATTCAGAATATACCCTTAAAACTGGTTCTGTTCCACTAGGGCGTATCATCACCCAACTGCCATTGTCGAGTCTGAATTTAAATCCATCGGTATCTTCGGTTGATACAATTTTATAAGAACCAAAATTTGTATAACTATTTGATTTACATATTTTAATGATTTGCTCTTTCAATTCATTGTTTAAGTGAAGATCATATCGTTCAACGGCAAAAGAACCAACTTTTTCATACATATCTGAAATTAGTTCAGAGATCTTTTTACCTGTTTTCGCCATAAACTCCATCAAAACCAAACCCATCCAAACACCATCTCTCTCCGGAATGTGACCTTTAATTGCAATTCCACCGCTTTCTTCGGCACCAATCAAAACATCGTCGGTAACCATGTATTCGCAGATATATTTAAATCCAATTTTAGTTGTAATTGATTCTAATCCTTTTAGTTCGCAAAGTTTTTGAACCTTATCACTTACTGAAAAGCTTTTCACAACTTTACCTGAATACCCTTTAAAAGTTGTTAGATATTCAATTAACAATAAAATTAAATGATGGCTATCTACAAAATTTCCTTTTTCATCAAAAAAGCCAATCCTATCGGCATCTCCATCGGTTGCTAAGCCACATGAGAACTGATTTGATTTTGCAATTTCTTCAGCTATTTCAGGCAAATTCTTTAATATAGGTTCTGGTGCCCGTCCTAAAAATCCAGGATTATTGTCACCATGTAAAATCGTACTTTTTGGCAACAAGCGTTTTACAATATTTTTACCAGCACCAAACATTGCATCGTAAATCAACGATTCTGATTGAAGAGTTAAGGCATTCATGTCAAATGATTGTTTGCAATGATCCAAGTACAATGTTTCAAAATCGCTATATTCAATCATTCCTTCTTGCACTAATTCATCAAAACTCTTTATAGAATGAACTTCTTCATTTAAAATTAAGTCTTCAATTTTTGAAACTTCTGTTGGAATTGCAGGTCCACCATAATTGGCTTTTATTTTATACCCATTATACGATGGGGGATTGTGAGAGGCTGTTAGAATAATTCCAGCACCGGTTTTCAATCGATTTGCCGCCAATGAGATCATAGGGGTTGAAACATATCCACTTGACAATAAAACTTTAATTCCATTGGATGCAAGTTGAACTGCAGTTTCTTTAGCAAACATTTCGCCACCAAAACGACAATCAAAACCAACAACACAAGATTTTTCAAAATCGGACTGATTTAACCATTTAGCAGTTGCCAAAGCAACTCTTTTTACATTTGCAGTGGTAAAATTATCACCTATAATTTCTCTCCAACCGTCTGTTCCAAATTTAATTTGATACATAAATACTACTTTTAATTAAAGGCATTTTCGCCAGTTATTTCCATTCCTAAGATCAATAGATGAATATCGTGGGTACCTTCATAAGTCACAACAGATTCTAAATTCATCATGTGGCGCATCATTGGAAATTCACCCGTAATACCCATTCCACCAAGAATTTGGCGACTTTCTCTAGCAACATTCAAGGCAATTTCGACGTTATTTCTTTTTGCCATAGATATTTGCGCAGGCGTTGCTTTGCCGGCATCCATTAATTGACCCAATCTCCAAACAACTAATTGCGCTTTGGTGATTTCAGTTAACATTTCAGCTAATTTTTTCTGCTGTAATTGAAAGCCACCAATTGGTCTTCCAAATTGTATTCTTTCCTTTGAATATCTTACTGCTGTATCGTAGCAATCCATTGCAGCGCCTAAAGCACCCCAACTTATTCCATAACGGGCAGAATTCAAGCACGTTAATGGGCCTTTTAATCCTTCAACTCCTGGTAACAAATTCTCTTTTGGGACTTTAACGTTGTTAAAAACCAACTCACCAGTTGCACTTGCCCTTAAACTCCATTTTCCATGTGTTTCAGGTGTTGTAAATCCTTCATAGCCTCTTTCAACAATCAACCCTTTGATTTTGCCTGCTTCATCTTTTGCCCAAACTACGGCAACATCAGCAAATGGTGCATTGCTGATCCACATTTTCGCACCATTGAGAAGGTAATGATCACCCTTATCCTCAAAATGGGTAGTCATACCTCCAGGATTAGATCCGTGATCAGGCTCTGTAAGTCCAAAACAGCCAAGCATATCACCGCTTGCAAGTTTTGGCAAATATTTCATCTTTTGTTCCTCAGAACCAAATTTACAAATAGGGTACATAACCAAAGATCCTTGAACAGAGGCAGTCGATCGAATTCCGCTGTCACATCGTTCAAGCTCTTGCATGATAATGCCATAGGTCGTGTAATCCATCCCTCCACATCCATACTTTGCTGGCAATTGCGGTCCAAAAGCACCAATATTACCAAGCTGCTTGACAATATGCTGAGGGAATTGGCTTTGTTGAGCGAAGTGTTCAATAATCGGACTTAAATCTTTTTTAACCCAATCACGAACAGATTGACGAATCAACTTATGTTCATCGCTTAGCAAATCGTCGATACCATAAAAATCAGGTGCTACGTACCTGTCTTTCCCTCGATTGGCATCAAGTAATTGATTAATATTTAAATTTTCCATCATTAATCGAAACACAAATGTAATAATCTTACTTACTTTGTAATCTAAATTTTAGTAAACGACATGTTAATAACAGTGAAAGTTGAAAAGCAGTGGGTCTTATTGCCAATTGGATGGTATTCAGAAGAACAAATCACGAAAACTGAGTTTGAGGTGTCGGTTACTGTAAAATACAAAAGGCTAAAGAGTGAAGACGAACTATCTCAAACAATTGATTACCAATCAATATCTCGTGAAATTTTAAATTTGAAACAAAAATCATTTAAACTAATAGAAACAGCTGCCGAATATTTGATCAACCAATTGGAAAGTAATTTGTTCAATGGGTTAGACATTGAAAATATATCTGTTGAATTCTTCAAAAAGAATATAGCTCATGATAATGTGTCTGCCAAATTTCATTCAATTTTAATCGAAAAGGCATTTTAAGTCCTTGAACCTTGAAAACAAATCATTAAATTTGAATCATTGATGAAAAAGTTAGGATTATTCTCACTTCTTTTTGCTCTTTCTTGTATTGCGAATGCTCAAAATATCGGTTTAACCGGTTGGGTTTTCAATAAAGAAACCTTGGAAACCATTCCAGGCGCAATTGTTGTGGATTCAAAAACCGCTTTTTACACTGAAGCCACAGAACAAGGATATTATCAAACAATTACAAAAAAAGGCGTTAGAGAAATAGTCTATGCTGCTCCAGGATTTAAAACTTTGAAATTAAGCCTAGAACTCGAAAAATCGACTGTTAAAAATGTTTTCTTAGTGCCTGTTGATTATGATGAAGTAGATTCTTCCGAAGAATTCACATCGCTTTACAATGATAAAGCATCATTTTACAAAGTTTTACCACGACAAATCAAACAAGGAACTTCTATTTTTAGTCTGTCGGACCCAATTAAGCTTGTCCAATATTTACCTGGTGTTGTTGGTGGAATTGAAGGTTTGTCATCTCTTTATGTGAGGGGCAGTAATTCGGATCAAAATCTTATTTTGATGAATGGTTTACCGCTTTATGGTAACGGTCATATTTTTGGTTTAATTTCAAATTTCAATCCCGAAATTGTAAAAAATTGTGACTTCTATAGAGGGGTAGCGCCAGCAAGATATGGAAACAGAGCCGGTGGTGGGGTGCTCGATATTCAAACAATTGGTGGAAGCGCTGAAAATTGGTCAGGTTCTGTAAATATTGATGTTGCCACATTTAACGTAGCGCTCAATGGACCAATTGATTCTAAAGGAAGATGGACAACTTCATTGGCTTTTAGAAGAAGTTATTTTGATTTGATATTTTCAGATTTGTTTTCTAATTTCCTAATTGGCAATATTCATGATATTAACTTCAAGTTAGATTTTAAGCAAGATTCTAAAAATCACTGGAATTACTGGATATACAATGGTAGAGACAAATATGGCATCAATATTTCGGGCAATAGGCGAGATTCAGTAGGCAGAACCATGAACTACAATATTTCTCTGGGTGCATCTTGGCAAAATACTTTATCGGGTTTGAATTACTCTCATGTGTTCAATGCAAAAAACTATATGCATTTGTCGGCCGGATTTTCGAGATACTCCTACACCGATAATTTAAATATTGGCGCTACAATTTATACTGATACCTCAATTAATGAAGTGAAACAAAATATCATTTCAAATAGTTCAATTACGGATTATTCATTGAACGCTGATTTTTTTAATATATGGTCAAATGATAGTAAATTGAGATATGGTGCTCAAATGGTTGTCCATGATATGAATCCGTCATTGTTAACTTATCAAATTCTTAATTCTCAAAATTCAAATTCAAATATTGATACCATTTATGGCACATTTAACAATAAAACAGTTTCTGAACTCACTGCTTATGCAGAAATAGAATATAAACCATTTACAGGTATGAGTATGAATATTGGAGGACGTATTTGGAATTACATTTCTGACGAAAAGAATTATCTTAGATTCGAACCTAGAATAATTTTAAGTCAACTTCTAGAAGGCAAAAAACGAATTCAATTTGGATTTGCCACATCAAACCAAGGCATTCATCAATTATCAAGCATTTCGGGAAATTTACCTCAAGATATTTGGTTTCCCACTACGGGAAATTTTAGGCCCCAAACAACCAATCAGTTTACCATTGGATATTCCCAGCCTGCATTCGGGGGAATGGAAGCTAGCGTAGAATACTACTTTAAGTCATTCGACGGTATTACAGAATTATCAGGATTTGACGGCGATATCCTTCAAAAATCTTATTGGGAAAATTCAATTTTACAAGGTACAGGTAGCTCAACTGGGTTGGAATTTTTGATCTCAAAAAAATCAGGTCCTCTTAACGGTATTTTATCTTATACATTTAGTGTTACCGATAGGCAATTCGAAGAGTTGAACAATGGCAAAGCGTTTGACTTTAGATGGGATAGAAGGAATAAAATTAGTTTGCAAATGACCTATCAAGTATCAAATGATCTCGTTTTAAATATGTCGGGAGTATTTATGGATGGACATGCCGTGACGGTTCCAACTTCTAAATACTATACAACTGACAATCGACAAGTTTATGATTACAGTGAAAAAAATAATTATAGAATGCCATTCTATAAGCGAATTGATATTGGATTTACCAAAGAAATTAAACCAGAGTTTCATGATGATTATCATGAATTTTATGGAATTCATGTGTATAATCTTTTTGGCTGGGACAATCCAGTGGTCGCTCGGTTTGGCGAAAATAATTTAGGTAGCAATACATTGGTAGGTGTAAGTTACTTTAAATTTATTCCTTCAGCATTTTATAGAATTGAATTTTAAAACCATGAAAGCTCTAATTTATATCGTTTTATTTCCGCTGTTTTTTCTATGCTCTTGTGAAAAAGATTTGGATATGTCGCAAATTGCTTTCAAAGAAAAATTAGTGGTGAATTTATTGGCATACGACAATGATTTCCTGAGTGTTACTGTGAATAAAAGTTTAGATATTTTTGATTCAATTGGTAAGCCAAGTATTGAAAATGCACTTGTAATTGTGACAGACGATAAAGGCGTTAAAACTAAATTAAACTTTGACCTTATCTCACAATCTTATCGATCTACTTGGTATCCAGTTTCTGTTATAAATTATACACTTGAAGTAAGTTGGGGTAATTTGTCTTCAACATATAGCTTTTTTACAATTCCTAAATTAAGTACAAGTGGAAAAGCTCTTTGGATAGACAACACAAGTAGTGACAGCGTTGGGTTTCCAACTGGTACAATTTCTTTTATCATCAAAGACAATCCCAATGAGAGAAACTATTATGAATTAGGATTGTTTAGATATGATGAATTTAGCAGCGAGCAATGGCTCAATCTTCCTATTATTCCTGAAAATCCAGAATTGGTGAACAATCAAATATTAAATAAAGATGGCGCACTTTTAATTGATGACGGAGGTTTTAATGGCCAAAATAAACTTTTCAAGTTTACCACCCCTGCAAATTCTAAAGGCACAACCTTCAAATATTTAGTTGTTATTAAAAATTTGAGTGAAGAATATTACCGTTATTTCAAATCAATAGACAATTACAAACAACAACAAGGTCCATTTTCAGAACCTTCAGCTGTTTTTACAAACATTAAAGGTGGCTTAGGAATTTGTGCAGGCGCCAGCGTAGTTAAAGATACAATCAAATAATTTCAGTGAAAAAGAATCATCCCTCAGACCATAAAATTTTCGTAAAAAATGCTCATCAACACAATCTTAAAGGGATTGATGTTTCAATTCAACACAATACATTTACCGTTGTAACTGGTGTTTCAGGGAGTGGTAAGTCATCCTTGGTTTTTGACACTTTATTCGCTGAGGGACAAAGACGATATGTTGAAAGCTTGAGCTCATACGCACGTCAATTCATGGGCAGAATGAAAAAACCCTTGGTTGACTATATTGATGGCCTTAGTCCTGCTGTGGCTATTGAACAAAAAGTAAATACCCACAATCCTCGGAGCACGGTTGCTACTTCAACGGAAATTTACGATTACTTAAAATTACTCTTCACTAGAACAGGTAAAACAATTTCGCCAATTTCAGGTAGAGAGGTAAAAAGAGATTCAGTTCAAGACGTAATTCATGATGTTAAATCACTCGAAGAGGGAAATAAAATTTATATTCTTACACCAATAAAACTGGATAAAATTCTTATTTCAGACATTGAATCAATCAATCAAAAAGGATTCAGTCGCTTGTTCTCCAATAATGAAATATTGAGAATTGATGATATTCTTGAACAAAATATCATTATCAAAGCTCCCGCTTTTATTCTTGTAGATCGATTAGAAATTAATCCTGAAGACGAAGAAAATGAATCTCGTTTGTTCGATGCAATTGAAACAGCATTTTGGGAAGGAGAGGGCGATTGTGCTGTGTATATTATCGATAAAAATGAATTAAGAGAATATAACAATCGATTCGAACTCGATGGAATTTCATTTGATGTCCCTACCAAAGACTTTTTATCATTTAACAATCCCTATGGAGCTTGCAAAACTTGCGAAGGTTTTGGAAGTGTTCTTGGAATTGATGAAGATTTAGTGATTCCTGATAAGTCACTGAGCGTTTACGAGGGATGTGTAGCCGCTTGGAGAGGCGAAGTGATGTCGGAATGGAAAACCCATTTTATCAATCAATCATCAAAAGTTGATTTCCCGATTCATAGACCGTATGCAGATTTATCGACAGATGAAAAAGAGTTGTTATGGAAAGGAAAAAAAGATTTACTTGGTTTGAAGGATTTCTTCAACCATTTAGAACAAAATTTCTATAAAATCCAATACCGAGTAATGGTCGCTCGCTATAGAGGAAAAACAAATTGTAACGATTGTTTAGGCACTCGACTGCGAAAAGAGGCAGGCTATGTAAAAGTTGAAAATATTTCTACATCCAATCATATTGATCGATATACAAATATTCAAGAAATTTTATTGATGCAGGTTGTTAATGCCCAGAATTTCTTTAATAATATTGTGTTTTCTGCAAAAGATACTGAGATTTCTTTTCGAATAATTAATGAAATTAAAACCCGTTTAAACTACTTGTATGATGTTGGATTAGGCTACTTATCGCTCAACAGATTGAGCAATACATTAAGTGGGGGCGAAAGTCAAAGAATTAATTTAGCAACCAACTTGGGTTCAAACCTTACTGGGTCAATGTATATTCTCGATGAACCTAGTATTGGTTTACATTCTAGAGATACGGAAAAGCTAATTTCCGTGCTTAAAAACCTTCAAAATGAAGGAAATACTGTCATTGTGGTTGAACATGATGAAGATGTAATGAAACAGGCCGACCAAGTGATTGATATTGGTCCGATGGCAGGTAGCTTGGGTGGTGAATTAATGTATTCGGGAAATTATGAGGGACTGCTCAAAAACACCGATAGTTTAACAGGAAAATATCTCAGCGGCATAGAGAGAATTCAAATTCCTGAAAACACCCGTAAATCAATTAACTTTATTGAAATTATTGGTGCCGCTGCAAATAATTTGAAGAATATTGACGTAAAAATTCCAATCGATTCATTCACAGTGGTTACTGGGGTCTCTGGCAGCGGTAAAACCACATTGATTAAGCAAATATTATATCCAGCTCTCGCAAAAGAGTTACAACAGTTTGTATCCCTCAAAACAGGAGCACACAAAGCCATTACTGGCAATAAAAAGTTGTTGAAAGGGGTAGAATTGGTTGATCAAAATCCAATTGGTAAAAGTTCTCGAAGCAATCCCGTTACTTATGTGAAAGCATATGACGATATTCGAGATTTGTATTCAAATCAACCATTATCTAAGTTTAACGGATTTAAGCCTTCGCACTTTTCATTTAACGTTGATGGTGGTCGTTGCGATAATTGTCAAGGTGATGGTGAAACAGTGATTGAAATGCAATTCATGGCCGACATTAAACTTCCTTGCGAAGTATGTGGTGGCAAACGTTTCAAAAAAGAAGTTCTTGAAGTTGAATACAAACAAAAAAGTATTTTCGATGTGCTTGATATGACCGTTGACGATGCTGTTGAATTCTTCCAAAATGAAAAAACCATTGTTGAAAAACTCAAACCCTTGCAAAATGTAGGTTTGGGTTATGTAAAACTTGGACAAGGGAGCAATACATTAAGTGGTGGAGAAGCGCAACGAGTTAAACTTGCATTTTACTTAAGCAAAGCAAATCCTTTCAAGGAAGGTGGTGTCTTGTTTATTTTCGACGAACCAACAACTGGGTTGCATTTTCACGATATCCAAAAGTTATTGAAGTCGTTTGATGCTCTTATTCAAAAAGGAAATACCATTGTATGTATTGAACACAATTTAGACGTGGCTAAATGTG
>CAMBFD010000021.1 GCA_945865625.1 Chitinophaga pinensis
CTACAGAACCACTACTTAAAGTTACAGAGCTTGTAAAGACAAAAGAATTATTCTTTAGGCATTGCTTTCGTGTATTCACGGCAATGCTCGGTACCGATTGAGGATAAACGGTTATATACTTGCTAAGGGTATCATTACAACCATTAGAATTGGTCACTTTTAAAACAACCTTAAAAATACCAGAAGCAGCATAGCTGTATGTTGGACTCGTAGTTCCTACTGTATTTCCGTCACCAAAATCCCACGAATATCCGGTAATTGTTTGTCCGCTAGCGATTGAACTCGAATTTGTAAATGTAAACGAATTGCCTTTTAAACACTGCTTAGAAGTATTGATTGAAAACGCTACTGTTGCCTTAGGATAAACCACAACCCATTTACTTAGGGTATCAATACATGATTGATTGCTTGTACTTGTTAAGTAAACTTGATATTTGCCAGTATTAGAATAATTCTTAGTAGGACTATTTAATGAAGAAATATTCCCATCCCCAAAAGACCATGAATATGCCAAGGTTCCTGAAGCGATTGTAGACGAATTTGTAAATGCAAAACTATTGTTCGTAAAACACTGCAATCGATTGTTAATTGTGAATCCAATACTTGCCTTTGGATAGATTACAACCCATGTACTTGTTGTGTCTACGCAACCAAAACTAGAAGTGGTTGTTAATACTACCTTATATATGCCGGCAGTTGAATATGCATAAGTTGGACTTGTTGTTGTTACAGTAGATGTGCCATCACCAAAATCCCATAAATGTGTCAGGGTTCCACTGCCTCCTACCGAACTTGTATTTGTGAAAACAAAACTATTAGATACACCATTCGATTTTAAACATTGCTTGATTGAGTTTACGCTAAAAGTTACCGCTGTTTTAGGATAAATTCTCACCCATTTACTCATTGTATCTACACATGCATTGTTTGAAGTGATCGTTAAAACGACTTTATATACATTTACAGAGCTATATGATTTAGAACCATTTGTTCCCGAAGAACTTGTACCATCTCCATAATCCCAAACTGATGTTAAAGTTCCAGAACTAATGGTTGATGCATTTGTGAATGTAAAACTATTATTCGCTAAACATTGATTCACTGAATTCACACTAAAAGCAGGATTTCCTTTCGGATAAACGGTAACCCAAGTGCTTACAGTATCTATACAGCCATTGTTACTCGTTGCTTTCAAAACAACTTTGTAAATTCCGGGAGCAGTGTAAGTTCTTGTGCCATTTGTTCCTGTTGTTGTGCTTGAACCATCCCCATAATCCCAAATGTAAGTTAATGTTCCTGCGCTAATTGTGGTTGTATTTCCAAATGTAAATGCGTTATTTTTTAAGCATTGTTTTCTATTTGCAAGTGAAATTCCCGGTGTTGGTTGAGAAAATACTTTTACATATGTAGAAACTGTATCAGAACAACTGAAATTTGAAGTTGTTGTTAATGTAACCTTATATGCATTTACAGACGCATATGATTTTGAGGGACTTAAACTTGTGCTTGTTGTTGCATCTCCAAAGTCCCAATTATGGGTCAATGTTCCCGATGAAATTGTGGACCCATTATTAAATGTGAAACTATTATTCTTTAAACATGCGTTTGTGTTGGTCACTGTAAAACTAGGATTTGGTTTAGGATAGACTTTCACCCAAGTGCTTAAAGTATCGACACATCCATTAGAGCTGGTCGTTTTTAATTTTACTTGATATATGCCATCGGTTGTATACGTTCTACTTCCATTTGCAACAGTTGTAGTGGCAGATGCGTCGCCATAATCCCAAACATATGATAAGGTTCCTGATAAAATAGATGACCCATTGGTGAATGAGTATGCATTTCCCTTTAGACACTGATTTCTAGTATTTAATGAGAAAGTAATATTTGCTTGTGGGTAAACTACGATCCATTTACTTATTGTATCGACACAACTAAAGTTGGAGGTAACGGTAAGTACAACTTTATAAGTTCCTGCAGAGGTATATTGTTTAGAAGGACTGATTGTTGTAACAGCAGAAGACCCATCTCCAAAATTCCAACTATATGTAATAGAGCCAGAAGCAATTGTTGATGTATTGGTAAAGATGAAAGAATGGTTTACCCCGTTGTTTTTTAAACATTGTTTTAAATTATTGACACTAAAACCAGGTGTCGATTTAGGATAGACAACTACATTGGAACTCACTGTATCAACACAATTGTTATTGGTAGTGGTTTTCAATATTACCTTATATGTTCCGGCAGCTGAATATGTTCGGTTCGCATTCGCAGTTGTTTGTGCCGCTGAACCATCACCTAAATCCCAAGAACTAGAATAAGAGCCATTCGGAATTGATGACGTATTGGTAAATGTAAAGGAATTGACACTTAAACATTGTTTCGCCGTATTCACGGTAAAACTTGGTGTCGTTTTCGGATACACAACCACCCATTTACTCACTGTATCTATGCAACCATTTGGTGTAGTTGATTTCAAAACTACTTTAAATGCTCCAGCGCTAGAATAAACATATGTTGGATCGGTAGACGCGGAAGTGTTACCAAGTCCATCCCCAAAATCCCAAATGTAAGTTAATGTCCCTCCAGAAAAAGTACTCGAATTTGTAAACGTAAATGAATTAGAAGTCGCACCAGATTTTAAACATTGCTTTAAATTATTTACAGTAAAACCAGGTGATGCTTTAGGATGCAACTGTACCCATTTACTTAATGTATCAACACAGCCCAAACCAGATGTAGCAGTTAAAATAACTTTAAATACGCCCGATGAAGTATATGTTTTTGTTGGACTTGCGGTTGAAACAGCTGATGAACCATCTCCAAAACTCCAACTATAAGACAAAGTGCCAGAAGCAATTGAACTAGAATTTGTAAATGTAAACGAATGATTGCTAAAACATTGAATAAGACTATTGACTGAGAATCCTAAATTTGGCTTTGGATAAACAGTCACCCATTTACTCAACGTATCTGTACATGTGCTACCTGTAGCCGTAAGCACTACTTTGTAAGTTCCGGCAGTTGTATAAGTTTTGGATGCATTTGTTCCGGTAACAGCAGATGAACCATCGCCAAAATTCCAACTGTATGATAATGTACCAAAACCTCCAGTGGTGGTATTTGTAAAATTAAATGCATTTGCAACTACTGAATTTAACAAACATTGATTTGAGTTATTGATACTAAATCCAATACTGGCTTGAGGCAAAACTTTAATATATTTACTAATTGTATCAATACATCCATAATTCGTTTGAGTGGTTAGAAGTACCTTGAAGGATCCCGAAGATGAATATGACTTTGTAACCGAAGTTCCTGTTGCTGAGCTTGAATTTCCAAAATCCCATGAATTTGTATATGTCCCCCCTGATAATGAAGTAGGACTTGTTAATGAACTAGTACTTGTAAATGAGAATGAGTTACCAGATTGACATTGGGTTGTATTTGAATTTATTGAAAAGCTTGGAGATGTTTGGGGATAAACAACCACCCACATACTCAATGTATCGATACAATTAAAATTCGATTTAGTTGTTAACTTAACTTGAAAAACACCAGCAGCAGAGTATGTTTTTGAGGGATTGATAGATGTTGATGTAGTTGCATCACCAAAATCCCATGCATACGTTAATGAACCACTACTAATTGAAGAGCCATTTGTAAAGGTAAACGCATTGTTTTTCAAGCATTGCTTTCTATTGTTGACAGAGAACGATGGTGTTGCTTGAGGTTGAACCGTAACAGTTGTATCTGCTGTATCGGTGCAACCATTTGCATCTGTTATGATCAATTGAATTGATTTAACACCGATACTATTATAATTAAAAGTTGTGGAAGATGTTGAAGTGGAGGTCGCAGTATTGATTGTAGATATAAAATTCCACTTGTAACCTGATATAGTCGAGCCTGAAAAAGCGGCAGTACTATTTGATGAACCCAAACTAAATGTATTGCCAGTTAAACATTGACTTGAAGACACCAAATTAATTGATGCCATTGGTTTCGGTTTAATGACAACCTTTTTTATAATTGTATCATAGCAACCATATGGTGATGTTTTCACCACAAGTCGAACAAATCGAATTGTGTCTTTTGTGTACTTTTTTATCGGATTCTGAAGTGTACTTGTCGTAAAATCTCCGAAATTCCAATTGTATTCTAAGGTACCACCTCCTGTAGCAATTGTACTTGTACTTGTAAATAAAAATCCAGTCGTTGAGTTGATACACAATGAATCTTTATTGACAGTGAAATTTGCCACCGGCATGCTATAAACATACATCTGCTTTGTAATACTGTCTTTACAGCCAAAGTTATTGATTGCCGATAATTTAACAGAATAAGTTCCAGGAGCAGAATATGATTTATTTGAAGGGATTGTTGTCGTTTGAGCAGCCGAACCATCTCCCAGTGTCCATCTATAAGCTGATGCGTTTGAACTGGTATTGGTGAATTGGAAATTGTTATTTTTAAAACATTGATATTGGTTTACGGTAAAATTAGTCACAGGGTTCGACCGAACATATAATCTTATAGAATCATTTCGAGTACATCCATTTTTATCAATTATTTTGAGATAATATTTACCAGAATTTACACTTTGTATATTGCTTATTGAGATTGAATCATTCCCATTAACGTAAGAATTTGGTCCCGTCCAATAAAAGGAATAACCACTCACACCTCCAGCAATTGTTACATTTACTTTCCAAGTTGCACCAACGCAAAAAGAGGTATCGTATTCTATCGTTAAATTTGACCAAGTTTGTAAAGTCACATTTACAGTTTGAGTATCCTTACAACCATTTATGTCTTCAATATATGCAGTATAAACTCCCATTTTCGAAGCATTTGCACCTGGTATTTTTGGATTCGCAATTGTACTAAACGTGGTTGAGCTACCTGGGGCTGTCCACTTAATTGTTTTAAGATTTTTAATTGTATTGAAAAAACGGATGGTATCTCCAGGACAAACAGGGCTATTTGATGAAACTTTACCTTCTGGTCCAACCGTAATCATGATTGAATCGATCCCTTTACAACCATTCGAATCCACTACACTGATTTTGTATTTGCCATCTGTTGTTCCGGCATAAGCAAATTTTCGCTGCACGGATTTACCCGTTGCAGAAAAATTGTTACCCGTCCAAGTGTAAGTTTTACCCTTTGTGGCTGTTGCGGAAAGCTTTATGGTATCTCCTCTGCAATATTTAAGACTCGAAGTATTTGAAACTGTAGGTAATGAGTTCAACTTTACAACCCTTGTTCTGGCGGTATCTCTACAACCAAATTCATTCATAACTACAGCAACATACAAGCCCGTATCGGCGAATGTCATTTTGCGCTTGGGATTTTGAAGTGCCGATTTAAAATTATTTGGGCCTGTCCAAGAAATTTTATAAGAGGCTGGAAAAATCAAATTCCACTTTAGGGTGTAATTCGATCTACCTGTAATTTTATTAGAATCATTTGTGAGTCGGAGTTGCAATGAATCAAAAACACAAACGGTATCCATCTTAATGGCCAAGAAGCGTTTACAATAATTCAATCGAGCAAAATAAGCATCGTAACTACCTCCAAAAGTATCTTGTAGCGCCGTTTTAATTGGCATTAAAACAGAAGGGTTTGCCGCATTGGCGTTGTCGGAGGCAGTTGTTCCAATAACAAAGACATCTCCGTCTTTACCATTCACAACATCATGCATATTATCAGTATTATCTCCGCCCAAATAAGTTGCCCAAATTCTTCGGCCAGTGGTATCAAACTTTACGAGAAAACCGTCTTCTCCACCATTTCTATTTATTTGATAGGCAGAGTCAGTTGCAATGATTTGAGTTTTTTTAGTAGTTCCAGTACCCTGAGTATTGTTCGAATTTGTAACTCCTACCAAGTAAATATAATTGAAATCATCAATTGCAAGACCAAAAGCCATATCATCTCCAGGACCACCATAGTATGTGGACCATAAGGTAGAACCGTTGTTTTTAATCTTCGTTAAATATCCATCAAAAGTTGTATTTGAAATATTTAAGTTGAAAACGGATTGATGTGACCCTGACGTAGCTAAATTATTAGATTTTGTAAAACCCGATATATAAATACTTGTGTCTTTATCTACAACAATTTCGGAACTTTCATCATTTCCATTTCCCCCAAAATATTTACTCCAAACAAGTTTATTTGATTTTGAAATTCTGGTGATAAATGCATCTTTTAAGCTATTTTTCGAACTAGTTAACTTTTTGGAAATTCCTGTATCTGATGAAGTCGTACCATAAAGAAAAACTTCTCCTGTTTTATTTACAAATAAACTTGTGTATTTATCTTCATCTTTGCCCCCCATAAACATTCCATATGATCGTCTGCCTGCAGAATCAAGTTTAACATAATAAGCATCTGTTTGATTTGCTTGAGCAGCTTTTGCGCCGTTACTTACAGCGTTGGAAGTAGCAATATTAGTTGGCTTTGCTGTGGCTGAAGATCCAGGTTTCTGACTAGAACCAACGACATGAATAAATGTATCGTTACACTTTACACTTAAAGCTTCATCATTGTCTATATCTCCAAGATATGTTGACCAAATAAGTTGACCTGTTGATTTGAATTTAGAAACAAATCCATCATCTAAACCAGCCCTGGTAGATTGATTTTTGGCTTTGAAAGCGATATAATTATCTCCACGTGTAGTGCCGCAAATGATAATGTTCTGAAATTTATCGAGCGAAACAGATCCTGCAATTTCCACTGAATCGCTACCGAAATAAGTACACCAAATTTTACTTCCAGTGCCACCCACCTTATTTTTCTTCAATAAATAAATGTCATCATTGGCTCTTAAAACCGTTTGGTGAGCACCAGTCGTTGTTAATCCGGTTGAGCTTGTAACCCCTAAAAATATTGGATTGCCATTTGAGTCGATATCCGTTGATTTTCCCTCGTCTTTATTGGCACTGCCAAAGTACGTCCCCCAAATCAAAATGGGCTGAGGATCAATTACCAATTTATTTTTTCGATTCCAAAGATCTATATCAACACCAACTGTATTTTCAGTAACAAATTTCCATTTAGCGAATCTTTTAATTTCAGTCTTTCCATCGGTTTCAAAAGAGTATGGAATTTTATCGGTAATCACACCCAAACTTGTTTTAATTTTTAATTCGTCGGAATGCTTCTTTGAGATTTCTAAATTTTTTGATCCTAAAATTTCAAATTGAATGTCTTCAATTTGAGCGCCTTCATGTAAAACAAATTCATATTTGATTCCCGAATGAATTCCAGTTGATTTAAATTTAACATCAATATTTGGCCAAACATTTTTGTAAATGAGTTCATCGAATGTATTTACGTCCTCAATGTGTTTGCCCCTAAGATAATAATTCAAGCTAGTTTCCTTTTCGCCCTTTGAAATAATTTCACAACGCGGGTTCACGCGTTTGAACTTAACATCAACCCTGTGAATCATTATTAGATCGTTGGCAAGCGGATTCTTTTTTGATTTATTCTTGCGAGTCACTAACTCATAGCTAAATCCATCATTCAAAAACTGAGTGGTTAATCCATTGCCCCCTTTGTGCAAATATTTAATCGACTGCACATCCTTACCAAGCTGATCATAAAACTGACCTTTATTTTCTATAAACCCAGAAATGTTTTGAGCATTTGCTGATACTGATAGAAATAAAAATAGAATGCTAAAAATATATTTAACATTTGAAATATTTGCAAACAATTTAAAACGCTTATTGAATAAACATTGAATTGCGCTACCAGAATTAAATATATAGATTAAAAATTGCATAATTAGTCAAAACAATATTACAAATAAAAATGCATTTACACAAGTTATTCTAATCTTACCACAATTGCCATGTATTTCGTGTTTTGCAAATTATTTTCAATATCGCAGATGCCCATAAATATAGCTTAAAGCGATAAAAGACAATCAAATAGAAAGATGAACCATATAAATAAAAAAACGCATAGCCAATTTATACGGTTAATTCTTATATAACAAGAAAATCATATTATTCAACATATATGACAAAATCATGGTTGAAATATACAATTTACCCATGTTTAAAGTGTTAAAAACACAATTTTAGAATTACCAATTATTATCAAAATTATCGATAAAAATTAATACAATAAAAATTAAAAAAGGCGAGCAAAATTGCTCGCCTTTTTTATTAAATATTATATGTTTTAATGCCTATTTTTTAAACAATAAACGTTAAACCTTTAACGTTACTTCTTTTCTTTTGAAGGCATTCCTGGAGTTACTTTTATAATCTCAACTTCAAAAATAGATGCACCATACATTCCTTCAAAAGTACCAGCGCTCTTTGCCAATGCAGGATGCAATTCGTTAGAAATTGTCAGTTCAAAACTTCCACCCTCTTGTGTTTTTTGGAAAGCTTCTTCCAATGGCGCTAAACCCATCATTGCCACAGTACCTCTTATTGGCTTAGGGCTCTTTGAGTTGTCTTCCAACACTTTGCCTTTATGCGTTTTGAAAATCCATTTAAATTCAACAGTGTCATACGCCTGAGGCGCAATACCTGTTCCCGCTCTTTTGGTTTTATAATAAGCTTTACTAGGCAACATTACAACACCAGCTTCTTTTGACTTTTCTGTCATGAATTTTTTGGTTTCGTCTTGAACTGCTTTCATTTTTTTAGCTTGAACGCCTGTAACGTAGTTGCGTTGAACACCTTCAATTTGCATTTCGCTGATTGCAAAACCGCTATCTTTTGACATTGCATCTCTCACTCCATGAATAAATGCACCAAAGGCTATGCCTTCTAAACCCTCTTTTTTCAAAGATTTACCAACGCTTAATCCAACAGCATAGCTGAAAGAATCTTCAGATGTCTTTGGAGCCGCTTTCGTATCGAAAGACTCGCCACAACTTGCCAATGCCATTATCAATAGCCCTGACAATACTATATTGATTTTTTTCATATTTAATTTCAACAAATTTTCACTATATCGATGAATTATACAACTCTTTCTTTCTTTCTTTAATCTGAGCATCATCGGCATACTCTTCATACTTCATGTATTTATCGATCATTCCATTCGGCGTAATTTCAATAATTCTATTTGCAATTGAATTCATTACCTCTTGGTCATGCGAGTGGAACAAAACGATTCCTGCGAATTCCATCATTCCATTGTTCAAAGCTTGAATACTCTCCAAATCTAAATGGTTGGTTGGTTCGTCGAACAAACCAACATTGGGATTTTCCATCATCATTTTACTCAACATGCAACGCACCTTTTCGCCCCCACTCAACACATTACAAAGCTTTAATGTTTCTTCACCACTAAACAACATCCTTCCTAAAAATCCACGAATAAAAGTTTCATCTTTTTCGGTTGAATATTGACGCAACCAATCTACCAAGTTGATTTTCTCTTGGAAAAATTTTTCATTTTCATTCGGCAAATAACCCACAGTAACAGTAACGCCCCAATTGTATTCACCTTTTGTTGGTTTTACATCATTCCAAAGAATTTTAAACAATGTATTTAACGCCAATGTATTTCTTGAAATAAACGCAATTTTATCGCCCTTATTCACTGTGAAATTTAAGTCTTTGAATAAATACTCTCCGTTTTCTGCTTTGAAGGATAAATTTTCAACTGTTAGAATTTGATCGCCAACTTCGCGACCTTGCTTAAAGAAAATGCCAGGATATTTTCGTGCACTTGGTTGGATTTCTTCAATATCAAGTTTTTCCAACATTTTCTTACGGGCAGTTGCCTGACGGCTTTTTGCAACGTTCGCACTAAAACGAGCAATAAACTCTTGCAATTCCTTCTTCTTTTCTTCAGACTTCTTGTTTTGATCAGAACGTTGACGCAATGCCAATTGTGAACTTTGATACCAAAATGTATAATTTCCTGAGAAAATTTTAATCCTGCTAAAATCAATATCACACACGTGCGTACACACATTATCCAAGAAGTGACGATCGTGACTCACAACCAAAACTGTATTTTCGAAACCAGCCAAGAAATCTTCTAGCCATCGAATGGTATCAACATCTAAATCATTGGTAGGTTCATCCATCAACAACACGTCAGGATTTCCAAACAAAGCTTGAGCAATTAAGACCCTAACTTTCTGATTACCATTTAAATCTTTCAATAAACGCTCATGAAATTCTTCTTCAATGCCCAAACTACTTAACAAAGTAGCAGCATCACTCTCTGCATTCCAACCGTCCATTTCAGCAAAATCACCTTCTAATTCAGAAGCTTTCATACCATCATCTTCCGTAAAGTCTTCTTTGGCATAAAGGGCATCTTTTTCAGCCATAATATCCCACAATTTTTGATGACCACGAATCACAGTTTGAAGCACTGGAAATTCATCGAATTCAAAGTGATTCTGCTTTAATACCGTCATTCTTTTTCCCGGCTCTATGTCAACCGAACCAGTATTGGGCTCAATTTCACCAGATAAGATTTTCAAAAAGGTAGATTTACCAGCACCATTGGCACCAATAATACCATAGCAATTACCGCGGGTAAATTTCAAATTTACCTCGTCGAACAAAATCCTTTTGCCAAAGCGCAAGGAAACATTAGAAACTGTTAACATTCAATCAAAAAATGAAGTGCAAATTTAATGAAAATTGTCAAACCATTTTATTTAAATATGAATTCGTTTAAAATTCAAAAAACCCATTAATTGGTTCAGCAAATCAGCAAAAAACCAACATGGAATTTTACACATTCATGAGGATTGATAAAATTGTTCTACGGGGACTTTAATTAAATAAAGTAAAGCTACCATCCATTCGCAAATTGTAAATTGCTGAAGGATTGTTTTGTGCAAAATCTCTATTAAAAATATAAAATCTTGCTGGTTTATTGCTCACCCCAATTTGTTTTTCAGCCAATGGCGAAATAATGCCACTGTTCAACATTTTTCTCCTGAAATTACGCTTATCTAAATCACGTTCTAATATCGTTTCATACAACGATTGTAGCTCACCCATTGTAAATTTCTCTGGCAATAATTCAAATCCAATTGGCTGCAATTGAATACGCTCTTTTAGCGCGGCCAAAGCTTGTTCATAAATTTCATTATGATCGAACGCCAACTCAGGGACTTCATGAATTGGGATCCATACCGCTTCTTGTGAAAATGATCCTGGCTGCAAAACCACCTTCTGGCTGTCAATCAAGGCCATATAAGCCACTGTAATTACCCTGGCATCTGGATCCTGACGCACACTCTCCAACCATGCCCTGTCTTTTGCCTTTGCAATACGCAATGGATCTCCAAATGTTTGAAATTGTGTTAAATAAATTCCTTTCAACCCTGTCAATTCTGCCAACACCCTGTTTGCAGCATTATTTAGGTTCTCGTCATCTTTTACCAAATCACCCGGTAAAGCGTAATGTATATCATTAACATCTGTCAAACGGTTCGGAATGTTCCTTCGTATGAGTAACAAACGCAAGGTTTCCTGACTAAATCCAAAGATTACACAGTCGGTTGAAACGTGGGGATTTAATGATGGAGTAAATGCCATATATTCGTGCAAAAATACAAAAGCATTTCAAATATTTTGAATTGCTCACAATGTTTAGCAGAAACTTTATTAAGTGTATGTTTGACACTTGTTGTTTTTTTATTAACTTGCAACCCAATAATTCGAATATGATACTCGTAGCAGATAGCGGAAGCACAAAGTGTGATTGGATTTTCACCGATGGTGATCAAAACACATTCACATTCCATACAATGGGATTTAACCCATTTTTCCATTCCTCAGAATTAATAGAATCAGAAATACGCAACAATACTCAACTTTCTGCGGTTGCTCTAAAGGTGGAACACGTTTTCTTCTATGGCGCTGGCGCGAGTCATCCCTCAAGAAATGAAATAGTGGCCATTGCCCTGCGTAAAATATTTAACAAAGCTTCAGTAATGGTTGATCATGATTTACTTGGCGCTGTTCGTGCAACTTGTGGCGACGAAGCTGGTATTTCTTGCATTTTAGGAACTGGTTCTAACAGTTGCTACTTCGATGGAACCGATATTCATGAAGTAGTGCCAGCCCTTGGTTATGTTCTTGGCGATGAAGCTAGTGGAACATTCTATGGCAAAGAACTTCTTAGAATGTTCCTTTACCATGAATTACCCGATAAAATTCATCAAGGTTTAATTGAGCAATTTAACCTGACCAAAGAAGGCATTTTCGAAGCTGTTTACAACAAACCAAACCCAAATGTTTATCTCGCATCTTTCATGCGCTTTTTAAGTGATCATAGAGACGATAAATGGGTCCGCGATTTTATTTACAACGGTTTTAGCAAATTCATTAACATTCATATTTGGAAATACCCTAACCACAAAGATGTACCTGTACATTTTGTAGGTTCTGTGGCTTTCCACTTTAGCGATTTGCTCAAAGAAGCTTGCAAAATTCACAGACTCAACGTTGGTGTAATTACGCGCGAACCTGTAATTAACCTTGTTGAATACCATTTGAAAAAAATCTATATTTCTGCATGAAAAAAGGATTGATCTTAGACCTCGATGGGGTAATTTGCGACACTGCAAAATTTCACTTCGAAGCCTGGAAACATCTTGCAGCAGAATATCATTACAGCCTTACAGAAGCCGATAACGAAGCATTAAAAGGTGTATCTCGTGCCGATTCACTCACTTTTATTCTCAAGCAAGCCAACCATTCAATTTCTCCTGAACAATTTACATCTGATTTAAACAGAAAAAACAAGTGGTACCTGAGCCTTGTTGAAGAGATGGATCAATCTTTCCTGCTCCATGGCGTATTCGATTTTTTTTCTAAAGCAAAAGAATTGAACATGCCCCTTGCGCTCGGTTCTGCCAGTAAAAATGCAAAATTGGTGCTCGAAAAAGTAGGACTTTTAAATCATTTCAATGCCATTGTGGATGCCAATTTGGTTACCAACGGAAAACCTAACCCCGAAACCTTCCTTAAAGCCGCTGAACTCATCAACATCCCTCCAAATCAATGCATTGTTTTTGAAGACAGTGTTTCTGGTATTGAAGCTGCTATTTCAGGCAATATGTATGCCGTTGGAATTGGAAATGCCTCAGATTTGCCTAAAGCAAATATTTGTATCCCTGATTTAGGAAAATTTGATTTTAATACACTCACTCTATGATAAAATATTTCAAAGCCGATCCATGGAAAGTCATTGAAGAAGGATTCAACCCGGCAATGAATGAAATTGCTGAAAGTGTTTTCAGTATTGGAAACGGAATGATGGGCCAACGCGCGAATCTTGAAGAAACTTACACGGGGCATTCCCTAAAAGGAACCTACGTTGGTGGAGTTTATTACCCAGATAAAACAAGAGTGGGATGGTGGAAAAATGGCTACCCTGAATATTTTGCAAAAGTCATCAATTCAACGTATTGGAGTGGACTCAAAATTTGGGTCAACAGCGAACTTGTTGACCTCAATACCGCCAACGTAATTCAGTTCCACCGCGAACTCGATATGTACAATGGTTTACTTTATCGCAAATGCAATATTTCCCTCAAAAATGGCATTCATTTAAACATAGAATCTACCCGATTTTATAGCCTCATAAACAAAGAATTCAGTGCATTAAAATATAGTTTAACAACCAGTCAAGATTGCGAAATTGCTATCGAGAACTATGTTGATGCCGATGTTGTAAACAAAGACAGTAATTACGACGAAAAATTCTGGAGCGAAATCCGTCAAGAAAGCATCGAAAATAAAATCTTTGTCACCGTAAAAACAAACAAACTCGATTGGCACCTTTGCACAGGGGTTAAATTTTCTCTTTTCATGGGGGACAATGAACTGGTAGCGAATCCGAAACACACAACACGTGAAAAATTCGCAAGCAGCACATATATCCTTCAAGCAAAAGCCAATGTATGCATTACAGCCGTGAAACACGCAATTTCCGCAAGTAGCTTCCACCACCCTGTTGATAGCCTTGAACTTCATACAAAGAAAGCACTCGAAAAAATGGGCGCTTCCTCATTTGAAAGTCATTTACAAATGAGTGCAAATGCTTGGCAAGAAAAATGGAAATCGTCTGACGTTGAAATTGATGGCGATGTTGAAGCTCAACAAGCAGTTCGATTCAATATTTATCAATTAAACCAAACCTATTGCGGCGATGATCCACGCTTGAACATTGGTCCAAAAGGATATACCGGCGAAAAATACGGAGGAAGTACCTATTGGGATACTGAAGCTTATTGTTTGCCATTTTACCTCGTATCTTCTGACCCTTCAATTTCGAAACAATTGCTTGTTTACCGTTACAAACAGCTTGGCAAAGCCATTGAAAATGCGGCAAAATTAGGCTTTAAAGACGGTGCAGCATTGTATCCAATGGTTACAATGAACGGTGAAGAATGCCACAACGAATGGGAAATTACCTTCGAAGAAATTCATAGAAATGGCGCCATTGCATATGCCATTTTCAATTATATAGAACATACTGGCGACAAACAATATTTGTCGGAAGGTGGTTTTGAAGTGTTGTTGGGAATTGCCCGTTTTTGGGCGCAACGCGTTCATTGGAATAGCCGTCAAAGTCGCTACGAAATGCACGGCGTAACTGGTCCAAACGAATACGAAAACAACGTAAACAACAATTGGTATACAAGTTACATCGCATGTTGGTGCATGACCTATGCGGCTGAATGTGCTGAATATTTGCAAATCAATTTCCCTACAAAATTTGCAGAAATCGCAAAAAATACCCACCTCAATATTCAATTAGAAGCAGAAAAATGGGCACATATCAATGAGCAAATGTATTTGCCTTACGATGAAATTGAAGGTGTTTTTGTACAACACGATGGATTCATGCAAAAGGAATTGATTCCTTGCAGTGAACTGCCTGAAAGTGAACGCCCTATCAATCAAAAATGGAGCTGGGATCGCATTTTAAGAAGCGTGTATATCAAACAAGCTGACGTTTTGCAGGGACTTTATTTCTTTGAAGATAAATTTGACATCGATACACACAAAAGAAATTTCAACTTTTATGAGCCATTTACGGTGCATGAAAGTTCATTGAGCCCATGTGTTCATAGCATTCTTGCAGCCAAAATTGGAGCCACTGAAAAAGCCTATGAAATGTATTTAAGAACGGCAAGATTGGATTTGGACAATTACAACAACGACACTGAAGATGGACTTCATATCACCAGTATGGCTGGCAGTTATTTGAGTATTGTTCAAGGTTTTGGCGGTTTGAGAATTAAAAATCAATCGTTGCATTTAGATCCACATTGCCCTGAGCAATGGTATGGCTACAAATTCAGAATTTTATTTAAGAATAGCCCAGTTACAATTTCTGTCAATCACTCTGGAACAAGCGTAAATAATCACGGAGAATCAGACATCGACGTTCACTACAAACAACAACGAATCATCATAAAGGCTGGTGATATTGTGAATTTATAATGGTTATTTAACTTCAAAGCCCATTTGAAGGGTCTTTTTTATTTGTATCTTGCGATCATAATGACAACTTATTTCAAATATCTTAAAGATATCAGATTTTGGCTCATTCTGTTTTTCATCATACGTTTGTATGGAATTACAAATCCTCCTTTAGATGTCGCACACAATTGGCGTCAAACCACCGTTACAATGGTGGCAAGAAATTACTTAGAATTCGACAGTCGTATCCTATACCCAAGAATTGATGTTTGTGGCGAAAAATCTGGAATCACAGGCATGGAATTTCCAATTTTCAACTACCTTATTTTTATAATTTCTAAACTCTTTGGCTATCAACACTGGTATGGCAGGGCTATCAACTTAATTATATCAACTATTGGCATTTGGTTTTTCTATGAAATTATCAGAAAATATCTAAATAAAAACCATGCATTTGCAAGCGCAATGCTCCTTTTGGGCTCCATTTGGTTTGTATATTCCAGAAAAATAATGCCCGATACGTTTGCCGTTTCTTTGGTTTTTATTGGCATTTACTATGGTTTAAAATATTTTTATGAAAAACCCGCAATTTTAAACATCGCGCTGTATACAATATTTATGCTTTTGGGCATTTTGGCGAAATTACCCATGGGCTATTTTCTCATGGTTTTTGCCATTCCAATGTTCCAAAAGTCAATATCCCTCAAATTAAAAATAGTCTTTGGAATTGTCAATTTATCCATCATTGGCGTGGTGTCTTGGTATTATTTTAGATGGGTTCCATACTTAATTGAACATTACGGTTTGAAGCATTTTTTCATGGGCAAATCTATCACTGTTGGGCTTATAGAAATAATGAAAAACTGGCATTCCGTTTTGGAAAAATACTATTTAGACTCGATGCACATTACTGGTTTTTTACTTTTTCTTGGGGGATGCTGGTACGCCTGGAAATTTAGAAAAACCGAGCCCATCACAATTTGGATCTTGGGACTTTGTACGTCCGTTTTCTTTTTACTCATGTTTAAATCTGGTGAAACTTTTGCCATTCACAGCTACTACATCGTTCCCTATGCCCCAATTATGGCATTCGTGGCAGGATTTGCGGTTACTAAGCTCAATTACAAATGGATGCCTATCATTTTAAGCATTGTAATCGTTGAAAACATTGCCAATTGGCAGCATGATTTTAGGATAAAACCTGAATTTGCTAAATTCGAAAATCTCGAAAAAGATTTAGATAAACATGGCTCGCGAAATGATCTCATTTTTGTAAATAGCAAGGAAGTTCCTACACCATTATATTTCGCTCACCGCAAAGGTTGGTCAGATCATAATCATTTCGTTCAAAATCCTCAATACGTTGATTCCCTGCAAAAATTAGGACTTAAATACATTGTCATAGCAAAGAAGGCCTTTGGCTCGGCAACGCAATTAAATTATCCAAAAATTGATTCCAATGATGTCTACGACATCTATAAATTAAAATAAAAAAAGGAAGGCCTTCACCTTCCTTTAATCTATTGATTTTAATGTGTTTTAGAATTCAATTTTATTCATAAAGAGCACTTCACGAACCTTCTTGCCATTTTCATCTCTTTCAGCATTTTTGATTTTTTGGTAACCCGACATTAAAAAATAATTGTCGTACCAAAATTCAACATTCGAGAAACTATATCTTACCTTATCGCCATCTTTTTCAGTACCATCAATTTTTTTATCATCTGACGATCTAACTGTTCCCCCCAAATTGAACGATTTACGATAGATATTCAATCCTGTGCTGTAAACCATTGTAATGTCTTTTGAAATGTCTTGATTTACAGTGATAAATGTTCTTGGATAATATGGCTTGGTTTGGGGAGAAAGCGCAAAAATATTATCCCACTCCACCTTTCCCTCATCGGTAATCTTCACCAATACACCATGGGTATATTGAAAACCATCGAACACTTGAGATGAACTTGGCCTACCATTTATATAGGTGGTAACAGTTCTATAAGTAGGAAAATAACACTCTGTTAAAAGTATAATTCCGTCGGAGCAAACTTGTAATGGATGAAATATAGAGCCAGTGGTAAATTCTAACTCCTTACCTCTTGCCTCTTTTCTATCTTTCTTTTTATTGATTCGATTTTGAACTGATTCTGGAAGATATTTTAGGTAATTCTCAAAATCGAGATAATTGAAATATTTAGAAACTTCAATGGCATTGTTTTTCGCTCTAAAATAACAAATTCCCACAGTACTTTCAGGAAAGTAATTCAGACCATAAGCTCCTGTAAAGGCATATTGATTTTCACCTAAATTGATACCGCGAATCATAGAAATCTTTCTTTCACCATTTTCGTTGATGACGATGCTATTTTTCAATTTCCCTTCAGTTGTATAAACCTTGGCTGTAACTTGAGCCACTTTGGTGTGATCATCGTGAGCGATATAGTACACAATTTCGTTTGATTCAGGCAGAACTTCGCCAGACATGATTTTAACTTTCTTAGGCTTTACATTCTCTACAACCATATCAAAATCTGTTACATCTCCTGAATTAGCATCAATAATACAAACAGTTGGTACCTTTTTAACGGCACCAGCAATATACACATTTGAGCCATTTGCAAGCATATTGTGTTTATTCAATGAGCTCATGAGCATATTCGAATACCCAATCTTAAATTTTTCTACAAATTTGCCCGACACATTATTTATTTTTTCGGTGGGAAGATTGAACGTGAGTAAAATAAATTCTGGTTTGGTTTTTCCATTGATCAGCAGAACATGAATATTTTCTTGATTTTGAACCACCTGAAAAACATCCATTTTCTTCGGATAATTAAACTCTTGGGTAGATTTTTCACGTAGCGATGCATCATATACGTTAAAGCGAAATGTGCGTTCACCATTGTTCGCCTTTTCTGTACGCGATGTTTGCACCAATCCGTTTTTCCCGAAATAAAATGTTTGTTCTTCAGTATATCCATCCTTCAAAGGAATCTCAATGCGATGTGTGGTTTTGATTTGCGCAAACACATTTGGAACCATCACAAATACAAATGACAGAATGAAGAGATGTTTTTTCATGTTTTAATTAAATTAAATACAAAGAAAAGGTAAAAATATTGGGCATCAAAAAACAATTCAACAAATCTGTGAGTGTATATGAAGTGCAAAAAGTATTGGCACATCATGTGTTGAAATAGATTGAATATTGTGCCTTGAAATAGGCATTTTGTTGATTGAGTTAACGCTACCACTTAATGGATTATCTGTTTTTTTTCAAATTGTAGTATATTTGAATTTCAACAAAATGAAAAAAATCAAATTCTTTGTCATTCTTGCTTGTTTCAGTTTAACATCATTGGTTCAATCACAAACCGATGTAGATGGAATTATGATGGGTCAGCGAAATATCTGCGGTGGCTTGGTCTATGGTTATAGTGCTTGGAATCAATATTGGGAGGGACAAACACTCCGCACAAATGAAAATATTGGCACAGTGAGTTCAAATTCGGTTTGGGCAATGGTTAATTATGGCATTTCTGATAGATTAAATATCATTGCCATGGTGCCATATATTACCAACAATGCTTCTGCTGGAACCTTAATTGGCCAAAGTGGATTGCAAGATGCTTCATTAATTGTTAAGTGGGATTGCTACGGGAGTAAATTCAAAAATGTTTTTTATAATTTCATCGCCTTAGGGGGATTTTCAACACCAACAACAAATTATGTTGCTGATTATCTTCCCCTATCAATTGGCTTACAAAGCTCTAATTTGATGGGAAAAATCATGATTGATATCCAAAAAGATCATTGGTTTGCAACTTTATCTGCTAATGCAACATCCCGAAGCAATGTTACCATTGACAGAGATGCTTATTACACCACCGAAATGATTTACAGCAACATAGTGCAAATGCCAACAGTTTTAGGATATAATTTACGTTGGGGCTATAGAAAAGATGCAGATTTAATTGTTGAATCCGTTTTTGATTATATGAATACCATTGGAGGGTATGATATTCGAAAAAACGACATGCCTTTTTTAAGCAACAACATGGATATTTGCAGAATTGGAGTTAATTTAAAATTGCCAATACCTCTAGTGAACGGATTGAGTTTCACTGCAAATAACATGTATACTATTTCTGGCAGAAATATGGGCAAAGCAACGAGCTTTATGGCTGGTATTTTATATCAAACTGAATTCACAAAAAGAACTAAATAACATCATGAAATTTTCAAGGACTTTTATCACCACATGCATTGTTATTTATGTTTTATTTTCTTGCGAAAGAACACCTTTGACCAACAACATGAATTATGTTGCACTCAATCCAATCAACGCAGATACTTCAGCAGGTAATTGGCTGCCAATATTGTTAACGAATGCTGGAGAAATTCCGATGACTAGTCCAATTTCGGTTAATTCTCCCGATTACAAATTAGAGTTACTTGAAATTAAAAGTTGGCAAAATAATATTTCATCGAGCGAACAGGCTACCATCGATTATTGGAGCGTTGGGGTTGTGCTTAGATGGAATGAGATCATGCGTGAGCTGGTTGCAAAATACAATCTTCCCCCATACCAAAATCCAGATGGAACATACCCAATTCCCAATGCTTCAAATCCTTTAGCATATCCGTTTTTCCCATTCGCAAACCCACCCTATGCCGCAAGGGCTTATGCCTATCTTTCAACCGCTCAATATGATGCATTGGTAGCCGCTTATCACTTCAAAAATATTCACAAACGACCAAGGCCTTCGTCTACAGATCCAACTGTAAAAGAGTTAATTCCAGTACCAAAAGATTACTCATATCCAAGTGAAGAAGCAGTTGCCGCTGGTGCATCTGCAGCTATTTTAACGTTAATGTTTCCTGGCGAACAAGAATACATTCAACAAAAACTTACGGAATGTAAAAATTATAGAATTATGGCCGGTGCCAATACGAGAAGTGATGTGGAAGCGGGAGCCAACTTAGGCAAATCAGTTGCCGCCAAATTTATCAATCGGGCCAGAACAGATAGAGCCGGAAAGGCAGTTGGAACACCAACCGATTGGGCTAATTTTATTACAAATGCACAAAACAAGGGCGAAATTCCTTGGATAAGTCAGGAAAGTCCAAAACGACCTCCAATGCTCCCTTTGTTTGGGAAAACAATGGGGTTCTTAATCGACACAACTGAAGTAATTAATGGTAGACCCTCGCCACCGCCCTCTACAAGTTCAGATCAATTCAAAAAAGAACTTGAAGAAGTATTGTATTACAGTCAAAATGCCACAAGAGAACGCATAAAAATTGTTCATTTTTGGGGGGATGGAGCAGGTACATATACACCTCCAGGTCATTGGAACGCCATTGCTTGTCGAGATTTTATTGAACTCCAAATGAGCGAAGTGCGTTGGGCAAGAAATCTAGCACTATTAAACATGAGTTTATTTGATGCCGCTATTTGCTGTTGGGATGCGAAATACCATTATTTCAACCCACGTCCCTCACAAATGGACCCTAATTGTAAAACGTTAACGGGATTGCCAAATTTTCCTGCTTATACCAGCGGGCACAGTACTTTTAGTGGCGCAGCAGCAACCATTTTAGGACATATCAATGCCAAGCGGTCTGTAGATTACCAAAACATGGCAAACGAAGCGAGCGTGAGTCGTTTATATGGCGCCATTCACTACCGAAGCGACATAGAAGTTGGCATGCAAATGGGAAAAGCAATTGGAAAGAAAGCCATCATGCGGGCTAAAACCGATGGTGCTGAGTAAAACAAACAATAACAATCTGATAATCATAAGTTTATTTTAAATGCTATTCTTTGTAAAAAAAGAACCATGTTAAACATAGCAATTATAGACGATAAAGAATATATTGAAGTAATGGGATATATTTTGGTAGATGGGGAATGGATTAAAATGTAATCCAAAATAATCTCATTTAAATTACGAAACCTTCAATTTCTTTTTGATAAAGATCAAGCAAATTATGTAAATCGCTAACCACAAAGTTCCCAGTGGTATCATCCAAATAATGAACGCAACATTCAAATGTCGCGAATTCACATTCTGTATTCCTTGGCGTTCTAGAAAATCCAAGAAGCGTTTTTTCATGACTCAAATTTACGATGTTGTTTTAAAAGAATACGTTAACACCATATAAAAAAACAATTAACTGTTGATGAATTGAAATTGGGCAATTGCTCGAATTCCACCCCCCCCCTTATTAATCAGTCAAACCGTTCCTTTGTTAATCTCGATTCAAGATTATTGTTTTTGTAACCATTCGATTTTTATTCATGATGGTAACAACATACATACCAGAGGAAAACCCATTTAAGTAAATAGAAGAAATACCAGCGCCGAAACTTTCTTGAAGCATTAACTTTCCTTCCCTGTTGTAGATGAACACATCTGCTTTCTCAGCAATATCTATTTTCAATACCGCATTTGTTGGATTTGGGAACAACCTAATGTCACTTGTGGCTTTTAGATCATTTAACCCTAAAACAATAGAACTTTTAGAGCCCGCATAGGGTCCAATATCGTTACTTTTGAGTTGGTTGTCTTTCACTTGTAAGAACCCGGGAATGTTATTTATCTTTCCTTTCCATGCTCCAACCAGCAACATATGTTGATTAAACTTGGGAAACGGAGAGGTCGTAGAGGTAACGTTTTTTTTGTGTGCATGATAATGATAGCCAAAACCATCACCATGGTCGTGACCACCAAATTCATCCAGTGCAATTCCATAGCCTAACATCGTTGAAAAGGTATTTTCGTACTTACCGAATAAGGCAATACCATCATAAGAAATCCCGATAACAGGGGGGTGGGTTTTCCCCGAATAATCTGTTAAATTATATAAATTTATCCCGTTCCCATTAAACCCGTGTCCATCCGAATGATAATGCAGTTCTAGACCTCCGCCTACATGGATTCCGGAACTGGTAATTTCGGCATCCTCTGCCGCAAAACGCAAATTGTTATTCTTGGCAGGATAAATACTTACACCATCAACCGCAACTCCAATGGAAGCAGTACCCGTATAATTGTAAACATCTTTAACAGTGGTGGTTCCGCTAGATTTATCAAAATCTGAGGCCAAGTCTCCGTATGCAGATAAATTATTTTCCAGTAAACTAGAAATAAGTCCATAGTCCTTTAAAGGAATTTTTATTAAAAATTCACCCAGCTTCGCGTTTCTCGTTACTGTTGACTCCCCATAGCCTTTGCCAGCTTGAGCACCAGGGGGTCTGCTTACATCTAATAAAAAATTAGGCCTTGCAGACGTTGCATGCGAGGCTATAACCATAAATGGATGTGGATTTCCATTGGCATCTGATTCATTGGTAAAATAAACATGCTCGACCGCGTTCTTCCCTAATCGTGCATTAAAAACATCCGAACTTTGGATAATATGAGAAAGCATATTTTCTCTTAATTGGAGATAAAACGCCTTTGGATATCGCAATGACTCCCCTTTATTCTTCAACGTGGTTTCAATTAAATCTAAAACTTTTGCGGCTTCAATTGCTGCATTTGCTGAATTTCCAAGTTGGTTTTTGAGTACAGCAGCTATACTGTTTGGAAGGGCAGTGATTATTTTACTTTCCTCCATCGTTAAAACAGTAGACGGTATTTCAGCCGTTGCATTTGGCTGATAAGAAATACTCAAGGGATTAAAATCTGACCCGATGCCAACTTCAATATTAAAAAAAAGCGATGCGTCCGCTAAAAAGAAATTTGTCGCACTCGCACTATTCAGTATCCAAGAGAATTTGCCATTCTCTAAAAACAAGTACCGATCCTCCCAAGATGTAACTTCTTCAAAAACTTTAGAAGTTGAATTATAAACCCATTTTTCTGTTGCTTTTATCTTTGTGGAAGTGGAATTGCCCGTAAATTGAATGATTAAATAACCTGTATTGTTGGATTCCTTTACATAAATAGACCCACCATTCGTGGAATTAACCTCAAAATTCGCAGTTGAATTTAGATTGTAATAACTATGAACGCTTGGACTTATTTTATACAATCCACTAAGAGGGGTATATACGCCACTGCCCCCTTTAGAGTCGTTCTCAAAATGCGTATTTTTATCGACAATTTGAAAAACAGAATTCATAAGTGATTTATACGTAGCATTCACACCGTTAATAGCTGTTAAAGATGTATTTTCAATAGCTTCAATATTGGTAGTGCTTAGACTCAGCACATTTGATTTAGTTGCTTGATCCAAAATGACCACATATTTCCTGTTCACTATGTTAGAAAGTGCCGTGGGAGTCCAATTCGCAGTGAACTTTTGATCTATAATCTTGTTAAAAGGCTTTGGACCATAAAAATCAAATTGGGCCGACAATAAAGTTGGAATGAGTGCAACTAAAAATACTATTTTTTTCATGTAAGTTAATTAATCAAGCCCATTAAATGGGATTGCCAAAATTAAGTAAATAATCGCGAATTCAAAATTTTACGCGCACGAATTAAGAATTTCATAATACCACCCGCCCGATCAAATTTCAACGGCGATTATAAAGAGACAATTTGAATTCCAGGGGATTCCAAACCGTTTTAAGTCCCTCATTGCTGATAGACTTTTTATGGAGCCACTTGGTCCCGAAAGCTTTCGGGACGAACCAAGAATTTACTATAAAAATCTCAAGCGTGAGAGTCAGTTACTCTTTGAAGACAATAAAAAAGTCCCTCGTTATTGAGAGACTTTTTGGTGGGCCCACTTGGAATCGAACCAAGCACCTACTGATTATGAGTCAGTTGCTCTATCCAGCTGAGCTACGAGGTCTAATCCAGTTTTTGCTTGGCTTGAGGATGAATTATGATCTAGGAAATATTTGTGCGCCTTATGTGCGCCTATGAATAATTTTTTAAGTTATACTACACCAAAGTTGGTAAGCGAAAGTCGTGGAAGGTTGTATGTAACCTTTCGTAATTTAATGACAAGTGAAGTTTTTCGCATTCATACTGGGAAAGATTTTGGCATGTCTTCCTCAAGGGGATTGTCTACTGCTGAAAAGGATATCTATTATCGAACCCTGTTGTCCAAAGTTATTGTAAAATTGGCTGAAGGATGGATACCAGAATCTATCGATAAGCCAAAAGTTGCTTTAGATTTCTCATTCAAAGAAGCTGCTGCTGAACTTGAAAAGTTCATTCCTAAGGCTGATTATGGTGACAAACACAAATACACTTTGCTTTGGTACCTAAAGTCTCTTAAACAGGCTTATTTAGGGTCACAATTGAACGATATCACTACTGCGTCCCTCACTACATTCCTCATGAAGCGATACACAGGTAGTAAT
>CAMBFD010000022.1 GCA_945865625.1 Chitinophaga pinensis
GGATTGGAAGCATTAATTGAAATTGATGCAATGGCTCATACATCCCTCAAAAAGAAAGTTAAAATGCCAGTATTTGTTTCATATTCATTCAACGATGCTCGTTATCAGGACTTTAATGTAACCATAAAAAATAGCGCTGGATTGAATGAATCGAAGAACATCGATAACAATTTCATAGAAAATGCACCAAGAAATATTCTAAGAACAGGGCTAAATTTTGCATATTTAAATGAAAAATTGGGACAGGAATTATTCAATATTGGAATCCAATTTAGTTATGTAGATCAAACATTTAATGACGCTTTAAATACAACCGCAATTTCATCAAACGCCCAAAATGGACTCATTCCTGCGTATTCAATTTGCGATTTAAATTTAAAAGTAAATCTTAAAAAAGACATATTCATTAAAATTGCGGTTAACAATTTAAACAATGTGAATTATTTCACTCGTAGAGCGAGTGGTTACCCAGGTCCTGGAATTATGCCTTCAGACGTAAGATCTGTCTTATTTACATTGGATGTGAAAATTTAAAAATTGTTAAAGCATCACAACAAGTTGTGATGCTTTAACAATTCATTTTTCCAGTCGCCTGGCTTTGTGTTGATTTCAGCATTTAAATCTGCCATAATACTATAGATTCCAAAATATGTTCTGTTTACATACAAAGCATGTTTACTTCCTCTTGGCTGAGTCGGTTTTTTCACCTCAGGAATTTTATAAATTTCTTCTCCTATAGCATAAATTTCATCTAAAAAATCATAAGTAAATTGAAACTTTTCTGATTTAAATGGTCGACTTAACAAAGTTGTCATTTTCAAAAATGCCGCCGACAATTCATCAATAATTTCTTGACTATCAGCGGGGAAAATAATTTCAATTTCTTTCATGAGCTTCCCGATGAGTTTAGGGTTGTTTTGAACTTCATCTATTAAAAGCGGGAAATAATTCACATAAAAATCTTCTGGCACTACCTTGATACAACCAAAATCAATGATTCCTACTTTCCCATTTCCATCAAATAAGAAATTTCCAGGATGTGGATCGGCATGAATCGATTTTAATTTATGTAATTGAAATTCATAAAAATCCCACAGCGCTTGAGCAGCAATGTTTTTTTCTTCTTGTGAGGGATTGGTGGCTAAGAATTCTTTTAAGTGTTGACCTTTAATAAAATCCATTACCAACACTTTACCAGAACTCAGTTCTGGGTAATATTTAGGAAAATAAATATTTTCTAAATGCACACAAGCTTCTGCTATTTCTTGTCCTCTTTTAAGTTCCAAATGGTAATCCGTTTCTTCAATGAGTTTTTCTTCAACTTCTTGAAAATACTTTTTCATTTCCTTATCAGATAATCCAAACATCGCATTTGCAATTGGCTTAACCATTCTTAAATCGCTTTGAATAGAATCTGAAATTCCAGGATATTGAATTTTTACGGCGTATTGTTTTCCATCCTTAGAAGCCAAGTGGACTTGTCCAATGCTTGCGGCTGCCAAAGATTTAGGATCAAACTGATCAAACGCATCGAAGGCAGATTCGCCAGTTGCATTTTGAAACACTTTCAACACCAATGGTGGCGACATGGGAGGCGCAGAATATTGCGACAATGCAAATTTTTCAGAATAGGCCCTTGGTAAAATATTTTTATCCATGCTCAACATTTGAGCAACCTTTAAGGCGCTTCCCTTCAAATTACTTAATGAATCATATATGTCTTCAGCATTTGAGTGATGCAACTCTGACTTATCGTCGTTGCCCGTGATGCTTTTCTTTGCATAATATTTAAGATAATTCCCACCAATTTTCGCGCCTGTACCCACTAATTTCACTGCACGTTCGAGTTTGGTACTCGGAATTTTATCTTGGGTTTTCATTTTAACTCTGCCAATAAAAATTTGCCAAAATCAAATGCTTTTTGAATTGCGTTATTTGAAATAAGTTCAAATGATAATGAGAATGATTTTTCAATACAAGCATCGGTTTTTTCAAAACCCTTGCTTTTATCGTTCAACCAGAAATTCATCACAAATGCTAGATTCGTAAACAAACCATGGTGCATTCCTTTATCTAAGTACTTATCAACTTGAGGAATCCCGATGCCCGTATTTTCAATTTTCAAACCATCAAGATATTCAAAAAAACGATTCTTCAAAGCGTTCATTGTTTCAATACTTTGCATGGGGTTTTTCCAATCTTTGTATTTTAACAACAAATAACTCCTGTAATTCTTTAAATTTTCAAAAAATGCATATACCACAGAAAGTAGCTTTTCTTGCTGACTCAACTCTAGATAATAATCTTGAGAAGAAACCTTGTGCAGTGAATCTGACCAAACTTGAGCTAAAATTTCGGCTTCTATTGAATCGAAATCTGAAAATTCATCATAAAACTGTGATTCTGTAATTTGTAGATTTTCACAAAATTCGAAAATACTTACTGGCATTTTACCATTGCGATTGTAATGCAAAATGTAATTTTCTATTATCTTTGCTTTCATAAACGATTTCTCTTCTAAATAAACATTCAATTCGTTTAAATGTTTTATCTTTTTTAGAAATCAACCTTTAATTTGCAACTGTAAAAATGACAATCCTTCAAAGCGATTACAATACTCAAAGAGAGCAATTGAGAATTTATGAATTTGGGCGCCACATTCAAGATTATGTGACACAGATTCAATCTTTTCCTGATAAAGAAAAACGCACTCAGTGGGTTCACAATTTGGTGAACATCATGGCTACATTGAATCCTGAGATTAAACTTCAATCGAACTATAAAGAAATTTTGTGGGGACATATCTATCAAATTGGAAATTACGATTTAGATGTTGATTGCCCTTACGCCATTCCAAAACCTGAAGAGAAAGCTAAAAAACCATCTCAAATTGGATATCCAACCACCAATATTCGTTTCCGTTTTTATGGTAGGAACTTACAAATGATGGTTGATAAAGTTTCAGAAATGGAAGATCCTGAAATTCGCCAAGAAATGGTTAATTTAATTGCATCTTTTATGTTCAACAGCTGTAAAATTTGGAATAACGAAAATTTGAGCAATGAAGTCATTGCTGAACATCTAAAAATTCTTTCAAAAGGTCAATTGCAAATTCAAGGTTCAGAAATCACTGTTTCTGTAGATGCTTCGAGTAATTTACAACCAAAGAAATTCTTCAAAAGCAATGCAAACAACTTCGGAAGAAATAAAAACACAAACAATAATAAAAATCAAAATCGCGGTAAAAACTTCCGCAGATATTAATCTCTATGGCTGTATTTGAAATCGAAGGTGGACATAAATTGAAGGGTGAGATCATCCCTCAAGGTGCAAAAAACGAAGCATTGCAAGTAATTTGTGCAGTTCTATTAACATCCGATGAAGTTATCATTGAAAATATACCAGAAATTAGAGACGTTCTAAAACTAATTGAACTTCTTCAAAATCTTGGTGTTACCGTAAATCGCATCGAAAGAGGCAAGTTTTCTTTCAAATCAAACAATGTAGATTTGGCGTTCTTAGACAGCCCTGAGTTTAAAAAACAAGGCGCCGCACTAAGAGGCTCTATCATGATTGTTGGTCCTTTGTTATCAAGATTTGGAAAAGGCTATATCCCAAGTCCTGGTGGCGATAAAATTGGCCGCCGTAGACTCGATACACATTTTGAAGGATTTATTAATCTAGGCGCAAAGTTTGAATATTTAGCAGAACAAAATTTCTACCAGGTTCAATCTGAGAAGCTAAAAGGTTGCTATATGCACCTAGATGAAGCCTCAGTAACTGGCACTGCAAATATTTTGATGGCGGCGGTTTTAGCAGATGGAGAAACCACCATTTATAATGCTGCCTGTGAACCTTATTTGCAACAATTGTGTTCCATGTTGAATAATATGGGCGCTAAAATTGAAGGAATTGGCTCGAATAAACTCATCATTCAAGGGGTTACTTCTTTGAATGGATGTAAACATCGCTGCCTTCCAGACATGATAGAAATTGGTTCTTTCATTGGAATGGCTGCCATCACTCAAAGTGAAATTACGCTAAAGAATTGTAGGGTCGATATGTTAGGAATTATTCCAAAAATGTTTGAACGACTTGGAATTAAATTAGAAATTCGTGGCGATGATATCTATATTCCTGAAAATGAGCATTATGAAATCGATAGTTTTATCGATGGCTCTATCCTCACCATTTCCGACCAAATTTGGCCAGGTTTCACGCCCGATCTAATTTCTATAGCCCTGGTAACAGCAACACAAGCTAGAGGAACCGTGCTCATTCATCAAAAAATGTTTGAAAGCCGTTTGTTCTTTGTAGACAACTTGATTGATATGGGTGCCCAAATTATCTTGTGTGACCCTCACAGAGCAACTGTGATCGGACTCGATCGTAGAACTAAACTAAAAGGCATTACAATGTCGTCTCCTGATATTCGCGCCGGCGTTGCTTTACTCATTGCTGCAATGAGCGCGAAAGGCAATAGTACCATCAGAAATATTGAACAAATTGACAGAGGTTACGAGCGAATTGAAGAGCGTTTAAATGCTCTTGGTGCGGTCATTAAAAGAATCGATTAATTTATGATGTTCCAATTTAACGTTGGTTCTGGAATGCCAAATCAGAATCCAATCAATGAGGATTTTATCAAAACCACAAGACGCAAAAAATTAGCTTCTTGGATTGTTCGTCAGATATTTACAGGCTTTTTTGTTTGGCTTTTGAGGGACAAAAGTTGGATTGATATAGCCATTACTATTTGGATCATTACAGCGAGTTTAAGTTTAATCACCATTGTCTTTATCTCTCGATTCATGAATCGAAGCATCAATCATTTTGCATCAAATATGAATAATAAAAGTGAAAATCAACAAAAATCTAGTAAAATAGGTGATGATGATTTTGTAGATGTAGAAGTTATTGAAGATTAAGGCAACAAAGAACTTATCCCAAAATAAAGATTCATCCCTGAATATTTATCGGAAGTAAAACTCTTTAAGAAATTATCTGATCCTATAAATATTGGACCAATTCTTGTGAAAATTCCAATTCCGAATTGCTCATAATTATCATAAAACGACAATGGTGTTGATAATTCAAACCAACGGTGTTCGAATCTTGGTACCACAACCAAACTACTATTTCCAACAAATTGGTTCTGTTGAATGGCCAATAAACGCTGCTGCCAATGCATGGCAACATTAAAATATTGAAAAACACTGTAATCAAACTGTAGTTGAACTGTTGTTGGCAAATCTATGGTCGTTTGCTCTTCAATGTCTTGATAAATGCCTTTTTCTTTTGCAAATGTTGTGACATAATTAAACACATCTGAGCTACCATTCGCCGCAGCTGTAATGAATTCAGGTGTCATTAAATTCATTGTAACAGGCTTTTCAGTTTTAATGGTATAACCGGTTGCTTTTGTTGCGTAATTGATATGTCCTAAATCCAAAATTGCCCCAGATAATTTCCATTTGTAGTTCTTATTGGATACCACTTTAGACATGGATTCTGAATGCCCTGTATTTCCAGATTCAATTGAAAAACCAAAATCTACCCCATAACCCAATCCCGATATATTGTTTAATTTAGGCAAACTTCCAAGTAGTACCCCTTTGGTAATTTGACTTAAAAAATCGAAATCGGTATATGAAACTTTGATATCAGCATTATCTACCCTTATTGAATCATGACCATAAGCACTAAATTGACTTCCGTTGTTACTCATATTAAAACTACCCAACCCTAAAAGAATTTTACCAGTTGCCCCAATACTTAACTTAAATTTTTTCTTATTTACAGCCAAATAAGATAATGAACCTGAAAATTCCTGATAAGAATTTGCTCTAACATTGAACGTTTGATTTACAACATCTAATAGGTTTAAGTTAGCATTTGAATCAAGCAATGATTTCCCCCACTGAACAATTTGAGGAGATAGGTTAGAAATATTTACACTACTGCGAGTTCTCATTGCGGTTGCCCAAACAAGTCGGTCACCATATCTCGTTGCATAGGCAGGTCCCCTGTACTCTAAATCAACATTGGCCCAAATTTTATTTACACCTTGATTTTCATTTAACCACGCCGACTGCCAATCAATATTGCCTTTTGCATTGCAATATTGAGGATCTACGTTATTGCTAATTAATTGCCAAAAAGTGAACGGTGTTTCTAAAGAAAAATAGTTATTATTTAAATTAAACCCGAAAGATGAAAAGTTTACGTTGCGTTTAAATGGCATAGTTGCTAACGCTGCCGGATTTGTGTAAATCATATGCGCCCCAGAATAATTGCTATTTTGTAATCCGAAAAATGTTTGTGAAAATGCAAAGAAGGGTACTAAAAAAAGTAAGCTTAGGGAAATGATTCTTTTCATAAATTTAATTATACCTAAACAAAGTTAATTAAAAAAAGAAGAGCCACCCTAGGGTGGCTCTTCTTTTTTTAATTAATAAAATGTTTAATTATTGAACCACCAATTTAGATGACTCAGTACCAGCTGCACTTTGCAATACAACTGTATAAATTCCAGCAGATAAATCTTTTGTAGAAAGACCCAATTGGTTAGAACCAGCGTTGAATTGACGTGCATTGATGCTACGAACAACTCTTCCGTTTAAGTCAACAATTTGAGCACTTACTGATGATGCTTTATTTAAATTAAATACAGCCACTGCATCTGAAGAACCTGAAGTTGGGTTAGGATAAACCTTTGTTCCAGAAATACCTTTATTCATTTCTTTGGTACTTAAATTTTCTGTAGTAATGTCTACGTTATAAGCCCAAAAAGAAGTTGTGCTGTATGCAGAAGTTGGGTAGTATGATTTCCAACCGTTGATTGTTTGACCACCAGCCAAATCAAATGGAGTCCAGAAAGAATTATTGTAACGATATGGAGAAATTATTTCATGCATTGTGTTTGTGAAATAACCCATACGAACACCAAATGCATTCACTGTAGGAGCGTAACCAGTTTTAGCCCAGTTAATAATTGTATCACCTAATTTTGCTTTGATCATTGGTTTAAATGTTACAGCGAAAGCCATAATATTGTTGGTAAAAGTTGCACCATTGCTTGATTGGGAAACAATTTTAGGAGTTGTTCCATTAAATCTTCCATACAGATTACCACCCTCAACTGAGAAACTATCAGCCCAAGTTTTATCTAACAAGAAAGTATCTGTTTTCATTGCAGCAGTGTTTAACAAAGATTTAGGTACGTATGTAGCAACTTTAGGTGAAGCGTTTCGGTTATTTTTGTTTTGAAAAGTAAACCCACGGAAATCGATACCAGAGATATCAAAATATTGTAAGTAAACAGTGTCTACAACATTTGTTTTGGTACCAGCCACATCAATTGAATCTACATTACGAACATAATATTGGATCCATCTCAAGGTATCAACCGTATAAGGGTTGAATTTTGTTAAAACTGGCAACCCAGCAGAAGCAAAAGTAGTATCTTTAGGGTCAAAAACACTTCCTACTACACACATTGATACATGTTGTTTTTCACCACCGCTATATACAATTGCAGCATTTGTATCAGGCATCATCCAACGAACATACGTTTTAGGATCACCTAACATTAATTCATCTCCATAGGCTTGTAGATAATTGTAATTGCCACCACCTGTCTCTTGACCGCGACGTTTGGCATTCACTCTAACTTTGCGCATGTCTTGTGCTCTCAATCCTGGATTCATGTCTTCTGCATGAATTTTACCTGGGTTTAACGTTTGCGCGTCTGCAGAAACTGACGCCAAAACTGTAAAACCAAAAAATAGTAATTTTTTCATTTCTATAATCTTTTGAATGTTTATCTATACGCAAATATACAAATTTTCAATTACATACCACCAAATTGTATCACCACAAATTTGCGAGTGACAATAAAATGACAAACTACAAATCTCCTAAGATTGGTCTTAATACAATTTCTTCCATTACAGTTGAATCATTGATTTTCCAAGCGGTAAAAATAACATCAGAAATATCAGTTGGTTTCATAAATCTTGATTCCGGTAAATCAACGCCAACCCATGAATCTGTTAGGGTTGCACCTGGCATCACCGAAGAAACATTGATTCCTTTTTCCATCCCTTCAAGTCTCAAAGATTTTGAAAATCCAAGCAAAGCAAATTTGGTAATAGAATAACTACCACCAGCAGGGTAAGCAGTAAAACTGGCAATTGAACATAAATTAAACACATGTGATTTTGCGTTTTTTGCAAAAAATTCCCATAAATTTTTTGTTACATGATACGCTGAAAACAAATTTGTGTTCATCATTTTCAAAAGTTGCCCCTCATCTTCCTCCATCATTTTACCTCCTAAAAAGACTCCAGCGTTGTTTACAAGTACGTGAATTTGAGGATAAGACTTAATGACCGCAGAGCAAAACGATTTGCAATTTTCAACCATAGACAAATCAGCAGCGTAAAAGCCACATTTTATGCCATAATCTAATTCAAATTGATTTGAAACCTTTGATATTGTTTCTAGATTTGTTCCACCTATAAACAAATTAAATCCCTCAGAAGCAAATTTTTGTGCAATTGCAAATCCAATTCCACGCGAAGCGCCGGTAATTACGGCAACTGGTTTATTCATGTTTCAAAATTGACACATTCTAGGTCAATTTCCAAACATATGCTTAATCGTCTTCTCTTTCGTCTTTAGCCGGTGCCTCTTCTTCTTCCTCTGCTTCTTCCTCTGTTTCTGCTTCAGCGTCTTTGCCTAAAGGACGAATCATTTCATCTAAATCTTCTTCGGTTAAAATTTCTTTTGCCTTAGCACTTAATTTCACCAAATAAATTCTATCCTCTGTCTCCAATCTCACTGCAGTTACAATTTCTCCTTTAGAATTCGGAAAACGAATGGTCTTCCCAGCAATTCCTTGTGGATATGTCTCATTAAAAAGCTCCAATAACTCTGGAGACAATTTAGAATAATCCGTAACAACTTTTAATTTATCCATAAACTTAAATTCGATGGTAAAATTAATATTGGTTTCTTTTCAATGGATAGTGGTTTATTCACATTTTTTAAACGAGTATTCAATTGTGTGCAATGGATATTAAATGACTGATTTATAAATAATCACAAGCTTACATTACAAAAGTTGCAACTGCAAAATGTGCAAAACCTCGATGAATATAAACATTAACCGTTCATACTTACCAAGAATTCGTTGTTATCTTTCGTGTTTTGCATGTATCTCAAGAACGTATTCATGGCTTCTTCTGGGTTCATATCTGATAAATGATTTCTCAGTACCCACATTCTTTGCAATGAAACTTTATCAATCAATAAATCTTCTCTTCTGGTGCTTGATGCTAAAATATCAATCGAAGGGAAAATACGTTTATTTGCCAATTTACGATCCAATTGCAATTCCATGTTGCCAGTTCCTTTGAATTCTTCAAAAATTACTTCATCCATTTTTGAACCAGTATCTGTTAAAGCAGTGGCAATAATTGTTAAGGAACCCCCATTTTCAATGTTTCTTGCTGCACCAAAAAATCTCTTAGGCTTATGCAATGCATTTGCATCTACACCACCCGACAATATTTTACCCGATGCTGGTTGAACCGTATTGTAAGCCCTTGCCAATCGCGTAATTGAATCCAATAAAATTACAACATCATGTCCACATTCTACCAATCGTTTTGCTTTTTCCAAAACCATATTGGTTAATTTTACATGCTTGTCAGCAGGTTCATCAAATGTGCTTGCAACAACTTCAGCGCGCACACTTCGAGCCATATCTGTGACCTCTTCAGGACGCTCATCGATAAGCAAGATTATCATATAAACCTCTGGATGATTGGCAGCAATTGCATTTGCAATTCCTTTCAATAACCATGTTTTACCCGTTTTGGGCTGCGCTACAATTAATCCCCTTTGTCCCTTCCCAATTGGAGAAACCAAATCAATAATTCTATTCGGGTAATTCTTTGAATTGTCGCAAAGATTCAATTTTTCATCTGGAAACAATGGAGTTAAATGTTCAAAAGCAACCCTGTCTCTTACTTCCTCCGGTGTTTTGCCATTTACAGATTCTATTTTCACCAAACAGAAGTATTTTTCATTGTCTTTTGGGGGACGAATACTTCCCCTGATTGTATCTCCAACTTTAAGACCGTTTTGTTTAATCATATACCCAGGAACATATACATCATCTGGCGACGCCAAATAATTATAGTCTGGGGATCTCAAAAATCCATAGCCATCGGGCACCGTTTCTAAAACTCCTTGTGTATACACTACTCCTTCCATCTCCATCAACTGAGCTAAAATTTCGCGTTTGCGTTTTTCATCTTCAGTTTCTTTTGGTGGTTGTGGTTTTTCTATTGGCTCAACAACAGATTCTGAATTTTCTAAAGGATTATTCTTTTGTGGAGGTCTGTTGTTATTGTTGTTATTATTTTTATTATTCCTATTCTCGTTCCTCGGATGATTGGGTTGACGGTTATTAGGATTTTGATTTGGATTCTGATTAGGGTTGTGATGGCGTGGATTTTTATTTCCATTGGGTTGTGAATCAGAAGTTTCAGCTTTTGGAACTTCATTCGAAACCACAGGATTTATTTCCGCAATTATTTCATTGGAAGCGTTGTTTTTATTTTTATTTCTCCGCTCTCTGAAATTTCTCTTCTCTTTATCACCATCACCATTTGTTTGGTTTTCAGATTGAATGGCTTTTGCCACATCTTCTATCCCATTTGATTTTACTTCTTTTGGCTGAATTGGCAAACTTTCAGAAACAGGCACGCGTTTACGCTTTGAACTTTCTTCAAAGGCTACCTCCTTCGAAACTGAAATTTCAGGGTTATTTGATTGACTATCATTTTTTGCAATTTTCTCAATTGCTGTAATCAATTCGGGCTTTTTAAATTTTTCAATGCCCTGTAATTCTAATGCAGTTGCCATTGTACGCAGGTCTGCAACACTCATTTTACCGAGATCCGGTGTATTTGCCATATCTTGTGATAACGAAAAAAATAATTTTAGTTGGTTTATTTGATTGAATAAATTCCTTAGAAGGGAAAAAAGCCTCAGGGAAAAACCCTTATACTCCTCAAATCGATTGCAATAATAAGAGTTTAATCACATATCACAAAATTATTTGCGTTTTTTGCAATTCTTTCCCTCTAAACCCTCTAATCATTCTATCCCCTACGAATCGTATTGCTCAAAAAAATATTGCCTACGATTGTATCCCATTTGTTTCAATTTGTCTCGCGTTTCACTGCACATATTCTTCCACCCACAAACAAAAATTCTGGCATCGCCTCCAATATCCCTCAAAATTGATGCGTAATATTCATGTACATATCCTTTGTTTACAATTGAATCTTCTTGACTTAAAACAGGCACAAAATGAAAATTAGGATATTCAACACTTAAACTTTCAAAATATTCACGGTATAAAATATCACCAAATTTTCGATTTCCGAACACCAGATAAACCGAGCTTTCGCCATTGTTTAAAGCACTTTTAATCATACTTAAAAACGGGGCTACACCCGTTCCTGTACAAACAAAAACATTTGGAAATTGTGCATATTCTTGCTTGTAAATGAATTGGCCTTGCGGTTCTGAAATTTCCAATTGTTCTCCTTTATTTATTTGGAAAAGCCAAGGCGTAAACAACCCATTTTCATTCAATGCGATGCATAGTTCAATTGAATTTGAACAAGTATTCGACGAAGCAATTGAATAACTTCGGGTATTCGAAAATTCAGGTAACCTGCGATTGTAAATTGTTACAAATTGGCCTGGTAAAAATTCAATACCCGAGCCATCTAAAGTGCTCAATACAAATCGCTTTACCCTAGGTGATTCGTCGATTATATCAGTTATTTCTACAAACACTTAGCAAAAATACGAGAACGAAGCTTATTTTCGCTCTTATAAATGATTTTTAAAATACAATTCAAATTGAAACGCTTTCTTTTTATCTTATTTTTCGGAGGGATGTTTTTGCTTGCCAGAGCAAATCAAATTCTCATTCCAATGGATGAATCCCAAAAGAATCATTTAAAATCATATGGCATTGCATTTTGGTTGCTCGAGAAACAAAAAACAGAAGTTACTTGGCTCCTAAATTATAGAGGCGGTAGTTTTATGTCGCCCTACACCAATATCCTTGAAACTGAATGTAAAACAAGAGGAATTAGTTTTGAAATCATTACCAATTCAGAGGCCAGTGGTATAGAAAGCACAATTGCCGATCCTTCCGTAAATATGAATATGGTGAAGCTTTTAAATGCCCCAAAAATTGCCGTTTACTCTCCCAAAACAAAACAGCCTTGGGACGATGCGGTGACAATGGTATTAAGCTATGCAGAAATTCCATATACCGTGGTTTTCGATGATGAAGTTCTTGATGGCAAACTCGTTGACTATGATTGGTTACACTTACACCACGAAGATTTCACAGGCCAATTTGGGAAATTCTTCTCCTCATATTCAACAGCACCTTGGTATCAAGCAGAAGTCAAAGAGGGCGAAAATATGGCACGCAAACATGGTTATAAATCGGTTCGTGAACTTAAAAAAAATGTTGTTCTTAAAATTAGAGACTTCTGTTTAGGTGGAGGATTCCTCTTTGCAATGTGCAGTGCAACTGACACTTATGACATTTCACTTGCTGCCCAAAACACCGACATTTGTGAAATTATGTTCGACGGTGATCCTTCAGATCGCAATGCGCAACAAAAATTAGATTACACGCAATGTTTTGCTTTCAAAAATTTTGTTTTGGAAAGTGATCCTTATGTATATGAATTTAGCAATATCGATGTAAACCCAATGGAGCGAGGGGTAAACGAAGAAACAGACCTTTTCACTTTATTTGATTATTCGGCAAAATGGGATTTAATTCCAAGCATTTTATGTCAAAATCACACAAGAACCATCAAAGGTTTCATGGGGCAAACAACAGCTTTTAATAAGGAATTGGTCAAAAGTGATGTTTTGGTGATGGGCGAAAATGCCCTAATCAACGAAGCTCGATACATCCATGGTAGCATGGGTAAAGGGACATGGACGTTTTTTGGGGGACACGACCCAGAAGATTACCAGCATTTGGTTGGCGAGCAAGCAACCGATTTAAATTTGCATCCCAATAGTCCCGGATACAGATTAATTCTAAATAACATATTGTTCCCTTCAGCTCAAAAAAACAAGCAAAAAACCTAATGCCATTTCCAAAGGAAAAGATCTTTAATGCACTACCCTTTGGCTTGATTTTAGGGTTGGCTTTTTTCCTGCGATTTTATAAAATTGATCAGTTTCAGTTTGATTCCGATGAGTTAAGTGCGATTTTTAGAGCCCAAAATGCACTCACCTGGAATCAACATATTCAAAATGGGATTTTAATTGATGGACATCCAGCAGGGGTTCAAACATTTATTTGGTTTTGGATCAAACTCTTCTCGAATAACCCATTGCCATTAAAAATTATTACAGCAATCATTGGAATTTTAAACGTTGTTTTAGTTTTTGCAATTTCGCGGAAAATATTCAATCAAAAATCCGCATTTTTTGCAATGCTTTGCATGGCAACCCTTTGGTGGCAAGTAGATTTATCACTTTGGGTGAGGCCATATATTTTCGGACAGTTATTTACATTGTTGAGTTTGTATCTATTGAATGTGGCCGAAAAAGAGACTCAACTGACCCGTTTTAGATGGATTTTACTCAGCTTCAGTATTGCTGGCGCTTTCTATTCGCATTATTTTGCTACATTAACCGTTGGATTATTGTGTTTGTCGATCTTTATTCTGCAACCATTGAAAAGAAGGCAATTGCTCAAATCGTTTTGGTTGTTTTGCCTATTGGGGATTCCTCAAATAAGCATTGTTTGGAATCACTTAAAAATTGGCGGTTTAGATTGGCTAGGAAAACCAAGTCCGTCCTTCTTTTGGAATCATCTCATTTATCATTTCAATGGATCACCAACACTTTGTCTTTTTGTGCTATTTTTCATTTTTACGGGAATCTATTTTATTCGAAAACTTAAAACTAGTCAGAATTTCGGAATTGCATTTCTTTTATTACTTCTCTGGTTTTTACCAATGATGATTGGATACACTTATTCAATTTATTCAAAGCCAGTTTTACAAAACAATGTATTGTTTTTTGCTGCTCCTTTATTTATACTTGGCATTGGATACTTTTTCCAGAGCATCCCAAAATACATTTTCATTTTTGCAATGTCTCTGGTTGGCTCAATTTCAGTGTTTCAGATTTTTGCCATCAAACACCGTTTTGACATTGAAGTTAAAGACGTATATGCAAGTCAAATTGCAACTTTAAATGCTTCTTTAAACTCAAAAACTTTTAATTTTATTGATGGGCCAAATGATATTTTCCAATTTCATCAAAATAAAATCAACACAAGTTTAAATTTATTGACTTCCGAAAATATCTGGATGATGTCTCAGAACAAGTGGAATTTGCATGATCTGTTTTTATCCCTCAAAAAAATAAGGGGTAAATCTACATTGCGGTTTATGTCGAACGCAGGTACAAATCCGGTCCTTCGACCATTGCTTTATGATTACTTTCCAAATTCTATAATAAATTCACATTACATTGGCGGTCAAATAGATGAGTTCAATATTACTGCATTAAACGATACTCATTATTTAACTAAAATTCATAAAAACCTGAACCGATTTCCGTTCATGTTAGCAAATGAAACTTTACAATCGACTAACATTAATTATACCTATTCTTTTTCGAGTGATAATTTTGGTAAGTATATTGTAAACAATCACAGCCTGGTTAAAGCGGCAATTCAGCCAAATGATTTAATTGTCATTAAAATGGACAAAAACGAATTCATGAGTGATGCTAAAATCGTAACGGCCATAATCAACCATGAATCGTCTTTATTTTCAAAATCAGAGCACCCAGAACAGATTGACTTTAGATATACCCATTGCGCTGATTTTTGGAATGCGGGTTTTGGCATTGCATATCATGTTTTAAAGCTATCGGATATCCCCAATTGGAATCAAAACAGTGAATTGAGAATTACTGTTGAAACTTCAAATCCTTCGATTCAGCGTGTTCCTATTGCTATCTACAGATTCAATGGGAATCCATATCAATATGGTATTTATTAATTCTTTGGTTTTACAATTGTAAACACACGAGACAAATTAAATCCAAAGCGAATTCCATAAGTATCCCAAGTTTCCCTTGTATTTGCAATAAACTGTGCCTCATTTAACCCTTTACTATTCGTAAAATGGATTTGGAAAACGTGACCCCCAGTTTCAATATCAAATCCTACCGATAAACTATTTTGAATATAGTCATTGTTGGTTAACACAGGAATATACTCCAAATTCAGGGTGGTTCTTTTGGTTAATTTCTGGCGCATTCCAATACCAAAAGCAATATTTGAATATGTTACACCAAACATATTTCCCCAAACAACAGTTGGAGACAGTTGAAAGCTAAATCCATCAGAAACTTTCTTACCAATAATCAATTGCGCCGTATGTGTCAATCTATTTGTATATTCTAATTGATTATATACAGGTCCAATTTTATTTTCAATTCCATAAAATACCATCGCCGTTAATGGCATTTTATTTCCCTTCACTTGGCGCAAAATTCGGTATTTAAAATATGCATCAACATTTTTCAAATCGCCTAAATTGCTTCTACCAATTCCTGCCATTAAATTTTTATTGATTCCATATTCGCCACCAAAACGAATGGTTGCAAAATCCAATCCAAACGCATTGATTGCCCCATTGTTAATTGAACCAAATCTGTGATTCATTTTAAAATCGAAAACTCCAGCAGCTAACATTTCAATGCTTTGCAAATTCACAACTTTTGTGGTTTTGAAAGCAAAATCAACATATTCTGGACCGGCGTTACTCGCATCATCTCCCAACAAATCATCATCTTGCGCGAAAATTGGTTGTACAAACAAGATGAATAAGCAAACAACTGTGAATTTTATTTTATTGATTACCATCTTCTTACAATGTTAAAACCCAAACAAAATTGATTGATTGCATTCGAGGGACTATCTTCCACCATGAAATACGGTTCATTGAAGCTCCTTGTGTTTGATAAACTAATTTGAAAGGCATGATTCGGCGTAAAATATTCAACCCCAATACCAACTGAAGGATTTTCTTTTTGAGGGACAGTGAGTCCTAATCCTACAATCTGACTTGCCTCTAATGTGAAATTCAAATGCTTTGTTGCTCCGACCCTTATGTATCCAGCAATCACCGGAATATCGTTGCTCATGGCAGTTTCTTGTACATAATTTAAATGCACCAAGGTAGGATTCAATCCTACAAATAATTTATCAGAAACCTTATAACTCAAAAGCAATGAATGCGTATATATCAATCGATGTGTTGTAAATAAAGGATTTAATCCCCAATCTGATTCTGCCCTACCATCAATGGCCATATCTGCCAAATAGGTTAAGTTAAATTTAGAAATCTGACTGCCTATGAGTTTGTATTTCACGTAACCATTAAATGTTTTTTTCAGGCTACTTCTCCCAATACCCGCCGTGAAATCATTTGTAATTCCGTAATCAAATCCCACACGCATACTGTTTAAATTATCAATTCCCCATAATTTATCAATTCCGCCCTCCAATGCACCAAACCGATGTTGAATGGCTAATTCAAAAGAGCCTTTAGGCAAAACAGTAGTTGAATGTAAATTTACAATTCTCAATGTTTTAGACTGTATTTCCAAATCTGACAATGGTAATTGATAAAATGGTTCAGGTTCTAAAAGTAATAAATGCTCAATATTTGCTGATGAATCAGTATTCACTTGAGCATCGACTCTTGTTACCCAACCTAAAATCATCAAGAATATAATTTTAATTCTCATTGCTTATACCCACCTTGAATCCAGGCATCTAGTTTAGAAATATTGCAAGTGCTCCATTTCCCTCCGCCTTTCGGCATATTGGAAGCTGTACCATCTTGTTTTACGCTGCCAACAAATTTTCCATTTTTCACATTTTCAACAACTGAAGTATAATCATGTAGCGAAATTCCGGCTGATGGTGCCGTAGCTCCATGGCATCCCACACAAGATTGGTTTACCGAAACAGAGATGTCTTTGGTATATGTTATATTTGTTGTTACACATTGGCTTTTACCATATAATTCTTCGCCTTTGTCGTAATAGCAAGCAGAAATTCCAAAAACAATTGCAATTCCCCAGAACAATTGTTTAATCATTTTTACAACCATTTCCAATCCATTTATTGAGTTGGGTAATTTGGCAACTGGTTAAACGAGGTGATCCATATGGAGGCATTGAAGCAAAGCCCGCTTTTGACAATAAAGAGCCCATTAAACGGCCATTTAATGCAACTGTTTGCACACCTGCATGATTTGATAAATTAACCTGCGCTGAAGCATTATTTCCAGAATGGCATCCGATACAATTGCTCATGATTTTAGAAACAGCACCGCTGTAGGTGAAAACATTTGAATCGCATTGAACAACGCAATTGATACCATTTTTAGCTCCAGCTGCAATCCAAGATTTCAAATATGATTTTTGTTCTCGGGTTAATGCTCCATTTGGGGGCATTTCATTTTCTTGAATGACTTCCCAAATTTCAGAATCATTTGGATTTCCTGGTTTAATACCTTTCGATAATATTGCTGTGTAATTCGATAAATCGTATTCATCGGCATGTGTTGTTGCGTCATGACATCCAGACATTGCGCAATTTGAAACAAAAATTGGCAGAATATCGCGTTCAAAACAGATGCTATCCCCATTGATTGTATCCAAATTCTCATGCTTGCAAGAGCCTATGAAAAAAGATAATAAAACACCCCCCCCAAGCAACAATGTTCCGAAGAAAGTTTTCGAATTCATCATTATTTTTTCTTTTTAGGACTCAAACTGCAATCAACAGAAATGTTGATTGAGTTTGATACTGAACTGACATTATTCTTAGGAATTTTAATTTCATAGTCAGAACATAATATTGTAAAATCAGCATTTAATTTTAAGGAAGATCCTTTTACGGTAATTTTACCTGGTACTGAAATTTCTTTAGTTACGCCATGCATTTCAAAAGACCCATCAGTCACAACATCGTAAACTCCGTCTGTATTGAATTTCACCGAAGTCAAATCCTTGATTTTTCCCTTAAAAGTACTTGTAGGGAATGTAGCTGACTCCATATAATTCTCTTGAAAATGTGTTTGCATTAAAGCTTTTTCAAATTGGAAAGAATTCACAGGAACTTTAAATTGAATCACGCCTTTATCTGCAGAAATAGCCGCAGAAACTTGACTATTGGTAGCCGAAAACTCCTCGAATTTTGTTTTACTTACAAAATTTACATTTCCAGTAGAAGTATTGAAAACTTGGGCATTTACCGAAATGGCAATTACCGAAACAAGGGTTAAAATTATTTTTTTCATATTTTTAAACTTTTATTTTAAATCGCAACGTGTAAAATTCAAAACGACTTCCGACAATAAATCGTCTTCTGATTCTGGTTTAGTTACACCACTGCATTCACACTGAAGTTTAACTTTATCGCCAGCTACAATTTTTTGTAGTTTTTCAATATTCGATTCATGAAAATTGGCATTGATAATAAAATCTTCAACCCCACTTTTCAAAACCAATGTTTTACCCATACCATTTTCTGTGATACTTTCGACCTCTGCATCAAATTCAACAGATTTACCGTTGTATTTTGAACTAAATATAGAATCTTTCAATTCCTGAGATTCTTTGATTAAAGCAGGTATCGTTTGCTTGAAATCCGCATCTCCGTCACTCACAAATTCAGATGGTTTTGTCCATAAATAATATCCAATAGACCCCGATACCACCACCAAAGCTAAAACTGCAAATATAATTTTTTTCATAATCGTTAAATAAGTCAAATATTTTGTGAAATTTGTATTCTATGTATAACAAAGTTCACATCTTCTTTTTGAAAAACAAAAATTATACCAATTTATTGTTTAGCTATATTGTTATTTTCATATTGTGTTTGTCAAAAAACCCTGTTTTTGCGCAATCGCAAATTGAAATACACACTGCAAAAAAGATATATGTTGCTGATAGCCAAATGTCAACAATTGAATCCTTCGCCATACATGGTGGTTCAATTATTTTCACAGGAAGCATAAATAATGCAAAGACCAAATATAAAAATGCAAAAATAATTCATCACAAAGGAATTCTTTACCCCGGATTTATTGATGCTCACTGTCATTTTTTGGCATATTGTCGTGGAACTAAGGAATTAAATGCATTTGGCATAGATAATCCTGCCAAAATAGCCAAAATGGCTAAAAAGTTTGCTCGAAAAACCAAACGCACGTGGATTGTTGGCAGAGGTTGGGACCAAAACTTATGGAAATCTAACGAATTTCCCTCAAAAGAAATCTTGGACAAAACTGTTCCAAAACGGCCTGTTTGTCTAAGCAGGGTTGACGGACACGCGGTTTGGGTCAATTCAAAAGCAATAGAAACACTGAAATTGAATCTCGATACCATCATTTCTGGTGGTGAAATTGTGAAAGATAAATTTGGAAAACCAACCGGAATTTTTATCGATAACGCCGCCGATTGGATTACCTCGCAAATCCCTAAGCTCGATGAAGAAACAATGAATGAGGCCGTTAAAAAAGGACTTAAGCAAGTATATTCAAACGGGTTAACTACAATTGATGAAGCTGGGCTGGAATACAGTGATATTGAATACATCAACAAACTTCAAACCTCCGGAAAAATGAACCTTAGAGTTTATGCAATGATGAGATATAACCTCGAAAACATTGAAAAAATATTGATGTCTCCAAACAATCCTTATTATGAAAACACAATGTTGAATGTAAGAAGTATGAAGTTCTATTTAGATGGTGCTCTTGGTTCAAGAGGTGCTTTATTGAAAAATGATTATTGCGATCGCCTCGGACATCACGGCCTACAATTACTCAATATGAATGAGTTTGAACTTTGGTGTACCCAATTGCGTCAAAAAAATTATCAAGTTTGTGTACATGCCATTGGCGATAGCGCCAATTCTTTGGTTATCAAAAGCTTCAAAAAACTAATTCCTTTTGATCAAAATTTAAGGTGGAGAATTGAACATGCGCAAATTGTTTCTCCAAAAGATATGAAAGTATTGTCGGAGAGAAGTATCATTCCCAGCATCCAACCAACGCATGCAACGTCGGATGCACCTTGGGCGCTGTCGAGATTATGTATCGACACTGCACAATCCAAAAGAAATAAAAACATTTACAACCCAATGACAGGTGCATATGCCTATAAAAACTTGATAAAATATTCAAAGATATTGGCGCTAGGAACCGACTTCCCAGTTGAAAATATTTCAACATTGGCTACATTCTATGCCGCGACGCAAAGAAAAGATATTGGAGGTCAGTTAAAAACATCTTTTATTCCCTCGCAAGCCCTCTCAAGAAAAGAAACTTTGTTAGGAATGACCCTTTGGGCCGCTTATGCAAACTTCGAAGAATCATTGAAAGGCAGCTTACAAGTAGGGAAATTTGCCGATTTTATTGAAATGAATACTGACATTTTAGAGGCTGAACCAAATATCCTTCAAAAAGCAAAAATTTTAAAAACTTACATTAATGGTCAATTGGTTTGGGAAATGTGACAATTATCATATTCATTCAACCTCAATTATCCGTAATTTGCAACAAATGAAATCAATTGCTTTATTCTCTGTTCTAGCAACCCTACTTTTCTCTTGTAAAAACAATGGTGAAACAATAAAAACTTCTCAAACAGACATCGTGGAATCTGTTTATGCAAGCGCAAAAATCAAATCGTTCAATCAGTATAGCCAACGATTTTCTGTAGGTGGGAAGTTATTGAATTATTTTGTAACTGAAGGTGATATAGTTAAAGCGGGTCAATCAATTGCGCAATTGGAAAATACAGCGCCGGAATTGAGCCTTCACAATGCAGAAATGGCCTTCCAAATTTCGAAAGACAATGAATCACTTTTGAGGGACATTAAATTGCAATTTCAAACAGCCCAGAAAGTTTGTAGCCTCGATTCAATCAATTATATCCGTCAGCAGCGTCTATATGCAAACAGCATTGGAACATTAAATCAGTTAGAATCATTTAAACTAAAGTTTGAAACTTCTAAAAATACGGTTTCGTCAATTTCGGAGAAGTTAAAATCGCAATCTTCAATTTACAAGTATTCGAAAGCTCAAGCTCAAAACAACATAGAAATTGCCCGTAAAAACACAAAAGACTTTACTGTAAATAGCTTTATTGATGGTAAAATTTATGTTCTTCCTTATAAAATTGGAGAAATGGTTTTACCGCAACAAGAATTTGCGGTTATCGGCGATGCCACACAATTTTTATTGGAAATGGAAATTGATGAGGCCGACATTTCAAAAATCAATCTAGGTCAAATGGTTATTGTAAAGTTAGAAGCTTATAAACAAACATTGAAGGCTAAAATTTCAAAAATTTATCCTTCATTAGATCCAAAAACTCAATCATTTAAGATCGAAGCCATTTTTGCGGAAAATACACCTAAACTATACCCTGGATTAACCGCCGAGGCAAATATTATAACCAATACAAAAAAGCAGGCAAATGTTATCCCATTAACATATTTAATTGACAATAAATACGTTAAAACCAAAGATGGTAATATTGAGGTAAAAACAGGACTCCGGAATTTCACGCATATTGAAATTTTATCGGGTATTGATGCCAATACAGTTTTGATGAAACCATAATGGCCAAATCTGTCTTATTTGATATCGCTAAAACCCATTTATGGGCAAGAAAGAAACAGTCGGCAATTGCTGCACTGGGAGTTACTTTTGGAATTGGTACTTTTATTATTTTGGTAAGTTTTATGACCGGTTTAAATGGTTTATTGGATGGATTGATTTTAAACAGAACTCCACACATTCGCATTTACAACGAAATAAAACAGAGTGAAAACCAACCCATTGAACTCAACGAAGCCTACAAAAATAAAATGAATGTGGTGCATTCAATCAAACCCAAAAACTCTCAAGCAAGTATTTTAAACAATCAAGGCATTATAAACGCCTTGAGAATAGATAAAAGGGTGAAAGGTGTAACTCCACAAGTATCTACAAGGATCTTTTATCAATCAGGGAATATCTTATTAAATGGGAATCTAATTGGCATCAACGTAATTGAAGAAACCCGTTTATACAATTTTCAACAATACATTGTAAATGGAACGCCTCAAGATTTAGAAAGCAACGACAATGGCGTAATTATTGGAATTGGGGTGGCAGAAAAGCTCTCCTTAAAAGTGGGTGATTATGTTCAAATGGTGACGCAAAATGGATCTACGGTACGACTTAAAATTGTGGGATTTTTCCAAAGTGGGTTGGCTGATATAGATAAATTACAAAGTTATTGCAACATCAAAACTGCCCAAAAAGCTGCTGGAGAATCTAGCAATTATGTAACAGATATTAGTGTAAAACTATTTGACATTGAATTGGCAAAACCAATGACCGATGAAATTGTTCACAACAACAACATCAATGCCGTTGATATTAAAACAGCAAATGCCCAATTCGAAACGGGTACAAGCATCCGAAATATCATCACTTACGCCGTTTCAATTACTTTATTAATTGTGGCTGGATTTGGAATTTACAATATTTTAAACATGATGATCTACGAAAAAATGGCAGATATTGCCATTTTAAAAGCCACTGGATTTTCAGGAAATGATGTAAAACGGATTTTCATTTATGAAGCACTTTTAATCGGAATTATTGGCGGTGCGCTTGGCCTTTTAATGGGATTAGGCGTTTCATATCTCATTAGCATTTCTCCATTCGAAACTCAAGCCATTCCAACCATCAAAACGTTTCCTGTGAATTTTAATCCTTTGTATTACCTAATAGGTTCCATTTTTGCACTCATTACCACATTTTTTGCAGGTTATTTACCAGCAAGAAAAGCCAGCAAAATTGATCCTGTTGAAATTATTAGAGGACAATAACCATGGAACCACTGATTAAAGTCAATAACGTCAATAAATATTTTCACGACCCTGTTGAAATTCAAGTATTAAAGAATATTTCATTCACCATGAATCAAGGTGAATTTGTTTCAATCATGGGAAAATCGGGCTGTGGAAAAAGCACTTTACTATATATTTTGAGTACGATGGACACAGATTACACTGGCCAAGTGTATTTAAACAATCAACAACTCAGCGGACTTACGCCCAATGAATTGGCTGTGGTTCGCAATGAACACATAGGTTTTGTATTTCAATTTCACTACTTACTCCCTGAATTTTCGGTATTGAAAAACGTAATGATGCCGGCTTTGAAATTGGGCAGAAAAAGTGAGGCAGAAATTGAATACGATGCAATGGAAAAACTCAAACTACTCGATATTCAAGATCAATCACTTAAAATGGCTTCTCAAATTTCTGGGGGACAAAAACAGCGGGTGGCAATAGCCCGAGCACTCATAAATAACCCAAGTATCATCATGGGCGATGAGCCTACTGGGAATTTAGATTCCAAAAATGCGGGTATTGTTTTTGATATTTTCAAGGAACTCACTTCGAGCATCAACACCTCACTATTAATTGTTACACACGATCCCGAATTTGCTTCTAAAACCGACAGGATTATCGAAATGGCTGATGGTGAAATCATTAACGGAGGTCATTAATTTGAAACAATTTAAATTAATTATTTTTTCAATTTGCCGAGATTTTAATTATATTTGCAGCCCTGAAAAGGTCGGATGGCCGAGCGGCTAGGC
>CAMBFD010000023.1 GCA_945865625.1 Chitinophaga pinensis
TGTTCCACCAGTTTCTGTAAGTTCAATTTCTACTTCCGTCTGATCAATTAAATCGCCAGTATCTATTTCATGTTTTAAAAAGAAAGTCGAAACCCCAGTTATTTTTTCGCCCTGAATAATTGCATGTTGAATAGGGGCAGCACCTCTGTAATTAGGAAGCAGAGACGCATGTAAATTAATGGTTCCTAGTTTTGGAGCCGACCAAACTGCTTCTGGTAACATTCTAAACGCAATGACAACTCCCAAATCAACATTGAGTTTTGTCAAATCGTCTATGAAATCTAAAGACTTTAAATTGGTGGGTTGTAAAACGGGAATATTTAATTTAATGGCACAATTTTTAACTTCACTCGATTTTAATTGTCTGCCTCGTCCTGCAGGTTTGTCTGTAGCGGTTACAACTGCAACCACATTAAATCCTTCATTCACAATTCTTTCAAGTGAATGGGCAGCAAAATCTGGGGTGCCAAAAAAAACGATCCTCATAAAATGCAAATTTAGGTAAACTTATATCTTAAAATTTGCGAATTATGAGAAAACTTTAATTGGTTTTTTGGTGTCTATGTTAAGAAACGTGCATATTTTAAACGAAATTTGTACTTGTTCATGAGAAAAACCTGTCTTTTGTTATTCATCGTATTTCAATTGTTTGCGAAAACTATGTTCGCACAATCTGAAATATTTGTTGAGAATAAAGGACAATTTCCATCAAAAGTAAAGGCATTCGCTGCATTAAATATTGGGAATGTATGGTTGTGTGACGATGGATTGTGGTTTCATTTTTGGAATACTGACAAAATCATGGATCTCCATGATAGAAACACTGAAAATGCAGAAATACCTTCTCATGCAGTTCAATTAAAGTTTGTGAATGGTAAAATCAATAACGTTCAATATACAGGCTCTAAAAGCAATCATTATATCAATTATATAAAGGGAAATGATGCAAGTAAATGGGCTTCGAATATCTATTTATTTTCATCAATGATTGTAAATGAAATCTATGATGGCGTTGATTTGGAAATTATTGCTTCTCAAGGTGGAATTAAATACAATTGGATTTGTAGTCCCTCAAAATTAAACCAAGTCGAAATTGAAGTCATTGGAGCCAATGTTCATTTAAAGTCAAATACCGAATTGGAATTTGAAACAACAATTCAAAATTGGGTTGAATCAATTCCTTTGGTCTATGAAAAGAATCAACCGCGCAACGAAATTGATTGTCAATATTCACTGAGTCAAAACAAAATCAGATATACCCTCAATACAAATAAATTTGGCAGAAGAAACAAGAAAATTGTGGTAGATCCAGTTTTGGTTTTTAGCACGTACAGCGGTTCTAGGGCCGATAATTTTGGTTGTACTGGTACTTATGATGATTTAGGCAATGGATATTCTGGAGGGACAGTTTTTGCTACGGGTTTACCTGTAACAACTGGGGCATTTCAGATGAAATTTGGAGGTGGAAAGCCCGAAGAATTAGGGTATGGTGGAAATAGAGACATCGCATTATTGAAGTTCAATTCTAAAGGAAATCTTTTAGAATATTGTACATATTTGGGAGGTTCAGACAATGAACAACCACATTCAATGGTGGTAGATTCTTTGAATCATTTATTTGTTATGGGTACAACCAAAAGTTTTGATTTCCCAGCAACGTTAAAGGCTTATGATCCAACATTTAATGGGTCATACGATTTTTTTGTCATCAAAATTAATCCCCTTGGGACTCAAATTTTAGCAAGTACTTTTATTGGTGGTAGTGGTCAAGATGGTGTGGGTGCAGATAGAAGTGTAAATTCAGTTGATGATTACCCATTAATTTATAATTACGCTGATGAATTTAGAGGCGAAATTATTACAGACAATAAAAATATTTATGTTTGCGGAAATACCTATTCACCTGATTTTCCTTATACTGGCGTATCAAATATCAATACTGTTGAAGAAGATGCCGTAGCATTTTCATTAAAATCAGACTTAACAAACTTAAATTGGTCTCAACTTATTGGTGATAACGATAAATATTTTGATGCGTTTTATGGTTTGGCATTGGGTAAAAACAATGATTTATACTGTGCGGGTGGTACAAATTCAGTTGGCTTAAAAACTAAGTTTTCGAGTGTCTGGCTAAATTCACCATTAGGTGATGTCGACGGACTGTTGGTTCGATTAGATAAATTTACGGGAGCTTTAATCGCTGGCAAGTATTATGGGACCAATGTTTATGAACAAGCTCATTTTGTTCAAACCGATTTGTCTGGTAATCCATATATTTTTGGACAAACAGAAGGAGTTTTACCAATCGTAAATTCCCGATTTAATCAGCCCAATACTGGTCAATTCATTACCAAGCATAGTCAAGATTTAACTCAAATTCAAATTCAAACAACATTTGGTGCGAATGGAAATATGCCCAATATTAGTCCTTCAGCATTTTTAATTGATCGTTGTGAACGTATTTTCATTTCTGGATGGGGAGGAACTACAAACACTGCTTTGTATGATATGAACACTGGAAACCCAAAGAATCACAGAAACATCGGGAATACCAAGAATTTAACAATTACAAAAGACGCACTCCAAACAAACACCGATGGTAGTGATTTTTACATAGCGGTATTTTCAAAAAACATGTATGATTTGGCATTTGCAACCTATTTTGGTGGTGTGAGTACTGGATCAAGAAAAGCGGAAGAACATGTGGATGGAGGAACAAGTAGGTTCGATAAAAAAGGAATCATTTATCAGTCTGTTTGTGCTGGATGTAGGCAAAATGGTTTGTTTCCTATAACTAAAGGTGCATACAGTCCTACAATGAACAGCAATAATTGTAATAATGCCCTCTTTAAAATCGATTTCGAAAACCTAAATAAAAAACCATTTATGAATGATACGTTTATAAAGGTTACTGCAAATCAGTTGATTTCGAGTGTTCATATTGCTTATGATAGAGACGTATTCGATACCGTAAAATTACAATATCGTTGGTTAAATAGAGGAGGAATGTCCTTAAATGATACAGCACAGGTGATTACTTCTAGTGCAATTAATCATGCAAAATTGAACCTGTTTTGGAATACTAAATGTTCAAGTTTTTCTAAAGATACCGCTAAGTTATTGGTTACAGTCATCGATTGTGGTTGTCCTAAGGCCGACACCACCTATGCCATTCTATCAATCTTAGTGGAAGAACCACCAAGGGTCATTCCGCCTGATGCCATTTGCGTTAGTTATGATAGACAAACTTCACAAATGAAGGTTTCTTGGCCACAAATAACTATACCAACAATTTTTTTCAAGTACTTCTTGTTGGAAAGAACAAATCCAAATGGTACGAAACAAATTATCGATACAATTTATACAAATACGGCTGGTTCTTTTTTAGATAACAATGTAGTTTCTCCAAAAAAAAATAACTATTGTTACGCAATCATTGGGGTGAATGTTTGTAATTTAAAGGTTTGGCCTTTAAATGCTTTTTGTACCATTAGAGAACTAAATAATTCGATTGAACCGGTTCATTTAATTTCAGCAAGTGTTTTTGAAGATAAAAGGGTAGATGTGACCTGGGAAAAAAGTGCAGAACCCGACTTTAAAGAGTTTGAAGTTTATAAATATCCACTGAATGGATCAATTCCTTTAAATCCAAATTTCATTATAAAGGATACAGTTTTTAGAGATTCAAGTTTCAACGTAGATAAAGAATCTTTTTGTTACCAAATCCTAGTTGTCGATAAATGCGGCCATATCAGCAAGCCAAGTAACAAAGGTTGTAATGTAATTATCAAAGGGAGCGCTGTAGGAGCTCCTCAGTACTATTTTAATTTAAATTGGGCAGATTATCTTGCTTGGGACTCGGGAGTTGATTATTGGGTCTTAGAACGCAAATATGCCGATGTACCTTTTACTTCCGTATATACATCTCCACGAAATCGGTTCTTTCAAGATATTAACTTAGATTATGATTGGGGTGGCTATTGGTATCGGGCCATTGCACATGAAAAGTCAGGTTTTGGCAAACAATACAATGCGAAGAGCGAAAGCAATTGGATTTATTTGTTTCAGCCACCTGAAGTTTGGGTTCCCGATGCGTTTACTGTAAATGATGATCGATTAAATGAAGTATGGGGCACATCTCCAATTTTTGTTAGAGGTTACTCAATGAAAGTTTATGACCGCTGGGGACAAAAAATTTGGGATTCATTTGACAAAAAGAAACAATGGGATGGCACAATCAATGGTGTTCAGGTTCCTGATGGTGTCTATGCTTGGTTACTCAACTTTGATGGTTGGGATAATAAACATTACCAAAAAACAGGCACCGTAATGGTGATTCATTAATTAAGATTGGCGACTTCCTAAATATTCTAGGAGTTCGAGTAAAATTTCACAAGAATAACCTTTAGATTCTAGGTTTTTTAAATCTTCTTGAGCCTGTGTATTATAGGTTTGAATCAAGTGTAAACATTCTTTATCCAAACCAATTTCCTGCCAGAATTGAATTGTTTTATTCGTTTTTTCATGAGCATCGGTTATTGAGAATAATTCAGAGTGTTTAAAGATGTTATTTTCTTTCGATTTTAAAAACAACCAAGTTTTCTTACCTTGAATGATGTCGCCTCCTTGAACTTTGCCCGTTGATTCAGATTTTCCAAATGTATCCAAGTAATCATCCATTAATTGAAATGCCATACCCATATTGATTGCAAAGTCATAAAATACATTGCTTGTTTCAATATCGCAATTTGCCGATAATGCCCCGCATTTTAAGCTACAGCCTAATAAAACTGCAGTTTTGTATTGAATCATTTTTAGGTACAAATCAATATCCACATGGTCCATTGATTCAAAATCCATATCGTTTTGTTGTCCTTCACATACCTCGGCAGCTGTTTGTGTGAAGGCTTTCAGAATTTCAACTTTATTAGGACCAGTATAGTTAATCAGTAATTCATATGCTTTAACCAACATATTGTCACCAGAGAGTATGGCAGTGGGCATATTCCATTTGATATGCACGGTTTCATTTCCTCTTCGTAAATCGGCATTATCCATAATATCGTCGTGAACTAAACTGAAATTATGAAAAACCTCCATTACATGTCCAATTTCTAAACCTGAATTTAAACTGCCATTGCAAGTTTGATTTCCAATCATACTTAATAATGGACGAACTCTTTTTCCACCAATAGACATGATATAGTTCATTGGATTGTAGAGATTATCAGGGATTCCTTGGAATTGATTTTTCGCTAAAAAATCATTGTAATGTCTTTGGAATTGTTCAATTCTGGTCATTAGTCGTATAAATTATAATCAATTTGTCGGGAAATTGGATTTGCTGATTTTACTTGAATTGTAATGATATCACCCAAATGAAAACTTCTTTTGGTTCTTTTGCCAACGAGTTTTCTTTCGTCTTCAACATAATAAAATCTATCGGAACGTATTTCGCTTACTTTAATGAGTCCCTCAGCATGCAAATCTAAAACAGTGGCATAAATACCCCATTCTGTGATGCCTGTAATTCTAGCTTCAAAGATTCCGCCTTCATGTTTTTGCATAAGTTCGGCCATTTTATATTTCACACTCGCACGTTCAGCATCTGCAGCTTTTTGTTCCATTAAAGATGAATGTTTTGCAAATGATTCAATGACATCTTCGGAATAATCGGCATGTTGATTGTTCAAATATTGAAATAACATTCGATGAGCCAATAAATCTGGATAACGTCTAATTGGCGATGTAAAATGGGTGTAAAAGTCAAATGCAAGTCCAAAATGCGAAGTTTTATAAGCCGTGTAAACGGCTTTTGCCATTGTTCTAATGGCACTTTGCTGCAATACACTTAATTCCGGTTTGTCAACAGCCCTTTCAAGCAGAGAATTAAAAGATTTTCGCATCACTTTTTCATTTTCAATTTGAATTGGGTAACCCATAATTTTACAGAATTTAGCAAACTCAATTAACTTCTCTTGTGGTGGATTATCGTGAGTTCTGTAAATGAAAGGAGGATTCGGTATTTTTGATTTGTAAACAAACGTAGCAATTTCTTTATTCGCCAAAAGCATGTATGTTTCAATGAGTTTGTGTGCATCGAAGCGTGTTTTTTCATAAACTTCAAGGGGAACACTATTTTCATCTAGCCTAAATCTGAGTTCTTTAGATTCGAATTTTAGCGCCCCATGATCAAAACGTTCTTCCTCAAATTTCTTAGCTATTTTATTCAAAAGAATAAGTTCATCAGCATAATCTCCAGAATGTTTTTCTATGTTTTCTTGAGCTTCTTCATATGAAAATCTTCTATTTGAATGAATAACAGTCTTGCCAATCCAAGAATCAATAATTTCATGTGTATCATTCAACTCAAATTCAACAGAAAACGCAAGTCTATCTTCGTTCGGTTTTAAAGAACATAAGTTATTACTGAGTTTTTCTGGGAGCATGGGAATCGTTCTATCCACGAGGTAAACCGATGTGCCTCTTTCAAATGCTTCTTTATCTAAAGGATTGCCGGTTTTCACATAGTGAGAAACATCGGCAATGTGCACTCCAATTTTTATATGTCCATTTTCCAGAGATTGAAACGAAATTGCATCATCAAAGTCTTTCGCATCTGCGGGGTCAATTGTAAACGTAGTGATTGATCTGAAATCTCTTCTTTTTTTAATTTCTGAGGGATCGATGGTCTCGTGAATTGCTTCAGTTTCATTCAACACATTTTCAGGAAAGATAGTTTTAAACCCAAATTCGCCTACTATGGCATGCATTTCGGTTTCATTTTCACCTGGTTTGCCAAAGATTTCTATGATTTTACCTAATGGATATTTGGTATTAAATGGAAAATCATAAACTTCAACTAGGGCTTTTTGCCCGTCTAATTTTGGGTCAATTGATTCAGTAATTTTAATGTCCTTAAAACCTTGTCGATTTGTAAGTAAATAGGCATTATTTTCAAAAACATCGAGAAAACCAACAACTTTTTGGGGCTGTCTATCAATAAGTTTAACGTGAATGATATCGATTCTTTTCCCCTTTTCTTTATACTCGCATTGGATGATATCTTCTGGGAGCAACTGTTTAATTAAAACACTTGGAATAAAGTAGGAGAGTTGGTTGTCTAGAATCACATAATATTCGCCTCTGCTACTTGCAATTAATTTACCTCTTAACGTTTTAGAAGGTTTAATAAATGCAAATTGACCTTTAGAAGGCTGGTGAATCAGTTTTTTTTGAGTTAATGATAATAGCGCATTGTATATAGCGTCTTTATCAATATTGGCATCTTTAGGAATTCTTGCAAATACTCTTTGAGTATTTAAGGCACCTTTTGGGGTGTCTTCTAAAATGGCAAGTGTTATTTTTTCGATGAACGAAAGTTTGTTTTTAGAATTCAATTGGGTAATTTATTTTTCGTAATAGTTCAAATCTTTATGAAATGTTTCTTCTATATGCAAAGTTCCCCAAATTGCGAGAGAAACACAAATTATTCCGATGATTATTGCAGAAATATTTGCTGAATGGAAATAATTCTCGAAAAATTCAAATCCACCTGTGATTAAAATCACACCACCTCTCACAAAATTTGGAACAGTTGCAGACACAGTACTTCTAATATTTGTGCCAAATTGTTCACTTGCATTTGTTACAAAAAGCGCCCAATATCCAGTAACTGCACCAAGTAAAACTGCAATGACTCTATAATAATTGGCACTTCCAATTGGACCAAAAAGATAGATTGATGACATAACTAGAATTCCAATGAGGTTAAACATAATAACTTTTCTGCGACTTTTAAATAATTGAGACATAGCGCCACTGAACAAATCACCAAGTGAGAGGCCTACATAACTCCATAAAACCATTTCTTTGCTCGGAATTGCTTTCGCAATTTCAGCTGGTAAAAATCGATGCGATAATGCAACCAAAACTCCCACCACAAACCAAACTGGCAATCCAATGACAATACATGCTATGTATTTCTTGAAAATGATTTTATTCTTGAATAAGCTAAAAAAACTACCTCTATTTACATCGGATTCCTTTAAGTTTTCGAACATGCTACTTTCAAAAGTACTGGCTCTAAGGGCAAGTAAAACAAGACCTAAACTACCCCCCACAATATAAGCAACTTGCCAGTTAGCAATCGGTTTTCCAATTACAGAAGAAATAAAATATCCTATAGAATCACCGTGATTAGAAACAATAAATGCAGCAACGGCACCCAATGCTCCAAAAGTTACAATGATCATTGTGCCAATCCCTCTTTTTTTAATTGGCATGAGCTCTGCAACCAAAGTTATGGCCGCACCTAACTCTCCGGCGAGTCCAAGACCAGCAATAAATCGCCACATTTTGTATGCCCAAAGTGTCTCTACAAATGCGTTTGCAATATTAGCAATCGAATAGATGAGGATACTTCCAAACAAAACAGAGACTCTCCCTCGTTTATCGCCCCAAATACCCCATAAAACTCCACCAAAAAGCATACCTGCCATTTGCCATCTAAAAAGCACAGTTTCGTATGTGCTAAAATCAATATTTAAAGATTCTAAACTCTCTTTTTTGATGATATTGAACAATATAAGATCATAAATATCAACGAAATAACCTAAAGAGGCAACAATGATAAGCAGGGTGATATTTTTCTTGTTTTTATCGAGATTCGACATTTTTTAACCAATAAGTTATTTCCAAAGATGCGTAAAAATTGCAAAATCAGCAAATTATATCTTCGGGTTATAGATAGTTACTCAAAATATTGGTGAAGTGTTCTAAATTTAGTTTGTCAATTTCATTGAATTCGTCATAATCTATGCTATCAATATCTAAAACTCCCCAAATTTCATCATTTTTCCAAATAGGAATCACAATTTCGCTATTCGATAAACTGCTGCATGCAATATGTCCCTCAAATTCATGAACATTTGGCACAACAATCGACTGCTTAATTTCCCATGTTTTCCCGCAAACTCCTTTCCCATATTCAATTTTTGTGCAAGCAGAAGGGCCTTGGAATGGGCCTAAAATGAGGTGGTTGTTATAAACCCTATAAAAACCAACCCACCACCAACCAAAAATTTCTTTTAGAAGCGCTGCTGCATTGCTTGTGTTCGAAATCCAATCTACTTCCGAATCTGCAAGTCCTTGCCAATAAGTGAATAACAACTCGTATTTTTCAACTTTAGACAAATTAAATGTATCTAATTGGTTCGTGTTTTCCATGAGTTAGAGGGTGTATTTTGTAAGTCAATTACAAAAAAACATTAATACTTTCATAAAACTAGCATAACTTGCAAGTTTATTTGATGAAGACAGCACGATGGAAGTAATAAATTCAAAACAATTTGATGTTGTTTTTACGTTTGTAAAGCACTCATCTTTTGGGGTGGTAATTGAGGCAAACGCGGTGCAACTTCTAGAAAACGGGAAACCATCGCTTACTTTTCAACGTATTCGCGAAAAAAATAGTGATTATTTTAAATTAGATGACCGTCAAAAATCGGCGGTTCAAATGATTGAAACATTTGAAGTTGAGTCAATAATCAAGAAATTCTATACCGGAACAAAAAAATTACGACCAGCTGATTTTTTATTGAAACATTTTACTCCCGAAATTAAAATCCAAGTTCGTGCCTTTATCGAACGTCAATTGGTTGAGATTTTAAATATTGTAAAAGATTATCAAATTTATTGGGTGAGTAAAACAGGGGAACCAATGGGGTCTCCAATATCTTTTGTAAATGAACCCGCGTCGGTCTTGTTTCATTTTAGGAGAGACGAAGCCGGAATGAATTATTTTGCAACTGTAAAACATCAAGATGCAAGAGTGAATTTTCATGAAAACGACAGTGAAATGTTGGTAAATAAGCCAGCTTGGATGTTAACAGATTCTAAATTATTATTTTTCAACGATAGGGTAGATGGACAAAAAATCAAACCTTTCCTCACTAAAAAATTCATTCATATTGAACCAAATCAAGAAGCAGTATACATGCAAAAATTTGTACTGCCTCTGCTAGAAAATCATGATGTTTATGCTGTTGGTTTTGATATTGTTACAGAACAATTAGATGTTCAACCAGTATTGAAATTGTCTAAAGTTTGGGATAAAGATAGCCATATTTTACTTTATTTTAAATATGGCGATTGGTTGTTTCCTTATCACGTAAATAAAAGGGTGAATGTTTCTTTGGAAGAAAAAGATGGCAAATTTACTTTTCATAGAATTAGACGTTCATATCAAATTGAGAATGAAAAGATATCGATTCTTAATGAGTTTGGTTTAGAAGTAAATCAAGGTAGTTTATTCACAGTGCCTCTTGAAAATGGTGCTTATTCCTTGATTCAGTGGATTAATGAACACAATGAAGATCTACAGCGCAAAGGGTTTAAAATTGAACAAGATTTTACAGAAGTTAATTATTTCCTAGGAAAAATTGAATTGAAAATCAAAGTCAATCAGTTTGAAGATTGGTTTGATGTGATGGCTATTGTAAAGTTTGGAGATTTTGAAATACCATTCAGCCGTCTTAAAGACAATATTTTAAAACGCAAAATAGAGTTTATATTACCCGATGGTTCAGTTGCAATTTTGCCAGAAGAATGGTTTGCCAGATTCTCTCAGATAGTTAATTTAGCTGAGTTTGATGATAAAACACTTCGACTCAAAAACATACACGTTGGTTTGTTGGATGGCTTGCAAGATTTACTCGAAGAAGAACTCCCAAAAACCAAGTGGAATGAAATATTGAGTACAGATGAATTGCCAGAATATGATTTGCCTTCAGATTTTGTTGCCGAATTAAGAGAATATCAAAAAGAAGGCTATAATTGGATTCGTTTTCTACTCGATAATAAAATTGGTGCACTGCTCGCCGATGATATGGGCTTAGGTAAAACAATTCAAACTTTAGCGGTGATTCAATCGCTACAAAATCATGAATATCACCCAACATCTATCCCTCAAAAATTAAAACAAAAAGAGATTGAAGGCATTATTCATGGTACAATTAAAGTACCTGATAACCAATTTTATCATGGTCCAACGTTGGTAATTTGTCCCAAATCATTGTTATATAACTGGAAATCAGAAGCAAGCAAGTTTTGCCCTAAAATGAAAGTCATTAAATATAATGGCATTCATAGGCATAAATTAATCCCTGAATTTTTAGATATGGATGTTGTAATCATGAGCTACGGAACCATGCGAAACGACATCGAAATTCTCAAATGTTTCGAATATCGTTGTGTGGTATTAGATGAAAGTCAAGCAATAAAAAATCCAAGTTCTTTGACTGCGCGTAATTTACTGAAATTGAATGCAAGAAATAGAATTGCATTAACAGGTACACCTATCGAAAATACCTTGTTAGATATTTGGAGTCAAATGAATTTCTTAAACCCAGGATTATTGGGCAGTTATACATTCTTCGAGAATCAATTTATTAAACCAATCGAAAAATCTTCAAATGCAAAAAAAGCAGAAGAATTGAGAAAATTCATTGATCCATTTGTATTGAGAAGAACAAAGAGTCAGGTTGTTAAAGAATTGCCACCAAAAATTGAGAAAATACATTACTGTGAAATGAGCCCTGCGCAAGAAGAGCTCTATGAGAAAATCAAATCACAATATCGTAATGAAATTTTGAATCATGTCAACCAAGTTGGAATTGGTAAATCCAGATTGAAAATATTCAATGGGTTGATGCACCTTCGTCAATTGGCCTTGAATCCTCGCCTAAAAGACGAAAACTATGAGGGGGGAAGTGGTAAAGATGATGAAATATCTCGCATGTTAATTAGAGCAATTGAGAACGGACATAAAATATTGTTGTTTTCTCAATTTGTAGGATATCTTAAAAATATAGCTGAGCTTCTAAAAGAATCGAAAATTCAATATTGTTACCTCGATGGTTCAATGGATGAAAAAGAAAGAGCCCATCAAATTGATGTTTTCCAAAAAACACCTGAAATTAAAATATTTTTATTGAGTTTAAGGGCAGGAAACAGCGGATTAAACTTGACGGCTGCCGATTATGTTTTCTTAGCTGATCCTTGGTGGAACCCATTTACCATGAAGCAAGCCGAAGATAGGGCGCATAGAATTGGACAAAACAAAACGGTTATGAGCTATAAATTTATCACTAAAAATACCATTGAAGAGAAAATTTTAGCCCTACAAATGAAAAAAACCAAATTGGCAGAAAGCATCATACCCGATGAAGATGCTGTTTTAACCAATTTGGATTTCGAAGAACTTGAGGAACTTTTGAATTAATATGTTTGGATTATCAGATGAAACGAGCTGGATGAAACTGTTTAGAAACAGTCATCAAATTAATGCTTTAAAACGAATTCAAAATATACTCAAACAGAAACAAAAAGAAGGGGATATCATTTATCCTCCTCAAACTGAAATCTTACGTGCTTTTGAAATGTGCGACTTTAACAATGTTAAAGTTGTAATTGTTGGACAAGACCCATATCATGGTGAAGGAGAAGCAAATGGAATGGCGTTCTCAGTGAACGAAGGACTTAAAATTCCACCATCTTTGAGAAATATTTTCAAGGAAATTGAAGATGAATTTAGTTGTGAACCATTGCAAACCGGCGATTTATCGAATTGGGCTTCTCAAGGAGTTTTTCTGCTCAATACAATATTGACGGTTGAAAAAGATCAACCTTTGTCGCACCAAGGTATCGGTTGGCAGGCATTTACAAATTATTGTGTGGCAGAAATCTCAGAAAAGCATGAAAAAATGATTTTCTTACTTTGGGGGAACAATGCCAATCAGCTGAATCAATATATCGACGAAACCAAACACATTATTTTAAGCTCTGTGCATCCAAGTCCACTCGCTGCGCATAAAGGATTCTTTGGAAACAATCATTTCAAAAAAGCCAATAAAATGCTGAGAAAAATGGGCAAAGAGCCTATAGATTGGACGCTTTTATAAGTGTGAATATGTTTACATTTTAAAATTGTGATTATTTTTTAGTTTTGAATCGTGGAATTGCCTATTTCAATAAAAGATGCTACAATTTATCAAGGTAGAATACCGGTACTGCAATCTATTTCGTTAGATGTGCAAATTGGTGAATTTGTTTACCTTGTAGGAAAAACCGGATCTGGTAAATCGTCTCTCCTTAAAACACTTTATGGAGAAATTCCCCTTACTGAAGGAAATGCAAGAATTGCAGAATTTGATTTGAATGGTTTAAAACCGAATCAAATTCCATATCTCAGAAGAAAATTAGGGATTATTTTCCAAGATTTTCAACTCTTAGCCGATAGAACAGCGTTAGACAATCTCTTGTTTGTTTTGAAAGCAACAGGGTGGAAGAATAATTTCGAAATGAAAGAACGTGCTATGGAAGTGCTAGAAAAAGTAGGCTTGCAAACGAAATATTATAAATTCCCCAATGAATTAAGTGGTGGTGAACAACAAAGGTTGGTAATTGCTCGATCTTTATTAAATAACCCAAAAGTGGTATTAGCCGACGAACCTACGGGTAACTTAGATCCAGAGATTTCTGATGATGTGATGTATTTGCTTCAGAAGATTTGTTCTGAAGGGACATCTGTAATTATGGCTACCCACGATTATCGACTCATTCAAAAGTTTGGAGGTACCATTTACCAAGTAAAAGATCAAAAACTAACTCAAATTATCGATTTTGCCGATTTGAATTGGTAAAATCTAATTTCTGATTCGAGAAAGTATCACTTCTTTTTGAGGGAATTCTATTGGCTTGTACTTGACAATTCCTTCAAGTAGGTATGCTTTTGATTCTGATTTTTTTGTAATTGATTTCCTGTCGTAAATATTGTCATTGCTATTTTTATCGGTTATAGCAAATAAGCGATTGAATGATGGAATCTTTTCAAATTCAACTTCAGAAACAATCTTGAAATTGGGCGCTAATTCATGCGTTAAAGCCAAATATTCGCAATAATTGTAGATGATAACATTATCACCTGTAACAAATACATTCTGAAGAGTTGGTTCCGCGTTTGTTTGAAATACCTTGTTAAGTTCAATTAGCTTCTGTTTTATCCCTCCGAAATCATAAAAAGCATATGGAATTATGTAAAATGTAAAATTCCATATTAGCAATGACATTCCAATGTAATGAATGAACATTACCGATAAGTTTGCAATTCTATCATATTGCCAAAGTATCAATAAAAAAGGTAACATAACCATAAATTCAGCATTTCCAACTGAATAAAAAGCAAATGAAAAATGAAGTAAAATTGCTATAAATAAAGGATTTCTAAAATTAATTCTTGGTTTTTTAACAAAGGCGATAAAGCGCTTGTAAAGCTGAAAAATCCCCTTCAAATTCATGAGAAAAATACACACGCAAATAATACCCATTAAAATGAAAATGAAATTGAACGGATGATCAATGAATAGATCTTTCATACTTCCATGAATTTGAAAAAATGTCCGAATAAAACTAATAGGCGTCATGATGAAATTCATTATTCCCAGTTTTGTTGTAACCAGTCCTTGACTTATATCGTAAAAAGGCAATGAATACCAATTTATATTATATATTTTAGCGTAGAGTACATAGCATAAAACCAAGCTTCCAACAGATAAAATGCATGGTAAAATGGAATTAGGTTTATTCTTTTGAGGGACAAGGAATGCCAATAGCCAGAATATATGTATTTGGTGGCAAAGTACGGCCACTGTCATAAAAAATATTCCTAAGTTAAAGCGTCCCTTAGAATAATAAAATGTTCCTAAAAGACTCATGAATAAGGGTAAAATATAGGTTTCGTTTTCTGAGGAATATCTTAAGAATCCGAAGGTAAACGCCACTAAAAAAGTAAGCCCAAAATTCAGCTGTTTTAATGGCTTGATATGATTTAATAGTTTGTAAAAAACAAGCAACGTAAAACTTCCTAATAGGATATTTATAAGGCTAAATATTTGTATTGGATTTATATTTAAATGTAAAGATAATAATGTTTTATATGCCAAATAAAGTAAGGGCTTATAAAGTATATGATGCGGCGAAAATAAATCTCCTTTAATTATTTCACAGGCGTAACCCCAGCCATCACCAGTGTGTTGAAAAGGTAAAAAAACAATCCTTACAACTGTGTATATCAAGAGAAACCAGAGTATCGATTTTTTCATGAGAAGGGCAAAAATACATTATTTATAAATGAATCCATTTGCGAAAACTGCAATAAATAATTATCAAATTATTTGAATGGGTTGAGTACTTGTAGCAATGTGGAATTATCTTTGTGATGTGAATCAAGTATTAGACAACGATATCTTTAAGAAATTATCAAAAACTGCCGACCAAATGGGAATTGAAGCCTATGTTGTGGGTGGTTTGGTTAGAGATATGTTTTTGAAAAGCGACAATAAAGACATCGATGTTGTTGTCATTGGTTCTGGAATTGAATACGCACAAGCGTTTTCTAATCAACTTTCTGGAGAAAAAAGCATCAGTTTATTCAAGAATTTTGGCACGGCTCAAATTAAATTTCAAGATTTTGTTATAGAAATCATAGGTGCTCGCAAAGAAAGTTATCGCAAAGATTCACGTAAACCTATTGTTGAAGATGGGAGTCTAATAGACGACCAAAATCGTAGAGATTTCACTATCAACTCTTTGTATTTATGCTTAAATGGTGATCGTTTTGGAGAATTATACGACCCATTTAATGGTATTCAAGACATTCAAGATGGAATTATTAAAACTCCCAACGATCCAGACATTACCTTTAGTGATGATCCATTGAGGATGCTCAGGGCGATTCGATTTTCAGCTAGATTGGGGTTTGTGATTGAAGAAAAAACGTATTTGTCGATTTGTGAAAATGCGCATAGAATCGATATTGTTTCACAGGAAAGAATTACAGATGAAGTGAATGCCATGATTTTAGGTGAAAAGCCAAGCATTGCCTTCGATTTAATGTTTAAAACGGGTTTATTGGTTCGATTTTTTCCTGAATTTGTTGCTTTGCATGGAGTTGAAATCATTCAAGGGAAGGGACATAAAGATAACTTTTATCATACTTTGCAAGTGTTAGATCAAACTTGCGACTTATCAGATAATTTATGGTTAAGGTGGGCTGCTATTTTGCATGATATTGCTAAACCACCAACAAAGCGTTTCGATTCCAAAGTGGGGTGGACATTTCACGGCCATGAAGACAAAGGTTCACGAATGGTAAAAGGGATTTTTAAACGTTTAAGATTGCCTTTAGATGAAAAAATGCGCTATGTTGAAAAACTGGTGTTGATGCATCTTAGGCCAATTGTGCTTTCTAAAGAAATTGTAACCGATAGCGCTGTGCGCAGATTGATTTTTGAGGCAGGAGAGGACATTCAAGATTTAATGAAGCTTTGTAAAGCCGACATTACAAGTAAGAACGAGATTAAAGTTGCCAAACATATTAAAAATTTAGATTTGGTTTCTCAAAAAATTGAATATGTACTTGCCAAAGATGAATTAAGAAATTGGCAACCAGTGTTTACCGGGAATCATATCCTGGAATTATTTGAAATTAGAAATCCTAAACACATTGGTATGATTAAAGATGCAGTTCGTGAAGCGATTCTAGATGACAAGATACCAAATGAAATTGAATTGGCTATCGAATATGCAAAAAAATACGCCAATGAAATTGGCGTATTTTTCAAAAAATGATATTTATTTAGTTATTAGTTTGGTTTATTCTATTTTTATGTGGCCAACATTTTGCCTATTTAAAGATGGCAAAAATGATCATGCCATCGAAAATAAGGTTGAATAAATGAAAGTTTTTTAAGCTTAGATCTGCAATTAATTGAAAGTTTCTCAAAAAACAAATTAATAAATCGTAAAACAACCAATTTTTTTTGGCAATTTTGCAGTAATTATGTTATTAATCTCAAACATTCGACAAAACAAAGATGAAATTATTTCTAGACTTGCAATCAGAGGCATAGATGCAACTGATGTTATCAACGATATTTTGAGCCTTGATGAGCAATCGCGACAAGCAAGAACTGCCATGGAGCAAAATCAAGCTCTCGGAAATCAGTTGTCTGCAAAAGTTGGAACATTGTTCAAGGAAGGTAAAAAAGACGAAGCTGATGCAATTAGATCGGAGTCGGTGCGTTTGAAAGAAGAATTAAAAACATTAGAGAAAGTTGTTGAAGAGAAAGAGGAAGAACTTAAAAATTCAATCATTACCCTTCCAAATACTCCAAACGTATCTGTCCCTCATGGAAGAGATGCTGAAGATAATTCTGTGGTTTTAGAACACGGCACAAAAGTGAATTTATACGAAGGAGCATTGCCACACTGGGAATTGGCTACGAAATATGATATAATTGACTTTGAACTTGGGGTGAAGATAACCGGTGCTGGTTTTCCAGTTTATAAAGGTAAAGGAGCCATTTTTCAGAGAGCTTTGATTCAGTTCTTTTTAAATGAAGCTGGTGCTCAAGGCTACATGGAAATTCAGCCGCCTTTAATGGTGAATGCCGAAAGCGGATATGGAACAGGACAATTGCCAGATAAAGAAGGACAGATGTATCACAGCACAGTTGATGATTTATATTTAATACCTACGGCGGAAGTACCTGTAACAAATATTTACCGAAACGTCATTTTAAATGAAGTTCAATTGCCAATTCGAAATTGTGCTTACACGCCATGTTTCAGAAGAGAAGCTGGAAGTTATGGTGCACATGTAAGAGGATTGAATCGTTTACACCAATTCGATAAAGTTGAAATCGTTCAAATCGTGAAGCCCGAAAATAGTTATGCCGTGCTTGAAGAAATGTCGGCCTATGTTCAAAGCTTATTGCAAAAATTAGGATTGCATTACCGCGTTTTGTTGCTTTGTGGAGGAGATATGGGCTTCACTAGCGCAAAAACGTACGATATGGAGGTTTGGTCTCCAGCGCAAGAGATGTGGCTTGAATGTTCATCTGTGAGTAATTTTGAAACGTTTCAAACCAACCGTTTGAAATGTCGTTATAAAAATGCTGAAGGAAAATCAGAACTTGCGCACAGCTTAAATGGTAGTGCATTGGCACTTCCAAGAATTGTAGCAGCCTTGCTTGAAGCAAATCAAACACCTGATGGAATCGTGGTTCCAGAAGTATTGAGAAAATATACTGGATTTGATATGATCAACTAAACCATGGCAAATACTGTTTATACCACAGATAAATTTGATTGGGATAGAGATGTTTCAATTGAAGAATTACTGCAAAATGTAATTGCCATTAAAGAATTTCCAAATCAACTGGCAAAAGTTCTTGCTACAATCACTGAGCAAGATTTAAGTAAAACTTATCGTGAGGGATCGTGGACCGTTAGAGAAATTATTCACCATTTGGCCGACTCTCATTTGGTTGCGTTTATTAGAACCAAACACGTGGTTTCTCAAGATACCACCGAAATTCATCCCTACGATGAAAATAAATGGGCAAGCCAAACCGATTACCAATTTCATCACGAAGCTAGCTTTATGATTTTGTTGGGTGTGCACCAACGTTGGAGTTTGTTTTTATTGGAATGTCTTAAAAATCCAACTGAACATTTGGCGAAATCTGTTTACCATACTGGATCGCAACGACATTTATCATTAAGTCAGTTAATTTCCTTATACGCTTGGCATGGACCCCATCATTTAAATCAAATCATTTTTGCAATAAATAACAATTGATGAAATATTTCGAAAATATATTACATACCATTGGAAATACTCCATTGGTTAAAATAAATGCCATCACCGAGGATTTTCCTTGTACTGTTTTAGCGAAAGTTGAAACAACAAATCCAGGAAACTCTATCAAAGATAGAATGGCCTTGAAAATGATTGAAGATGCTGAGAAATCTGGAAAATTAAAACCGGGTGGTACAATCATTGAAGGCACAAGTGGAAACACTGGGATGGGTTTGGCAATTGCTGCAGTGATTAAAGGATATAAATGCATTTTTACCACAACCGATAAACAAAGTAAAGAAAAAGTTGATGCCTTAAAAGCATTTGGTGCAGAGGTGATTGTTTGTCCTACAGACGTTGAACCAGAAGATCCTCGAAGTTATTATTCGGTAAGTACTCGCTTAGCTGCAGAAGTTCCCAACGCTTGGAAGCCAAATCAATACGATAATTTAAGCAATTCTCAGGCGCATTATGAGCAAACGGGGCCTGAAATTTGGGATCAAACCGACGGAAAAATTACGCATTTGGTGGTTGGAGTAGGTACCGGTGGAACAATTTCTGGTACTGCAAGATTCTTGAAAGAAAAGAATCCAAATATTAAAGCATTTGGCATAGATACCTTTGGGTCGGTGTTTAAAAAATACAAGGAAACCGGTGAATTTGATAAAAATGAAATTTATCCATATATCACTGAAGGTATTGGAGAAGACTTTTTACCTGCAAATGTAGATTTTTCATTGATCGATAAATTTGAAAAAGTTACAGATAAAGATGCCGCAGTAATGACGCGCAGAATACCGAGAGAAGAAGGGATATTTGCGGGAAATAGCGCAGGTAGCGCAATGGCAGGCTTAATTCAGTTGAAAAATGAATTTAAAGCTGGCGATGTGGTTGTGGTTATTTTTCATGATCATGGAACACGTTATCTTGGTAAAATGTTCAATGAAGATTGGATGAGAGATAGAGGATTCTTGCCAGCAAATATCACCAAAACAGCCCTTGATTTGGTTCAGAATCACATGAATCAACCTTTGGTTTCTTGTAAAGACAACGATTTATGTTCAGTAATTTTTGCAAAAATGCAAAAATTTGGCATTTCTCAAATACCAATTATGGGACAGGATGGGCAATTCGTAGGAAGTGTTGAAGACAATCATTTCTATTCAGAATTATTAAAAGACAATACTTTAATGGCAAAGCCTGTGAGTACTGTAATGCAAAAAGCTTATCCGATTGTGGCATTTTCTGAGAGCATTGAGAAGGTTTCTTCAATGATTCACAAACAAAACAGTGCAGTACTCATGATGGACATGGGTGGAAACTGGCATATTATCACCAAACACGACGTAATTCGTGCAATTGCAGAATAATTGATTTAAAAATGGCAATTACAATTAAAACCCCTGAACAAATTGAAGGTGTTCGCAAAAGTTCACATTTGGCAGCCGAAACCTTAAAATATATGGAACAGTTTATCAAACCTGGTGTTAAAACCATTGAGCTTGATAAAATTTGTGAGGACTTTGTAAGAAGTCACGGTGCAACTCCGGCAACCAAAGGTTATCGTGGATTTAAGCATTCTTGCTGTATTTCTGTAAATGAAGTGATTTGTCATGGTGTACCAAATGAAACTGAATTACAAATTGGAGACATTGTAAACATTGATGTAACCACTATTTTAAATGGTTATTTCGGTGATACCTGTAAAATGTATTTCGTTGGTGAACCTTCCGATTATGCAAGGCGTTTGGTAGATACAACTAAAGAATGTCTTCGAATAGGTTTAGAACAATGCTTTCCTGGAAACCATTTAAATAACATTGGATATCATATTTCAGAGCATGCACATAAACATGGCTATAGCGTTGTTTATGAGTTCTGTGGTCATGGAGTTGGATTGAAATTCCACGAGGAGCCAGATGTATCGCATATTGCCGATAAAAATACGGGCCCCATATTAAAGCCTGGAATGATATTCACAATTGAACCAATGATCAATGCTGGAAAAGCACGTTGTAAAATTGATCGTAAAGACGGTTGGACAGCAAGAACAATCGACGGTAAGTTAAGTGCTCAGTTTGAACATACAGTTTTAATCACCGAGACCGGATTTGAAGCTTTAACAGACGTTTACGGAGAATTCTAATATGAAAATACACATCATTCATTCAGGGAACTTTAAATTGGACGGTGGCGCCATGTTTGGTGTTGTGCCAAAATCTATTTGGAATAAATTAAATCCTTCCGATGAAAACAATATGTGCAATTGGGCCATGCGTTGCCTATTAATTGAAACTGACAATCGACTTGTTTTAATAGATACCGGAATAGGGAATAAGCAAAGCGATAAGTTTTATTCGCATTATTCATTAAATGGCGATTATTCATTAACAAAATCATTAAATGACGCGGGTTTTAAGGCTAGTGATATTACAGATGTTTTGCTCACACATTTGCATTTTGATCATTGCGGGGGTGCCGTTGTTAGAAATTTAGATGAAACTTTGTCGTTGGCATTTCCCAATGCAACTTACCATTTAACGGAATCGCACTGGAAACATGCCAATAATCCCAACCCTAGAGAAAAAGCGTCATTTTTAATTGAAAACTTCGAACTTATTGGTGCTTCCGGGAAATTAAATTTTGTAAATGATGGAGATTTTCTTGCAGGTTGTATTGAAGTTAAAGTTTTTGAGGGACATACCCTTGGAATGATAGCGCCGTTAATTCATTTAGATAACGGACGTAAAGTATTATATTCCGCCGATCTATACCCTTCAGCTGCCCATATCCCTGCAAATTATGTGATGTCGTATGACATTCAACCGCTAATTTCAATGAATGAACGCATAACAATGAATGAATTGGCTTTGAACGAACAAATTATTTTCTTTTATGAACACGATGTTGCTGTAGAAGCTTCTTTCGTTGGTAAAAATGAAAAAGGCCAATTCTACGCTGTTAATCCAGGGAATTTGGCCAATCTTATAGGATAATTTCAGTTGCGGTTCTAATCTATCTAATCCCTCTAATCGTCTATAATTATTGTTTGAGGAATTTCGCGTCGAAATCATCGGCATTCATGCCCGTAATTCCCTCATATATAATGCGTATAGACTCCAAGCTCGCCTGTTGGTCAGACTCACTTTTTGCTTGGTTCAACATATATGCTTGATACCATTGTTTGAAATTTAGCTCATCTTTCTTAATTTGGTAATATTGTGCACCAATGGCATAGCATCTAGGATCAAGAGGATTTAACTCGACTGCCTTATTTAAAGCATCCATAGTTGCTTTATCTTGCTTTGCCAATAAAGATTGAGCTTTCATGATAAATCCTTCGCTATCCGCTGGACGTGCATCTAGATATTGATTCATGACCTTAATTGCTTCATCATATTTCTTTTGATTCATAAAGAATTGGTGCAATGCAAACAATCCTTTGCTGTATTCAGGATAGGTTTCAACACTCTTTTTACCACAAATGATTGCAGAATCTAAATTTCCTAAATTAGCATATGCAGTTGCCATGTAAAACCATGATTCCGAAGAAATTGGATCAATGGTCAAATAATTTTTTAACTTTTCAATTCCCACTCTAAATTCACCTTGTTTTTCTATAGCGAGAATTCCATCAAAATTATCAAAACTAGGTCTTTCAATCACGCAACCCATAGGTTTTCCATTGACCATAGGAGAAAATACCGTTCCTTTTGGAGGAAATTCGCCAGATTTCAGGCGTCCTTGATCAAAATAAGCGTTATAGAAAATGGCATAATCCCATTTTTTTGAACCACGATCGTCGAAACGGGTGTAGCCAACATGTACATTTTTATCGTTGCGGCAATAATATTTAACTTGGTCCATACCATAAGTAAGTACTTCATATTTTTTATTCGGATTTTTTCTGGCAACGTTTTCTAAAAACCATTCAGAGCTTTGTCTGAGCCCTGCGAGATAATAATCCATTTCATATTGTCCATAAGCACCTTCAGTATTTCCAACAATTTCATTGAAGTAAATGTAGCTTAACGTCGTATTTTCCATGATGAATTTTGCAGGAAGTATTGCAACTAAACAAGCTAATATAGAAGCAATTGGAAGCTTTATTTTGATCAATTGTTGAAGTTTTGCGTAACCTAGAACTCCAACAATCACAAAGCATGGC
>CAMBFD010000024.1 GCA_945865625.1 Chitinophaga pinensis
GGTAAACTATCGATTTCGGCTTGACTTAACATCAATTTCCGAACAATCATTTGTTCTAATAAATTGCAATAAATTTGCTCAGAATCTTTTAAATTTTGGCCTCTTGCCATTTGAACTTTTTCCGTTTCAAAATCGCTCATCATAATAACTTTTTCTCCCACAACCGCCAATATTCCATCAACGTATTTAGGGGGTAAAGAAGGACCATGCTGTGCGATAAGCTTTGTCCCTCCAAAAAGAGAAACTAAAATGAAAACAAATTTGATGAAACGATTCACAGACCAGAAATTATTTAGCACCCAATTTTAACTTAAATGCTTCCAAAGCGGCATTATTCACCTCAACTGGATATTTAGATTCCAATTCACCCAACCAAAGCAATTCCAATTCTTCTTGATATTTAGAAGCAACAGGACCGCGGGTTTCATCTAGAACCTTTAATCCAGCTGGTAAAAATTCTCTAACTTTCAAAACAACATAATCATTTCCAACTAAACCCATTTTGAAAACTTTGTTCTTAGCAGTTCTATATTCTGGAGTATTAAAAATATTATATAAAACTTTCTTCTGAGGGAATAAAAATGTGTCGGAAGATTGATATTTTCCTATGCGATAATCAAAATCCAACCTACCTCTACCATTGGTGGTATGCATACGCTTTAAACTATCGGGAGCAATACCCTTATTAACTTGTTTTATGACTTGCTTCATCATTTTTTCATCAACGCAATAATATGCCTCAACATGAAAACGATCACCCCATGTATATTCTTTGCTATGTTTTGCGAAATAATTCACCAAACCTATGGAATCATTGTTTGCTCTATCCCATACTTTTTCTTGCATTCTATTGAACATCAAAATACCTTCACGATATTCTTGATAGATATCTCTAAACTCTACAGATTTCTCTTCTAAATGATTATTTTGGTAGTTTACACACAAATCACTTACCCAAGTATTTAATTTTAAATCAACTGACTCCTTAATTGTTGAGGCAATTTTCTTTTTACCGCCAACCAAACGAATTGCAAAGTCCTCTACCGTGTAAGATTCGTTGGCAAAATTGAATAATTCCATTTTTAAGAAATCAAATTCAGTTGTTTGTTTCTTTTTAGTCTTATCATTTACAGTGCTTACAACAAATTTTGACGGTAACATTTCAATTTTAAAATTACCATTAACATAATTAGAATCTAAAGATTGAATTAAGAAATTCATCGCTACTTCATTCAGTTTATAATTCTCTTCCTTTTTCACTTTTTTAACCAAGGCATCAACAGAAATTTGAGAACGTTGATTTTGTTGAACTTGATTTTTCAAGGTAACCTTCATTTGCTCATAGCTCCCAACCGGGCGAACAGCAATTTTTTGTAATAAATGCCATCCAAATCCAGTTCTGAACGCTTCGGTAATATCGCCAGGATTATTTAATTCATAAGCCTTTTCAATCCAACCTTGACGGTCAACATCACCAACAAATTGAGTGGTATTCACCCAATCTAAATCGCCCCCATTGTAGCGACTATTGAAATCTTCGCTGTAAGTTTTAGCCATTTCTTCAAATGTTGCAGTTTTGTTTTTTATCTTAACTAAAATTTCTTCAATTTTTTGTTTTGCCGCTTCACTTGTATTGTCAGAATTTTGACCCACACGAATCAAAATATGTTTTACTTTGATATCACCGCGGTTCTTACGAATATCTTCAATGCGAACAATATGAAAACCAAAATCGGTTCTAAACGGTTCGGATATTTGACCAACTAAAGTTTTATAAGCTTGATTTTCAAATTCATAAACCACTTGCATTGCAGTCATATATCCTAAACTTCCGCCAGCATTTTTTGTTCCTGGATCATCGGAATCAGTTTTTGCAAAATCTGCAAAATTTTCAGGAGAAGGATTTCTCTTCAGAGCATTATAAATTTCATTGATTCTTTTATTTGCTTTGGCAACATCTGCCTCAGAAGCATCTCTAGAACACATAATTAAAATATGAGAAACCTTCACTTCAGACTGCATTCTCGTATATGCTTCATCAATTAAGCCTTGTGTAACGGAACGATCGTAAAGATAATTTCTAGCCAATTGCTCTCGGTACATTGCCAATTCTTGCTTGTAAGAAGGAGCGGTGTCTTTTCCGGCATCTACAGCATCTTGAATTTTCAATTTGAACTTGACATAAAGCTTCAAATAATCGTCGATGTCTTTCGCCGTGACTTTTTTCTCATTCAGGTTCAAATTTTTGCTAAATTGATGCTCAAATTCACCCAAATACACTTTTTGTTTTCCGTTAATTGTAAAAACCACAGGCTCAGCCACATTTTTATCTTGAGTTTGGGCCTTTGTTGATGAAATTACCACCAAACAAACCAAAAATAACAAAGCACTTTTTATTGTTCTCATGAGTTTAATAAATCTATATATTCTTTTAAGTTTACAAGCAAAATTAAGGAATCTTAATCAATGTTGAGCATTCTCTTCAATAGCCTTGAATAATTCATCTTTTAAATGATCCAAACCTTGTTCAGTTACTGAACTAAAGAACAGAACGTTTATATCGCCCATTTCTTTGATTATCGCAGATTTTAATTCATCGTCGAGCATCTCAGATTTACTGATGGCAACAATTCTATCTTTCATTCCCAACTCATCGTTAAATTCCTTTAATTCATTAAGAAGGGTATCGTATTCTTTTCTATGGTTTGCACTATCTGCAGGTATCAATAACAACAAAACAGCATTTCGTTCAATGTGCTTTAAAAATCGATGTCCTAATCCTTTTCCTAAATGCGCCCCTTCAATAATCCCAGGAATATCGGCCATAACAAAGCTTCTAAAATCGCGGTATTTTACAACGCCCAAATTTGGAACCAATGTAGTAAAGGGATAATCCGCAATTTCTGGTTTAGCCGCAGTAATCACGCTCAACAAAGTACTTTTGCCAGCATTTGGAAAACCAACCAGACCAACATCTGCCAAAACTTTCAACTCAAGAACAATCCAACGCTCAACACCAGGCTCCCCGGGTTGTGCATATTGAGGTGCTTGGTTGGTACTTGTTGCAAAATGTGCATTTCCCAAACCGCCTCGACCACCTGGTACCAATACTTTTTTCATGCCTTCTTCGGTAATTTCAAACAAAATTTCACCCGTTTCAGAATCTTTTGCTACAGTACCTAATGGAACTTCTAAAATTATATTTTCACCTGATGCACCTGTACTTGTATTTTCGCTCCCTCCAATGCCGTTGCCAGCCATCACATGTTTTCTAAATTTCAAATGCAACAATGTCCATTGTTGCTTATTTCCTATTAAAATAATGTCGCCACCCTTTCCTCCATCACCCCCATCAGGGCCTCCGCGAGGATTTATTTTCGTGCGGTTATAATGTCTACTTCCCGCGCCACCATTGCCACTTCGACAACATATTTTAACGTAATCAATAAAATTACTTTCTGCCATTTAAGTGCAAAGGTCGTTAAAAAGAAGCTTCCTTCGTATTTTTGCATCCGGAATGTCAATTTCTTATCAATATAATTTCAACGAAATCGAATCTAAATGGCAAAAACATTGGAAAGATTCGCAATTGTACAAGGTTATTGAAAACCCTTCAAAACCTAAATTTTATGCACTCGACATGTTCCCTTATCCATCTGGAGCAGGCTTACATGTGGGTCACCCTCTTGGCTATATTGCGAGCGACATTGTTTCGCGATTTAAACGATTAAATGGGTTTAATGTGCTGCATCCAATGGGTTATGATGCCTTTGGCTTGCCAGCTGAACAATATGCCATTCAAACTGGACAACATCCCGCTGTTACCACCGAACAAAATATTTTGCGCTTTAGAGAACAACTCGACAAAATGGGCTTTTGCTTCGACTGGGACAGACAGGTAAAAACTTGTGATATGGGGTATTACAAATGGACACAATGGATATTTACTTTATTTTTTAAACATTGGTACAACAAGAATTCGCAAAAAGCTGAAAAAATTGCTGATTTGATTTTGTATTTTGAGGGAAATGGCAATCTTGATATCAATGCGCATTCTGGAAAAGCAACTATTTTTACCGCACATGAGTGGAGCCAATTTAACACAATCCAAAAAGAAGAAATTCTCAATCATTACCGATTGGCATTTATCGACGAAACCACTGTAAACTGGTGCGAAGTAATGGGAACCGTGCTTGCAAATGAAGAAGTTGTGAATGGGGTAAGCGAACGTGGTGGTTATCCTGTTGTTCGTAAAAAAATGAAGCAATGGAGCCTCAGAATCACTGCCTATGCCGATAAATTATTGGATGGGTTAGATACGATTCAATGGTCTGATTCTATCAAAGAAATACAAAAAAATTGGATCGGCAGAAGCGAAGGTGCTGAAATTGATTTTAATATTGAGGGACATTCAAGCAAAATTAAAGTTTTCACCACCAGACCCGATACGTTGTTTGGCGCTACATTTATGGTCATTGCGCCAGAGAGTGAACTTGTAAATTCCATTTGCAGCGAATCACAAAAATCTGAAGTTTTAGCTTACGCTGAAAAAGCGAAAAATAGAAGTGAAATTGAAAGAATGGTCGATACAAAAAAATCGGGCATTTTTACGGGTGCTTATGCCATTAATCCCTTCACAAAAAAACCAATCCCTGTTTGGGTAAGCGACTATGTTTTAGCTGGTTATGGAACCGGTGCAATTATGGCAGTGCCTGCACATGATGAAAGAGATTTCGAATTTGCAAAAGCATTTCAATTAGATATTATTCCTGTAATCAAACCTGAAAATGCTGAATTAGCACTACCTTTAAACGAAGCCTTTAGCGCCAAAGATGGCGTTTGTTTTAACAGTGAATTTTTAGATGGTTTACAAGTGAAAAGTGCCATCAAAAAAGCCATTGAAGAAGTCGAAAAATTGAATATTGGCACTAAAAAGGTCAACTATAAATTAAGAGAAGCAGGATTTGGAAGACAACGCTATTGGGGAGAACCTTTCCCAATTGTATTCAACGATTCAGTTCCTCAATTGGTGAATGAGCTTCCAGTTGAACTTCCTAAAGTTGAATCTTATAAACCGACAGGAACTGGAGAAAGTCCGCTTGCTGCTGTTGAAAACTGGGTAAACACTCCCATGGGTAAAAGAGAAACCGATACAATGCCTGGATGGGCTGGTAGTAGCTGGTATTTTTTACGATACATGGATCCTAACAACAATGAAACTTTTGCCTCTAAAGAATCTCTCGAATATTGGAATCAAGTAGACTTGTATGTTGGTGGTAGTGAACATGCTACTGGCCATTTATTATACAGTCGATTTTGGACAAAATTCCTAAATGATTTAGGATATATTAGTTGGGACGAGCCTTTCAAACGATTGGTCAACCAAGGAATGATTATGGGTGAAGATGGCCAAAAGATGAGCAAACGTTGGGGCAATGTAGTAAACCCCGACGATGTTTGCGAGAAATACGGTGCCGATACGTTACGTCTGTACGAAATGTTCTTGGGCCCTCTTACAGATAGCAAACCTTGGAATACAAATGGAATTGAAGGTGTTTCTCGTTTTTTAGGTAAATTTTGGAGACTTTTCTTCCAAAACGAAACATTTACCGTATCCAATGATGAACCTTCGGCAGATGAGTTTAAAATCCTTCATAAAACAATTAAAAAAGTAACCGAAGACATTGAATCAATGAGTTTCAACACTTCTGTTTCTGCTTTTATGGTTTGCGTGAATGAATTAGGCACCTTAAAGTGCAATAAAAAAGCAATTTTAGAACCTTTGCTTATGTTATTAGCTCCTTTTGCTCCTCATATTACAGAAGAACTTTGGGAAGCACTTGGAATCAATGAAAGTATTCACAAAGCTGAATGGCCAAAATTCAACAATGAATATTTAATAGAAAATTCATTCAATTACCCAATTAGTATAAACGGGAAAACCCGCACACAATTGGAATTTCCAATAGATGCGGATATCAAAGAAATTGAGGCTTCTGTTTTATCGAATGAAATTGTTTTGAAGTGGACAAATGGCCAAGCACCTAAAAAGGTAATTGTGGTTAAAAACAGAATTGTAAATGTTGTAATTTAAAACATCTTTATTTCGTCTTTAGCAAATGCTAAAACGGATAGGAATTCATTGTGCTCCGCATGTAGCTCATGGATGTATTTTTGTGCTGTAGTATTCATAATTCAAAGTTCAATGAATACCAAAAAAAATACCATGATGTTCATCATGGCACTTTATGATTTTTATCAGGATTTGTTACCTATTAACAACCTATTTTCAGAAATTAACTTTCAGATACAACTTTAGCTTTTTGTCCTTCAAACTCAATCACCATTTCTGGATAAATTTTATTTCTCTTTCTGAGTTCAACCTGGCCATTCACCTTCACCAATTCAAAATCGATTATTTCGTTGGCCATACTTCCTGATTCAACCCAACCTAACAACTTCAAAGCTGAATTTAACTGAATGTAAGGGGTGTGTATGATGAGTGTTTCCAAAATTTAAATTGAGAAACTTTCACCACAACCACAGGTTCTTGAGGCATTTGGATTGATAAAATTAAATCCTTTACCATTTAAACCATCACTAAACTCTAATTCAGTACCACACAAATAAAGAAAACTTTTCATGTCGCACACAATTTTCAATTTCTCATCTCCAAATTCCATGTCACCTGTCTTAGTTTCGTTGTCGAAGTCTAATTCATAAGTTAAGCCAGAGCAACCTCCACCTTTCACGCCTACACGTAAAAAGTACTCAGGGGCTCCAATGTTTGCATCGCGCATCAAATTATAAGCTTTTGTCAAAGCTTTTTCAGTAATGGTTATTGCACCTGCATCAGCCAACATAAGTTAAATATTAATGGTGAGACTTTTCAGCTACCAAAGGCTCTAGACCTTGTTTAATTCTGTAATCATTAATTGCAGAACGAATTGCATCTTCGGCTAAAACAGAACAATGGATTTTAACTGGTGGCAATGCTAACTCTTCAACGATATCCATATTGTCTATTTCCAACGCTTGATCAATGGTTTTACCTTTCAACCATTCAGTTGCTAAAGACGAAGAAGCTATGGCAGAACCACATCCAAATGTTTTGAATTTTGCGTCTTCGATCATTCCTGTAACATCGTTAACTTGTATTTGCAAACGCATTACATCGCCGCACTCTGGTGCTCCAACCAAACCCGTACCAACAGTTTTACTTGATTTATCCAAAGTACCGATGTTCCTTGGGTTTGTATAATGATCTACTACTTTATCTGAATATGCCATAAATGATATGAATTAATTGTTTTACAAAGTTATTTGAAATCTTTCTAAATTAAAAATTATTGTCTTTATTTCCAATGAAATTAATGTTCCGACCATTGAACTGATTTCAAATCAATGCCCTCTTTAAACATTTCCCATAGAGGACTCATGTCGCGAAGTTTATTAACCGCCTCGGTTACACAATCAATGGTATAATCGATTTCTTCTTCAGTTGTAAATCTTCCCAACCCAAATCTCAAACTGCTATGTGCCAATTCATCATCTAAACCTAAGTTTTTCAAAACATAACTTGGCTCCAAAGAAGCACTTGTACATGCAGATCCAGAAGAAACAGCAATGTCTTTAATGCCCATCATTAGACCTTCACCTTCAACATATTTAAAACTAATATTGGTGGTATGAGGTAAGCGATGTTCAGAGCTTCCATTCACATAACTTTCTTCAAGTTTCAACAGTGCATTTTCAAGTTTGTCGCGCAATTGGCTCAATCTTTTTGCTTCAGATTCCATTTCAAGCCTTGCCAATTCGCAAGCTTTTCCAAATCCAACAATACCGGTTACATTTAGTGTGCCACTTCGCATTCCTCTTTCATGTCCACCGCCGTCCATTTGAGCAGTTACTTTAACTCTTGGATTTTTACGACGAACATACAAAGCACCAACTCCTTTAGGGCCATACATTTTGTGAGCTGTAAAACTCATCAAATCAATATTGTCAGCTAAAACATCTACATGAATCTTACCTACAGTTTGGGTTGCATCTGTGTGAAACAACACTCCTTTGCTATTACACAACTTACCAATTTCACGAATCGGCTGTATTACACCAAGTTCGTTGTTGCCATACATCACCGAAACCAAAACAGTATTTGACTTGATTGCTTCTTCTATTTGTTCAACCTTGATTAAACCGTCGCCACCAACTTGTAAATATGTAATTTCAGCACCCAATTTCTCGAGATGTTTACATGCATCTAAAACTGCTTTATGTTCAGTTGAAACCGTAATAAAATGATTTCCTTTTGCCGCATACATTTCATAAACACCCTTAATTGCAAGATTGTTGCTTTCGGTTGCGCCACTTGTGAAAATAATTTCTTTCTCGTTTGCTCCAATAAGTGTTGCAATTTGCTCACGAGCGTAGTCAACAGCTTCTTCTGCCTTCCAGCCAAAAGCATGACTTTTACTAGCCGCATTTCCATAATTCTCAAGAAAAAAAGGTGTCATTACTTCAAAAACCCTATGATCTAACTGGGTTGTAGCATTGTTGTCTAAGTATATTGGTAATTTCATGATGTCTTTTAAAATTTGATATGTTCTTAATTTAGATTGTTTCTAAACTACAAAAGTAACAATGATTCATCAAATTAGTTTCTGTTTTGTTTAATTTGCATGAATATTTTATTAAAACTTAAATTATGCCCAAAAAACTCGAGCACATTGGTATTGCAGTTACAGATCTTGAAGCCTCTGAAAAATTATTCACTAAACTATTAGGTGTTGCACCATATAAGAGAGAACTCGTTGAGAGCGAAATGGTTATGACATCATTTTTTATTTTGGGGGATATTAAATTTGAATTACTCGCAGCAACCCACCCCGATAGTGCCATTGCCAAATTTATAGAAAAAAAAGGGGAAGGCATTCATCATTTGGCATTTGAATCTGAAAATATCGAAGAAGAACTTCTAGAAAAAAAAGAAAACCAGTTTCAATTAATCCATGAAATTCCAAAAAAGGGTGCCGACAATAAAAAAATTGCCTTCCTACATCCTAAATCCACAAATGGAGTTTTAACTGAACTTTGTCAAGAAATAATAAATCCCTAACTTTCCTTTATTACCTTTGTGTAAAACATGTAGATGGATTTTTTGAAAAACTTGTTTTTTAAACCATTTACTTTTATATTTTTGAGCAATGAGTTTTTTTCCTTCAGATTGGGACGATGAAGAGGAAGACGAAGACAACTTCGATTCTTTTCAAGGAGATGTAGAATCTCTTGTCAGCGATTTTGAAAATAAATCGCGTGATAGCTTTACCGCAAGGGAACTCATGGAGCTTTTCCGCTATTACAGCACAGAAATAGTGCTACCCGGCGAAAATAGAGGCCCTATTTATGCAAAAATTGTCATCGAATTAGGCATTCAACAATTTCCATACATGCCAATTTTCACCCTACACATGGTTGAAATTCTAATGAAGGAAGCAAAATACAAAAAAGCGCATAAATACATAGAACAAGCTACAGCTTACACACCGTTTGAGCCATCCCTACTCATGATGAAGACCATTTTATTCAGTCATGAAGGCGCTCGAAAATTGGCATTTGAATCACTCAATGCAGCTCTTGAAATAGCAGGAAATGATGATGAAACACTCGAAGATTTTTTGGAAATGGCATTGTATCATGAGCAATATGAGCTCACACTTCCAATTGTTGAAAAGGCTTTAAACGCTGGGGCCGAAATAAGTCCAATTATTGAAAAATATATTATCCGTTCCGACGATGGCGCTTTGGTTGCAGAACTAATTCCAACCATCGAAGCCATCATTGAACAAGATCCTTATTCATCAGAAGCATGGTATGTACTTGGCTCTGGATTTTTGGCACAAGAGAATCACGAAAAGGCAATTAGAGCCTTTGACTTTGCCGTTACAATCAATGAAAACTTTGCAGATGCATGGATAGCACTCATGGAAAGTCATTACGAACTTTCTCACTATGAAATTTTCATAGGCATGTATAACGAACAAATTGAAAGGTTTTCAAAGAAAATTTTTGAAGAATTAGAAGGCCTTTTGGCTTGGAGTTATCATGAAACAAATCAAACTGCAAAAGCACGAGAAATTTATAAAGAAGTTTTAAAACGCGACCCCGAAGACTCAGAAAGTTGGTATTCTCTTGGTTTAACTTGGCAACAAAGTAACAATTTCGACAATGCCATTCCGTATTTGGAAAAAGCCCATCAATTAGATCCACTTGAAGCAGACTACGGACTCGTATTAGCAACATGTTATGTGGTTACGAACAATACAGAAAAATGGGAAAAAATTTATGCATACTTAAGTTTAGAATTTCCATTTAATGCAGAAGTTTGGCTCGATTGGGGAGTTGCACTAAATGAATCTGGCAATATCAATTCTGCTTTGGATGTTACAGAAAAAGGATTAGAAAACAATCCCAAAAATCCAGCATTGCTTTATAGAATGGCCGCTTTATGTTATCTTTCAGGAAATATAGATGTTGCAATCGTTATCTTAGAAAAAGCGTTAGAATACAACCCTAAAGAACATTTCATTATGTTTATCTTTGCTCCAGAATTAAAAAAAGCAAACAAGATAATTGAATGCATTGCCCGATTTATAAAGCCCAAATTTTCAGATGAATAAAGAATTATTTAATTTAAGTAAACTTCCCGATAGAAGTATTAAACCTCGCCAAAACGGAATTACAATGGTTATGGACAAAGGATTATCGATTGGCGAAGTCGAAAATTTTATTTCAATGAACGAAGGCCTTGTTGACATGGTTAAACTTGGATTTGGAACCAGTTATGTTAGCCCAAATTTAATTGATAAAATTAATCTTTATCACAATGCAAAAATTCCTGTTTATTTTGGAGGAACACTTTTTGAAGCTTATATAGCTAGAAATCAATTCGATGACTATTTAAGACTTCTCGAAAAAACAAAAGTTACATATGCTGAAGTAAGCGACGGCAGTCTCGATATGGAACATGATATTAAATGTAACTATATCAATGAACTATCTAAAAATTTTACTGTCTTAAGTGAAGTTGGAAGTAAAGATGCAGAAAAAATCATCCCTCCATATGAGTGGATTGAACAAATGGAAACAGAATTAGAAGCAGGCGCTTGGAAAGTAATCGGTGAAGCCCGCGAATCTGGAACCGTGGGAATATTTAGAGGCACAGGTGAAGTTCGCTCAGGTCTCGTTGCCGAAATCATCCGAAAAATCCCTCAAGACAAAATTATATGGGAAACACCTCAAAAAGCGCAACAAGTTTGGTTCATTCAACTTTATGGAACAAATATTAATCTCGGGAATATTGCTCCAAACGAAGTCATTCCATTAGAAACCTTAAGAATTGGTTTACGTGGAGATAGTTTCCATTTCTTTTTATAATTCCATAAAAAAAGAGTTGAACAATTGTCCAACTCTCTCATATTCAAACAAATTTTTATTTGTACTTATTCACCAATGTCATTAGGCCTTCTTTATCCAAAGCACCTAATTGTTTGAAAATAACTTCACCCTTCTTAAAGAAGATAACAGTTGGATATCCCTCTAAATTATAACGACTTGCAATATCAAGCTGAGCTTCAGCATCAATTTTCAACACATTCACTACTGCCGATTGTTCATTTTTAATCTCCACAATGAAAGGTGCCATCATTTTACAAGGGCCACACCACGTTGTATAAAAATCAACCATCGTTAACTTTTCCGATGCAATTGCTTTATCAAATTCATTAACTGTCATTAATTTATGATCCGTATCTCCAGTAGAATTGGCTAAAGTTTCAGGAGTAATTGCTTGAGGAGCAACTTCCTCATTAACCGCAGCTTGGGTATTAGACTGACAACTCATTAAAAACAATGAACCAGAAACAACGGCAATTGCGGTGAATATCAAATTATTTATAAATCTTCTTTTCATAAATACAAAGTTACTTCAGATAAAATGAATATTTTTGCTGTATGTCAGAAAAAAACATAGAATTATCCATTATTGTTCCTCTTTACAATGAGGAAAACAATATTGGTGCACTAAATCACCGAATTATTACGGTTTTAGAATCTATGTCAATCAGCTTTGAAATCATTTATATCAACGATGGTAGCAAAGACAATACCTTACCGCTTGTCATTGAATTGTCACACCGAAATTCTTCAATAAAATTTATCGATTTATCAAGAAATTTTGGTCATCAACAATCAATTACAGCTGGTATTCAATATGCTCAGGGTAAATATTTAGTGATTATGGACGGCGATGGACAAGACCCACCTGAGCTAATCCCTGAGCTTTATCAAAAAGCAAAAAGCGGATATGAAGTCGTTTACGCAAAGCGTAAAAAACGCCAAGGCGAAGGAATCATGAAGAAATTCACCGCTAAAATTTTCTACAGATTTTTAGCGAAAATTACTAACATTCAAATTCCAGTAGATGCTGGTGACTTTAGAATCATACACCAAAAGGTTCAGAAAATCTTGAATCAAATGCCCGAGCAACACAAATATATTCGTGGCCAAATTGCTTGGATCGGATTTAACCAAACCTATATTGAATACGACCGTGAGGAACGAATGTCTGGTGAAACCAAATTCACATATCGTAAAATGATCGGTTTTGCATTAGATGGCATTAGTGGTTTTAGTACCTGGCCACTGAGAGTTGCCACAATTAGCGGATTTTTCGTATCATTCATCGCATTTCTCTTGATTATTTACAGTTTATATCAAAAGTACTTTGGAACTACTGAAAAAGGCTGGACATCACTTCACATCTCAGTTCTATTTATCGGCGGCATTCAACTTATTGGCATTGGTATCCTAGGAGAATATATAGGAAGAGTTAGCGAAAATGTAAAAAATAGACCTCATTTTATCATTCGAGATTCAAATTTCGATCATGAACAAAATTAAAAATCCAAATACCTACTTTTTCCTGTTTTGGATTGGATTACAATTATTCTTTAATTGGTCGGAATATATCAACTTTGCCCCTTTTGGCATGCACCAAGGATCGCAGGCCGACAGAGCCGCAGTTGCATACAATTATTATAACGTGTCAATGAATTTCCTCGAACCAAGGGTCATGGAATCGAGAAGTTTCAACGGAATTACTGGTCTTGAATTCCCTATCATTCAATATATTGCCGCTATTTTTTACAAAATCTTTGGATTCCACGATTTTATTTATCGAATCATTATGGGCGCGATTGTTTTTGGGGGATGTTTTTCTGTTTGGAAAATCAGTGAGTTCTTCATTCAAAAAATAACCCATAGATATTTACTTTTTACGCTTTGGTACGCCTCTCCAATTTTAGTATTCTACACATTTAACTTTATACCCGACATTGCTGCAATGTCTTTCACAATGATGGCATGGCATCAGTTTTTCAAATATTATTTTGGAATTACACCTAATAAGTCAATCAACAAATATTTACTGTTTACAACATTTGCTGGATTGCTGAAAGTAACATTTTTGATTTCCCATTTGAGCATTTTCGCTTTGTTCCTTTTACAAAAAACACAGCCCGAATCATTTAGAGTGAAGTTAATATTGAAACCATTAACCATCCTTAAATTCTTCATCCCATTTATTTTCATTGTTGCTTGGTACAGTTATGCAAACCATTTAACGATTGCGAATTGGAACTTTCATTTTTTACAGAAAATGAATCCTGCAAAAACTTTCGCAGATTTAATTGAAAACACAAGATTTGCCTTCGATACATGGAGTTCAAGAATTTACCTGACCACCGCCCTTATGGCTATGGCTACATTTTTTGTTGCAAGTGTCATTAAATATTTCCAAAATTTAGATATTTTGGGATGGATCAGCCTTTTTCTTTTGGGGGGATTTTTGGCCATTTTCATTTTATTTAACGGTCAATTCAAACACCACGATTACTATTTCATTGCCCTTTTCCCTTTTGTATTTTTTGCACTATTGTGGCTTTATCAAATCCATATTGGCAACAAACTTGTTTTTACGGGAATCTTTGCAATTGCATCTATCATTGGCCTCTGGACAATTCCATTTTACAATGCATTTCACTCTAAACAAATCTTAAGAAGAACATTTACAAAAGATGACTATTACTGCCAAAATGTAATCAATGAAATCGATGATTACAAAGCGGTTAAACTATTTTTAGATGATCAATTAACATCTCCAAAAAAGGAAATTTGGACAGCTTTTGACAATAGCCCCAATGTAAGTTTATATTTATTAAAACGCCAAGGAATTCGTATAGCCGATGATTTCACACCAGAATTAATCGATGGCATCTGGGAAAGAAAAAATAACGATTCTAAAGAAATTCAGCCTCTCATTGTTTTAAACAATGCACAGCATTGGAATCAAATGCCATTAAAGCATGTAAAATTGGATTCTCAGGCGCTTTTTACGTCAGGTGGCCTTGGGGTTTACAAAATGAATTACATTCACTGATACAGCGGATACAAGAGTTCAAATTGGATTCCGGCTCCATGCCAATTTGAAGGATTAAAATACGCTTCAATTCCGGTAAACTTAGCATTCAAAATTAAGGTTTGATTTCTCAATTTTAATTGGTTCGAACTGAATCCAACATTAAAATTTATATCGTCGAAGCCACCAACACTTAATCCTAGCATATAATTCAAAACAAACTTTGTATTGCCTTTAATCGTTCTGAAATCTTGCTTCAAATAGGCCCAATAGCTCAACTGTGGTAAATAACCAATTACATTCACATACTTGAGTAAAATTTCCTGTCTTTTAATAGAAGAAACATAAGTGTGATTTGTGATGTTTAATTTAGCAAACAATGTAAATGGCGCCAACACGTTTCCTCTACGATTGGTTTCTACAAAATTCAGTTTACTTTTAATACTGTCACCTTGTCTGTTGAACCAAGTTCCGAATTGCAAATCAGAACTACTGATTTGTACGGCTTGAAGTTTAAATGGATCTGTATGGTTCCATCCTTCAGGAATAATATTGGATTGATCTGCATTCCAAACTGCATTTCTGCTGATTACATTTACATCTGAAATATTATAGAAACCAAAATCCTTAATTCCAAAAGACAAACCAAAAGCATTCTTTTGATTCTGATAAATATTTTTTATCGAGAAAACTAAGCCAGCTTGTATTCCCACGCCATTTCCCCAAAAAGAATATCCTGAATTTGCAGAATAAGCATTTCCTTGAAAAGTAATTTCATCACCATGAGCATCTGATTTCAATTGAATATCTTGCGTTTCAATTCGGGTATAATTTAAACATTGACCAAATTGAACGGTTGGAATGATATCCCACTTAGGAAATGTTTTTCTAAAATGAAATTTCAAGGTTCTTGTTCTCCAAGACTCAACCACATTATTTCCAACATTCAAGGTTTGTCCTAAATAATTCGTGTTCCCTTGAAAAATCAATCGGAACGCATCTTGATTAAAGTTTGCGCCTGTGATATCATCTATTTCAAGTGTGATATTTTCCAATGCAAGTTTTTTAGCAACAGGAATCCCAATAATTGGATAAATGTTAATCCCATAATTCTGAATCGCGCCCATTCTATTTCGCGATACAGATAGCAATTGCTGGTAATCATTCATTTCCGAAGGCGATATATATCCCCCAAAAGCAAAACGATTTATCATTGATAATGGAACTCCGTTTGATCCACTTTCAATATTTAACCAAGCCACAGGCATATAAATACTTGTACTTTTTGAAGGAACTGGCTGCAAGATTGATTTTTGTTTTACAGCTAAATTCGTATTCTGGGTTACTGAATCATGATTTCTATTATCTGCACTTCCAAATCCAAACAATTCCGAAGAAAATACAAAACAACCAAATAATAAAATTTTAATTCCTAGCTTCATACTCAAATTGGATTCTAGATTTCACATTCACTTTGCTCGCATTAAAGAGACGTTGCATTTTACCATTTCCCTTTATTTTCATTCCAATGGCAACGTAACCCGATTTTTTGAGCAGTTCTGCTTTATCTCGGGTCAGTTTTATCACAAGCAACGATTTGGTGGCTTGCAAAGGATAACCATTATCGTCTACTACTCCAGAAGAAATTCCATTTTGAGGGGTTATGTCTAAATTCCCCAATCTATAATATTGCTTATCAAGCAATTCCACATCTAATCCAAAATCAACAGGAAAAGAATTTTCCACTTCCAAAAAGAGCGTGGCACTTTTGATTCTATCGCTAGAACCTAAATCAGACAAATTCAAACCTTGAGTGTCTCTTAAAACTAGACCCCCAATAGAAAAAGTTGCAGGTGCATCAACTCTCATAATCACATCAAGTTTTGAGTCGTCAAAAACAAAATCTTGGTAATTATTTACATTTCCATTTGGAGAAATTTCCGTTTCTAAATCATAATTCAATTTTTGAGGCATATTTTCTAAAAATGCCTTAATATTGGAATTATTTGAGTTTAAATCAACTTTCGTTTCAGTAAAATCCCCTCGAATAAACATTGGAGAGGTTACAAATAAATCGGTCATTAGAGGATTCGCACTTAAACCCAAAGTATTTTTAGAAAATACATTTTCACCATCGAGTTTATGCAATTTGAAACGTCCGTCTGTACCAATACTATTTTTCAATATGAAAGAAACATTTAAATCCTTCACTCCAACATTACCGTCGATACCTTTGAACAATCCAAAATCAGTGGTCATAGAACCTGTGCGTGTTAACGAATTTCCAAGATATCCAATTGCATATTCTGGTTTTAACCCTTCAATTCTATAGGTCAGTTTTATACTATCTTTTAAACTCACAGCAAGTTTCCGTCCACTGCTATCCAGGGTAACTTTGAGTATTTGGTGAAATGTATTCACTGTGTCTTTAACCGGTCCATTTTTTCCTCTAAAATCGAGCAAAAATCCAGTCATGTCGTAAATTTGCTCCGTTCTAGAAACACCCTTCCCTACAGAACCAGGCATTGATAATTCTTGATAAAATGGTTGTCCATTTTTCATAGCACCAGGCAATGATAAAACCATCGACATATTTTCTTCAATGGTACTTTCAACTTTAATTCTAAGCTGGCCTTTTGCAACTTTAAACCATTTCACTTCGGCACCACCCATGTATAAAGTGAGTCCTTCATCTTGATCAATCACATTTTGGGAAGGGAAAGCGGCAATTGCAGTGCTTGGCCTCAAATTTCTGACTCCCAAACGCACAGTAATGCCTTTTGATGCGTCAATTAAAACCAAACCATTACTCGATTGGGTAATTAACTTCTTAATTGTTCCTTTAAGTGTTTTTGTAACTGTTTTTCCCCTTAAATCAATTGTTTTTTTCGCCAACCCCCCATCTTTGGGAATATTCAAAAATGAGTCTGAGGCTACAACAGTATTATCTGTTGCGTTGGTTAATTCAAATACAATTAAACTAATGTTTACAGGTAAATTATTTTCAATTGAAACATCTAAATAGCCCGTATCTAAAGTTGCAGTTTCGAAGAAAGCAGATGCATCAATATCGGTTGGCGTTAAATTCGACTGTTCTTGAGCTGGAATCTCAGCTTGTTGTCCATTTAAAATTTTAAACAACGGGTTAATTTGACCCAAAGTAATGCTATTTTCAATGATTCTATCGCTTAGCTTTAATTTCCTTAAACTAAAAAATGCATCAATTCCGGTGTCGGTCGCTTGTAAATCATTGATTTTGTACCTGTAAATCAAATTCTCGTACGATAACAAATAACTACTATCGGTTATATTTGGTTTTAAATAGGTATTGTCAACGTTGTTTAACGACAATTCCGTTTTAAACAACGGCAATGTTGAGTTAACGTCCCAACTTGTTTGTTCTTTGGCACATCCAAAAAACAAAACGGCTATGAAAGCAAGAAAATATATTCTATCTCTTAACATTTGATTTGCAATTTACGCAAATATCAACATCAATAAAATTTACATGGTAATTCATGACAGAAATATCTCATTTAAAGTAAGAGATAAGTCCCCCAAAAATAAAAATGGACCAAATGAAAATGGACATTATCATATAGGCCACAATTTGTTTTTTATCTTTCACAAATGTGATTGCCAACAGGCAACCAACCGTTAAGCTAATTGCAACTGGCGACAAAAAAGCCACGAGTGGCAGACCACCACTTTTTCTTATTTTTACCAAAAACCGATTCTTTTTTGTAAAAGTTTTAGGCGCGATGTATGCATCTCCCAACTTTAATTTTTTTCGTCTAATAAAATATTGGGTTAAGGCTTTACCACCGTAAACATAAATAAAAACAGAAATTGAAGACCCAATTAAAACAGAAATAAATCCTTCAATAGGAGTCAATACTACCGCAGCCATGGAAACACCCAATAAATATTTGACACAAGAAAGGCCAACGACTGCCAATATTTTTAAGATGAATTCCATCAAAACTACAATTTATGCAATGTTAGTCATTTTTTAATTTGATTTCGACAAAATGGAGATACAATACTTGAAAAATTATGCGCAAATTTGCAGGATCAATTGAAAACATTTATTCGCAATATCACTTTCATATTTTTAACAATTTGTTTTACGATCAATATAAGTAAAGCTCAAATTGTTATTGACCCAACAGATAGAGGGGGTGAAAATATTAAAAGTTCCGACACAACAGGATTTTGGAAAAGAGACACAACTAAAGCTGAAGTCAAGATTGCCAAATTCAAACTTTATCCAAAATCACAATTTGCCAATCATCTTTGGTTACTAAGGGATTCTCTTACCCCAATTGACACAACGATCTCTGATTTCCATAGATATTTCCCTGCTAGCAATCAATTGTTGCCTTATGCAAATTTGGGGACTATTGGATCACCAGAGAAAATTTTGGCAATTATGCCCTTTTCATCTACAGGAATAAACATTGGCTTTCAGCAATTTGCACTGCAAAACAAAACCCCAGACAAACTCCAATTTCACGAAGTTTCTCAACCCTTCACCGTTTGTAAATATGTTCAAGGAACCGGTGGTTTAATTGGCTTAAATATTTTACATACGCAAAACTTTTCGAAAACTTGGAACGTGGTTTTAGATTACAATTCCATACTCAACGGCGATATGTATACGCCAGAAATTGCTCAACAACAAAATTTAAATCGCAGCACTTTATTAGGGAGTAATTTTACCAGTCAAAATAAAAAATATCAACAACAAATTATTTTATCTTGGAATCGAAATCGCAGAGTAGAAAACGGAGGTTTGATCAGCGATAGTTTATTTTATGGACCAAATTTTCAGAAATCCAATGCCATTAAACAGCGTCTTTTTGGAAACTATTTCCCTCAAATAACTTCCGCAAAATCGTTTTGGGCGCAAAACGACCATCGTTTCAAACATCGTTATTTTTTTGATACCAATCAAACAGTTGGAATTGCTCAAACAATAAGATTTCACAAAGTTAGATTCCAATATCAAGACAAAACCACCGATACAAATTTTTACGGGACTAACTATAATTTCAACGCTAAAAAAATCGTTGACAGCACTGCATATAGTCTGATTGACCATAGAATTGGGGTCAATTTCCAAAAACAATTTTCTAATTTCAATGCCAATCTTCAAATCAATCATATCTTTCAATCGCTCAACTACCAATATGATACAAATAGAGTTACCTTAAAAGAATACAACATTCAATCACAAGGATTTGAAGGAATTTTAAACACAAAATACAAAAGTTGGGAAATTTTTGCTGAGGCCAATTTTTTTGTTCTTGGTTATGCTCAAAAAGCATTTCTTATCAATAGTGAATTGAAAAAATCATTTAATAAAAAGTATTTCATATCGCTCAGAGGCCAAATTTCAAATCAGCCTATTAGTCAGTATTTATCTACTTTTACAAGCAATTACTTTTATTTTTCAACCAACAAATTAAATTATAGCCTTACAAGTCCTAACTTTACCCAACAGCAATTTGCATCCATTAAAATTTCAAAAGTTGGAGATAAATTGTCTGGAAATTTAATGTGTAATATAGGTAGTTTACAAAACGATTATCTTGGGATTAACGACGCAATTCCATCCAAAATCGACTTGATAAATTTCATACAATTTGGCGCGGATATTTCCCTTAAAATTGGTAAATTTATTTTTCAACAACAAGCATTTATTCAATTAAATCAGAATTCTATTTTAAAGAATTACGGATTTCCAAAACTAAATGCACGTTCAGCAATTTATTTCCAAAATGTAGCATTCAAAGAAGCTTTATTATTTAGACTTGGTATCGAAGGCATATATACTTCTAGCTATAATCAATTAAATTACAGACCCGATGCTGCATCATATTACTTTAATATAAACAACACACATCCATTGGGTAATTATCCTGTATTTGATGTATTTGCAAGCGGAAGAATTCAAAATGTAGACTTATTTATTAAATGGGAACACATCAACCAATGGTATGTAGTTCCTGGGTTCAACTCTCGTTTTGAACAAGCGTACCAATATCCAATTGAACCCGAAAGAATTAGATTCGGATTCAACTGGAGATTTTGGAATTAATGCGCTTCCAACCAGTTGTCGCCAATTCCAGTTTCAACTAAAATTGGCACATTTAAGGTCATTGCACCTTCCATAAGTTCCTTAACTTTTGCTCGCACTACTTCCATTTCATTTCTCGGCACATCAAAAAGCAATTCATCATGCACTTGCAAGATCATTTTCGTTTGCAAATCAGATTCATTCAACCATTTTTGAATTTGAATCATTGCAATTTTAATCATATCTGCCGCGCTACCTTGAATTGGAGCATTGATGGCATTTCGTTCAGCAAATCCGCGAACGACAGCATTTTTGCTATTTATGTCCCTCAAATTTCGCTTTCTTCCTACCAAAGTTTCTACATAGCCAAGATCTCTTGCTGAATTGATGGTTTTATCCATGTAAGATTTAATTCCAGGGAATTGAATAAAGTAATTATCAATAATTTCTTTAGCCTCAGATCTAGGAATATTCACTCGTTGACTCAAACCAAAAGCTGAAATACCATAAATGATACCAAAATTAACGGTTTTGGCCTTTCTTCTCATGTCTTTATCTACATCTTCAATATTTACGTTCCAAACCTTAGCCGCCGTTGCTGTATGAATGTCAATCCCTTGATTAAATGCCTCAATCATCGTTAGATCGCCTGAAATGTGTGCAATGATACGCAATTCAATTTGAGAATAATCTGCACTTAACAACACGTGATTTTCATCTCGAGGGATGAAAGCTTTCCTAATTTCTCGGCCCAAATCTGTTCTAATCGGTATATTTTGCAAATTCGGATTTTGACTACTCAAACGTCCCGTTGCTGCTACTGCTTGATTAAAACTTGTATGAACCCTGCCCGTTTGAGGTTTTACCAACAACGGCAAAGCATCAACGTAAGTTCCCTTAAGCTTCTGCAAAGTCCTAAAATTCATGATATAATCAATAATTTCATGCTTACCTAATAATGAAACCAAGGTTTCTTCATCGGTTTGATATTGGCCTGTTTTTGTTTTCTTAGGCTTATCAGACAACTTTAATCTTTCAAACAAAACTGCCCCAACCTGCTGTGGAGATGAAATATTGAATTGCATGCCAGCGCTTTCAAATATTTTAGTTTGAAAATCTAATGCCTGAATTTGCAATTCTTTGCTGTATGCATTTAAGAAATCCATATCTATTCTTACTCCTTCATGTTCCATTTGAGCCAATACTTGAACCAATGGAAGTTCAATGTCAGAAAAAACTGAACTTAATTCTCTCTCTTTTAATTGAGGTTCTAATTTTTGTTTAATCTGCAAGGTCACATCAGTATCTTCAGCTGCATATTCAGTGATTTTTTGCAAATCTACATCGGACATTACACCCTGATTTTTTCCTTTTTTTCCAATTAACGTTTCAATGGAAATTGGTGTATAATTCAGGTAATGCTCACTCAAAACCTGCATGTTATGTCGTTGATCTGGTTCAATTAAATAATGAGCCAGCATGGTATCAAAATATGGACCAACCATTTTCAATTCATACTTCGACAAAATTGCCATATCAAATTTCAAGTTTTGAGCCACTTTAATTTTACTTGACAAAAAGAGTGGCTGAAACTTTTGTAGGATATTTTTCGATTCGTTAAAATCGGCAGGCATTGGAATATAGCAACCTTGATTTGATTTCCAAGAGAATGAAATTCCAACTAAATCTGATACAAAATGATCCAAATCGGTGGTTTCAGTATCGAAACAAAATTCATTGACTTGATTCAATTCAGAAATCAACCAATCTATTTGCTCATTTGTGAAAATCGACTGATAATGATGTTCAACATCGGCAATTGTTGCATATATGGGCTGTTGAATTTCTTCTTCGGCCTCACTCGGTGGTGCATTAAACAAGTCGAACAACCCAGGTTGGTTTGGATTTGATTTAGACGCAGCCTTTTGTTTTATAGAATCTTTTGGCGTGTTATCGGCACTCGGCACTCCTTCTCCTAAAACCCTTCTCATCAGAGTTCTAAATTCAAGTTCCGTAAAAACTTCTGTAATCAATTCTACATTTTTTGGTTGAAGGACCAAACTTTCGAGTTCAATATGAATAGGCACTTTTGTATCAATGGTGGCAAGCCATTTACTCACTTTCGCTTGTTCGGTAAATTCTTCGAATTTCTCCTTCATTTTACCTTTTAGCTCATGCGTATGTGCCAAAATATTCTCCATGGTGCCAT
>CAMBFD010000025.1 GCA_945865625.1 Chitinophaga pinensis
GGATAAGGTTGATTAACGCTTCAGGAGCATCGAATTCGAAATCACCAGGGATGAATTTCTCAGCGATACCTTTGGCAGTGGTGAAGTAATTGTAATTTACGGCATCGCGGGCTTTATAACTCTCGATGATACCATAGCTTAAACGCATCGTTCCGTTTGCATCTGGAGCAAAAACTTTGTCATTTTCCATTTCAAACTGTGCAGACATAAACAAACGATTCGCACGACCTAGTTTTTCGTTGATATCGGCAACTTGTTGCTTCAAAGGACCAGAGAAAATATCTAAATAGCCAGCAGTGATGGCATAAAGAGGATCTTTTTCGAGGGACTTAGCCTTTGGATTTGCAAGGAATTTTTTCAATTTCACTGTATCGGTGAACATTGTATTTTGGTATACATCGTTCGCCATTGCTGTGAAGTTGCGTTTGTGTTTCGCAGCCAATTTAGTTAAAGCAGTAGGTAAATATGTTGGATCAAGATCTTCAAGGATGTGTTTAAACACAACGGCAAGAACTTGTTTTTCGATGTTCACATTATACTCGTGGTACATTTCAGACACACCGGCAAGCATCGCATTTGCTGCAGTCTTACCTTTGGTAGGGTCTGCGTCCTTCAAAGCCATAGAAAGTCCCTTCATAGACATTGCAACCGACATTGGCACGCTGTTAGAGATACCATCTTGGAGGTAAACTGAGAAAAGCCCTACTTTATTCAATTGCGCATACGCTTCATCGTAAAGGCTTGTAACGTCGCCGTAAACGTCTTGTTTGTTGCTTGCTCTCACCCATTGTTCGAAAGCCATTTCTGCACTTTTACGTTTTTGGTAGATTTCTGGTTTCGACAATTCTTTTGCTTCACCGTTGAATTTGTTCCAATAGTTTCCAAGTCCTGCCAATTTAGAAGAGTACATTAAGCGCACATCTTTATCGGCTTTCATGTAGTTTTCATAAACGTCCATGATATCTCTACGCAGCTGCACACGCATTGGGCGTTCTTTACCAGAGAGGTAGCGAATGCCTTCAGAGTAGGTGTAGCGGGTGGTTCTACCAGGATATCCCATAATCATTGCGAAATCATTTTCTTTTACACCTTTAAGTGAAATTGGAAAATGGTGATTTGGTTTGTAAGCGGCGTTTGTGGCGTTAAAATCTGCGGGTTTGTTAGAACCGTTTGCGTAGATTCGGAACATAGAGAAGTCGCAAGTGTGGCGGGGCCATCTCCAGTTGTCGGTTTCACCACCGAATTTACCTACGTTTTCTGGAGGAGTTCCAACCAGACGAATGTCGCGATAAACTTCGTAGTACATTGCAAGGTATTGATTGCCATTGTAGAAGGAAGTAATTTCGATTACGTAGTTTGCTGCATCTTCACCAAGTGCTTTCAGAAGGTTGCCTTTAACAACATTCATTTGAGCGTTAACTTTAGCTGTACGATCGGCCTCAGGAGCGTTGATTGAAAGACCGTTAAACACTTGAGTGGTTACATCTTCAATTTTACGAAGGAGTCCGATGTTAAAACCGGCACGGCGTTCTTCCTGCATTGATTTAGCCCAGAATCCGTTTGCTAAGATATTGTCTTGAGGGGTTGCAATTTCTTGAATTGCATCGTAACCACAGTGGTGGTTTGTAAGAAAAAGTCCTTTTGAAGAAATAATTTCACCGGAGCAAAACATTCTACCTTGTTTGGACATAAGTCGCACAACCGCATCTTTTGCAGAGGATTTATTCACTGAGTAGATATCTTCTGCAGATAATTTCATTCCACGGGCCTGCATTTTATCTTGAATTTTGCTAAGCAAAGTCAAAGGCCACATACCTTCATCGGCGCGTAGCGAGAGGATGCTCGAGGCTGCCAACAATAAACTGAGAATTCTTTGTTTCATAAAGTAGCAAAAATAACTAAAAAAAGTTTATGAGGTTTATTAAAGTTTATGAGGTTTATAGTCAAATGGCTTATTGGATTATGGGCTTATAAGTTTATTCCCGATAGCTATCGGGATTATTGGCAATCTTGGACCTTGATAAACCCTTATAACGTTTAACGTTTAGTGTTTAGAGTTGGTTAGTTGGATTGAGGTTTTCGGTCAAATATTGAACCTTCATAAACCTTTATAAACCCTTATAAACTTTTATTACCTTTGTACCAATGAGAATTTCAATCAATTGGCTGAAGGATATTTTGCCTACCAACGTAGATCCACAAGAAATTGCGGATAAACTCTCTGTGAGTGGCTTGGAAGTTGAACATATTGAAGAATGGCAGAGTCTTCCGGGTGGACTTAAAGGATTTGTGATAGGGGAAGTTTTGACCTGTGTGCAACATCCTAACGCCGATAAATTGAAATTAACAACTGTCAACATTGGTTCAGGTGAACCTTTGAATATTGTTTGTGGTGCCCCAAATGTTGCTGCCGGCCAAAAGGTCATTGTGGCAACCGTTGGTACCGAAATTAGTATGAAAGGAAAAGATCCTTTCGTGATTGCCAAATCTAAAATCCGTGGCGAAGCCAGCGAAGGAATGCTTTGTGCAGAAGATGAAATGGGCATGGGCACAAACCACGATGGTATTTTGGTGCTTCCAAACGATGTGACTGTAGGGCTTACTGCTGCCGAATATTTTGGTGTTGAATTGGATACGGTGATAGAAATTGGATTGACAGCCAACCGCGGTGATGCCGCTTCGCACCTTGGGGTTGCGAGGGATTTAGCTGGGTTGTTGGGCTTATCTGTCCCTCAAAAAAATGTCCCTCATTTGCCAAAAAACTCAGATAATTCAAAGGTTTCTGTTGAAATTTCAGACGACCAATTGAGTGAGCGTTATTTGGGTATTCGTGTTGAAGGTGTGAAAATTGCACCGTCGCCAAAGTGGCTTCAAAATCGTTTGAAAGCCATTGATATTGAACCGAAAAACAATGTTGTTGACGCAACAAATTATATTTTACACTCTGTAGGTCAGCCAGTTCACGCCTTCGATGCAGATCAGTTGAAGGGAAAAGTGAGTGTTCGACTTGCAAAGTCAGGTGAGAAAATTTTGTTGCTCGATGGCAACGAAAAAGAACTCAACGAAAATGATATTGTGATTGCCGACGAAGCCGGACCACAAGCAATTGCTGGGGTGATGGGCGGAAAATTGTCTGCTGTTTCAGAAAATACAACCAATTTATTTCTAGAAATTGCCCATTTCCATGCTGGTTTTGTGAGGAAAACAGCAAAGCGACATGTCATTAATACTGACGCATCTTTCAGATTTGAAAGGGACATTGATAAAGCGAATATAGAATTATATGGTCGTGCGTTGGCAGATTTGATCATTCAACTTGCTGGTGGTGCAGTGGTGGCATTTGCCGATGTTTATCCAAAGCCTTTTGTGGCCAAAGTAATTGATTTACAATTTGATGCAATCAATAAATTTAGTGGAATTAACATCCCTCAAAATGAGGTTGTTTCGATATTATCGAGCCTAGGATTTGGTGTTAAAACGGAAGGAAATGCCTTGAAAGTTGAGGTTCCATCTTGGCGCAATGATGTTTCTGAAGTTGTTGATTTATATGAAGAAGTGATGCGAATTTACGGTTTCGATCAAATTCCAATGAGCGGTAAAATGCAGGTTTCGTTGGGCACTTTTGAGGGAATGCGTAAGCGCAAAATTGAGAATAAATTGAGAGCCTACTTGGTTTCGCAAGGCGTTTATGAAGCCTCTACAAATAGCTTAACATCGGCAAATTGGTGGGATGAAAATGATGCATTGGTGCATTTGAGCAACCCGTTGAGTTTTGATATGGGGGTGATGCGCAAGAGCATTGTTCCGGGTTTGTTGAATTCTGTTTCTTTTAATAAGAATCGTCAAGCCGATAAAGTTTCGTTGTTTGAAATTGGCCGTACTTATGAGAAGTCGGAAAATGGATTCAAAGAAACACCGATGCTGAGCATGGTGTTTTGGGGAAAGAATACGGTTGAAAGCTGGGAATCTGCGCAGAGAAATGTTGACTTTTACGACATTAAGCGTTTGTTGACAGGGGTTTTGAGCAGTGTTGATAGTGGATTGTCGATAGACGACATTCAAATTGAGGTTGTCAATGGAGCGTGGATGAAGAAGGCAGATTTGTCGGGTACCGTTTTTTCTGTGGAAATTCCAATGAAAAAGTTGATGAAACCTGCCAGAAAAGCGGTGAAATATACTGCGCCTCCGAAGTTTCATACCATGCGTAGAGACTTGAGTTTGGTGGTTGACAAAGCCGTTACATTTGCTGAATTGCAGAAGGTGATTAAGGGACAAAAGATTCATTTTTTAACTGAAACAAATGTGTTTTCTGTGTACGAAGGCAAGCCATTGGAAGATGGTAAAAAGGCGGTTGCATTGTCGTTCCATTTGAATAAATCTGATGCCACTTTGACGGATAAAGAAGCCGATGCTGCGATGCAAAAATTGATGATTGCCTTTGAGCAAACTGGTGCAGTCATTCGTCGTTAATGATTGTAAATTAACAAGATAAAGATGAATACAATAACCATTGATATTGGAAATACAAGTGTAAAGGTTGCGATTTTTGATGAAAATGGTGGATTGATAGATTTGTTAAAGGACCCAGATTTAATTGATTTATTAGATGTGAATCAGGACGCGAAGGTGATTTATTCATCGGTCCGAAATTTGGATAGCGTAGATTTTCCGGAGGGACATTTATTGGCTTTGAAACGATGCAATGCGGTTGAATTCAATCATGAATTTTGTGGTGATTTAACCATTGAAATAGAGCAGATAGAAACCTTGGGGAAAGACAGATTGGCGGCGGTGATGGGTGCAAAATTTTTGGTTCCTGGAAAAGATGTGATGGTTGTGGATGCCGGAACTTGCATGACTTATGATTATTTATTGAAAGACGCAAAATATATTGGAGGAGCCATTTCAATGGGGTTGACTATGCGGTATATGTCGTTAAATGAATTTACCAGTAAACTTCCTAAACTTTCGAATGGAGATGAATTGGCTGAAAGCATGATGGGTATTGACATTGGGGGACATACGCAGGCGGCCATACAATCGGGAGTGCTAGGAAGTATTTTCGATGAAATTGGGTCTAGGATAGATAGATTTAGGTCGAAATATGCAGATTCTGCAATTATTTTAACGGGTGGTGACGCAGAGTTTTTGGTGAAACACATTAAAAACGAGATATTTGTGGAACCTCTATTGGTACATTACGGATTATATCATGCAGTTCAATCAGCTTAAAAAGTTTCTCGGCGTTTGCTTATTAGGAATTTCATTTGTTTCGTTGCAGGCGCAAGGAAGCGGTCAGAATACGACAAGATCGCCTTTTAGCAATTATGGTTTTGGTGAATGGACACAAGGCAATTTTTTGCAAGCGAATACTGCAATGCACACGCATTCAGGATATTACTCGTATAGTTTATACAATCCAGCTACTGTTGGTAGCATTCGTTACACCACGTTAGATATTGCAGGAAATTACAAAGAAGGGATTGTTAAATCTGGTGATGCTGGGCAATCATTTACGGGTGGCGGACTCAATTATTTGAGTTTGGCAATGCCTGTTTGGAAACATATTCAGAAGAAGGTGATTGGTTACGACAGTGCCAAAAAGGCGAAGATTTTTAGATATATCCCTCATGGTGCTGCCACTTCGTTGGTGTTGAAACCTATGACAACTGTGGGATATCAGTATTTCATTGACAATGCTTCTCCTATGCCGAATAGAACTGCTCATACAGGTTCAGGTGGGGTGAATGTGTTCCAATGGAATACAGGATTTAGATTTGGAAATCGTTTTCAAATTGGGTATGGTTTGGGATATGTTTTTGGTACGTTAAAGGATAACACTTTGTTTAGCATCATTGACAGTTTACAATTGGGCTTAGTTGAAGATGCGACCTCTGTTATTGTGAGAGGAGTACAACATCAACTGGGCTTTTTAACAAGTTTTAAGATTGACAGCACATATCACAAATTTGGGGGTTCTTTTGAAATGTATTCTGGCATGACGGGTGCAGAAAATCGAATGGCGCGAAGTTTGGAATATTTTGCCGGATATACCTCTATTCGCGATACCATTTTAAACGTGTCGAATTCAGCGCGAGCATTTGATATGCCTACGTCGTATGGTTTGGGTTATAGCTTTCAATTTCGTAGATTGTTTAGTTTGAGTTTGGATTATAGAAAGCAAATTTGGAGTTCGAATCCGTTTTTTGATACAAAGGGAAAATATACCGATAGGTCAGATTACGGAGTGAGTTTGGTCATTCATCCAAGTGATGAAAAAGCGGCATCGGAAAGAAAAATGAAGTTGCCAATTCGTTTTGGTTATATGTTCTCGAACACACAGCAAATTTTTAGTTCTGGAGGTGCGGAACATCAAATTCAAGAGCAGCGATTGAGTTTCGGATTTGGTTTGCCTTTGATTCAGAGGTATTACGATAATTCAGTGATTACCAATATGGTGAATATAAATATTCAATATTTACAGCGTGGAGTACCGGGGACTAGTTTGCCTAGTGAGCAATATATTGTAGTGGGATTGGGATTACAACTTGGCGACATTTGGTTTGCCAAGCGTAAATATGATTAATTGATGAGGGGAATAGGTGTATTCTTTGTTTTTACTCTTGTGGGACTTTTGGGTTGCACTGAATTAGAAACTTCGGCCTATAGGATTATAAAGCGCGATTCAATTGTAACAAAGGAGTATGCTGAAAAAATTAGCATCGATTATACTGATTCAGGTAAAATTCGTGCGAGGGTATTTAGTCCTATTTTGGTTGCAGTGAAGCAAATTCAGCGTCCTTACATGGAAATGAACAAGGGTTTAAAGGTAGACTTTTACGAGGCTGATGGCGACATTCAGAGTTATTTAACAGCGGAATACGGAATTAGCTATCCTGAAGAGAAGAGAATCATAGTTCGGAGGGATGTAGAGATTTTAAATGTAAAGGGAGAGCGATTGAACACTGAAGAGTTAATATGGGATCAAGTTAGGGGAAGAATTTTCACGGATAAGAATGTAACAATTACCACCAAAGATCAGATTATCATGGGGGTAGGATTAGAGAGTAACCAATCGTTTTCCGATTGGGAGATATTAAATGTAACTGGATCATTAAACGTACCACATGATAAAATACCACATCCTCGCTCTGTTGTGCCTGGTCGCGGCAGGTATTAGCCTGATTGAGATCTTATTTATAATGCAATCGGTTGGAGTTTATTACGCCGCTGTTCAATTTTGGTTGATGGTGTTTGTATTTTTATTCAGCTTTGTGATATATTTTCGGGTGAAGAAATTGCGCAAGGTAGCGATGGAAGAATCGGAGAGAAATTTGGCAAGCCAGAGGGTAAAAAATCGTCCTTCAAAAAAGTAAAAAGACAATCTTTTATTGAATTTTACGTGAAACATTGGGTTATTCGCATTGATCCTACACGATAATCACATTTTTAAATTGTTGATTGTAAGTGTTTTGAGATTCAATAACAAAAATTTCACACCTTTTCCACATGTTTATTAACATTTTTACAGACTAGTTGGTATATTTGCCACACTATGTTAAAAAATACGACACGCGAAAAAATATTAAAACGCTGTTTTGAAGCGATGGAGGTTGTTGGATTTGAATCTTTGCGAGCTGACAAAGAGGTATTGAATTTGAGTATTTCCAAGGGGGCATTGTATCATTATTTCCCAACGAAGCTCGACATAGGATATGCAATGGTTGATGAAATTATCAAGCCAATGTATGAGAAAAAATGGTCAGGGCTTATTGATAGAACTGAGGGAATATCTGCTACAATTTATCAAATTATTGAATCTGAAAAGCAGGAAGCAACGGAAAAGAAGATTTTACGGGGCGACGTGTTGTACAATTTGATGTTAGAGATGAGTGGTGTTGATTTGAAATTCCGTCAAAAGCTTGAAGATGTTTTGGAATTGCAAGTAAAGATTTTGCAAAAATCGTTACTTGCAGGAAAATCGAGCAATGAAATTAAAGCTGGAGTTGATTCTCGCTCAATGGCATATTTGCTAATAGGTCAGTTGCATGGATGTTATGCCATTGCAAAAACCCGTGCATCGAAAGACGTTTTTGTTTCAATGGTAAACGGCTTACAGAAGCAGTTGATTGACGTGTTATATGTAAATGATCCGTCTCGGGTTGTATCAGTTGCCTGGGGCAACTGAAGATTAGAGAGATTAGAAAGATTAGACAATTCCTAATCACTCTAACCCATCTAACCCTTTTAATCTTTTATAAGGCGATTGCCTTATAAATCTAACATTTTCTTTTTGGTTTTATAATCTTGAACCAAGAATTTATTTCGGGCACCTTGTCCCGTCTGGCTGAGTAAAGTGCCATTTTCTTTACATGTTTTTAGCCAGTGTTCGGTTGAGCAAACCCATTGGGAGCAATCGCTGATAACCACGCCGCTCATTTGAGAACAAACCACGGCAACTTTATCTTTTACTGTATGAAAAATCATGCTGTTATCGGTATTAATCATGGGTGTAAAATACAGTTTATATTTGGCACCTTTGAAATTCGGGATAAACGGATTGAGTTTTGCACCAGCTTCGGCTTGGTTGTGAATGAGTTCTATAAGTTGATCGTATTCATTTAAAACGCGTTTACAAGTTTCTGGATTTTCGAACATCCCACATTCTTTATAATGATGAATTTGGTAAAGTGTTGAATAGAGCGTTTCGTAGCTCCAAATTTCATGGGAGGCTACTTTTAAATATTTCTCTGCCAATTTAATATGAGGACTTTCGAGTTTCGAATCGAAGGTAAAGGGTCCGCTATTGAATTTAGGATTTTTAATAAACTCACGGTTCCAAATGAATGTTTTAAATGCTGCCAATGCTGGAAACCACATATAATAAAAGAAAGGTATTTCTTTGGCGCCATAGGTAATTTGTGAATGAGGTAGGTGGATACATCGATCGAGCTTTGCTTCAAGTTCTTTATAGAAATCGCTGGAAGTATAACTGTCAAAATTGAGGGGTTTGTATTCTCCACTGAGCCAATTTGGATTTGTTTGAGCAAGTTTATTGAGATCGATATCAAACTCTTTTGCCAAAATAATTAATTCATCTGCACGCAAGCTTCTAGGGTTTTTAATTCGGCGATACGCTGAATCTTCCGATATGTTTAATAAGTCGGCCATCATAGAAGCTGTTCTCAATCCCATTTTCTTTGTTTTTTGAGTTAAGATTTCTGTAAAAGTGTCAATCATATGTTTTTCTTTTTTTTAGGTATTCGATGTCTAATACAATAAAGGAATTACATACACCCAAACGATTTGCGAAAAATGCAAAAAATAAAATTAGGGGATGATAAATTTGGCTAAAAACGCCATAGTTAAGGAGATACCGTGATTGAACTTTGTATTGTCAAATTGAAAACTATATGATAAACATTCAATCAATGGGAAAAGAGTTCACATGTTGCCTCTTAACAGGGGTACTGTTGGACGTGAGAGCGGTGATTCAAAAACCAACTTTAGGAGTTGCGTTTTTAAGGAAACAGTCATTAGCGAAAGGAGGTATATGATGAAAAAGAGATATTTACTATTTGTATTATTAAGTTCTTTTTATTCTGCAGGAAATTCACAATCTGTGTATCAAGATATCCTTCCAAAATTCAATAAAGTTCAACCTTTGGGTGAGAAATGTATTGAAAGTGTAATGCCGTTTTTCGATCCACATAACGCAAATGGAGAAGCCACTTCAGACACCTTAACATACGGAAATGGACAGGAACTTCTGCGTCAAATATTGTGGTTAAAGAGTAAAGATTTAAACGATTATGAAACCTTAGATAGCCAACGAAAATCGATTGAATTAGAGTATGTGGCAAAAGATATTTTGCCATTAACGGTGATGGATTATCGATACAAAGCAATGAGGGATTCGGTAAGAGATTACGGATTAAAAGTAGGCTCAGATTCGATGTTTGAATTCAAAACTGGAGTGAATGATCCAAAGCTGTTTGAAAACAACTATTTATTTGCTTATACCATGCCATTGGAAAATATAAGAAGTGATTTTAAGCAAATGGTCATTGATGAGAGGCTCATCTTAGGAAATTTGAAATTAAATGCTCAGGGTAAATGGCGCATGAAATTTGGAAATGCAGAGGTGAATGTTCAATTGAATGTTCCATTTCATATTCCAGTTGGAGCAGATTCAGTTGTAATTGGTGAATTGAGTTATGAAGTGCCGGAGGGCGATGAACGCGTTGGTTACATGGAAACACCATGGTACAATACTTCAAGCACGGCAAAAGTAGTGTGTACGCAATTGTTAATGGTCAATGTGAGCAATGAAATTTTAGGTGTTTTTGAGGGACAGGGGTTGGTTATGAAGACCATCAATGCATTTCCCGGTTTGCCAGATTTAAGAGCAAATATTTCTATTCATTATGGTAAGAATAAGTATGGTGGATTGAACGTTTGTATGGCAAAGCCGATCATTTTTGTTGAGGGAATTGATTTCGGATACAAAGGATACCCAATTGGAGAGAGAGATGCGAAGTGCGGCTCGATGGGGTATTTGGATTTGATGAAAGGTAAACAATGGAATGTTGAGAAGCAAAAATGGGAAACAAATTTAGCAATTGCGCAAGCACCAGCAGTCCTAAAAAAATATAGAAATGCTGGATATGATATCATTTATGTAGACTTTTTTGATGGAGCTGCCGATATGGATTTTAACTCGGAAGTTCTAATTAAAGTGATTCAAGAAGTTCAATCGACAATGTGTGGTGATAAAGTTCATGTTGTTGGGGTGAGCATGGGAGGTATTTTGGCTAAAATGGCGTTGAAGAAAATGGAAAATCGAAATTTGCCAAATTGTGTGAGCAGTTATACAAGTTTTGACGCTCCACATCAAGGTGCCAATATTCCATTGGGAGTTCAACGGTTTGTTTCTCACGTGAGTTCAATTAGTGGCGATTGTAAGGATATTAGAGATAGAATGTTAAGAAGACCAGCTGCTCGACAATTGTTGGTATTGCATGAATCTTCAAATAGAGGGCATGATCAATTACGTCAAGATTATTTACGTTGGGATAGTTTACAAGGTGGATACCCCAAAAATGTTTGGTTATTGAACGTTGTAAATGGCAGTGGTTTAGGCGACAAAGGTGCTGTTAAAAAAATGGATGGAAATTCATTATCGCCTGGAGATGAAATATTATCTGTACGCTTCTTAAATCCTATATTTGGTTTTTTTAAAGCACTAACTACAACTCGAATTGCAACGATTTATGCAACACATAAAAAAATTGGCTCAAATACGGGAGTAGTTGCGAATATCAATGGAATGTTTTTTGATAAATATTTGTACAGCGATTTATCGAATGTTCAATTAGATCATGTCAATGGAAGCTGGAATGAATCGGTTTCGTCGGTTCAAGATTTTGGGAAATTTGGGAACATATTTCTAAAAACAACTTTTGGCACCAAAAAAACAACTTTTGTGCCTTCAGTGAGTGCTTTAGATATGAAATCTAAATTTCCGTTGATGGTTAACAATGTAGATATTTACAATAAACCATTTTCAGTGAATGGTAAAACATTTAGTGAAATTCTTGGGTCTAAATATAGTACGCCATTCCAAAGGGTATATGTGCCGAAAACAAATCAAGAGCATGCATTTTTAGATAGTTCTTCTGATGGAAATACAATGTGGCTTTTGGCAGAATTGAATAAATTGTCGGACATTGAGCATCCTAATATAGTAAAAACCAACTTTAACTTTAGAGATGTTATGTCGTTGCATGTGAAGTCATTAGAGGTTTATAATGGTGCGAAGTTTGAATTGAATGGAACTGGAATTTCCCCAAAAATATCTAAAGATGATTCATTGATGAATCGAACAATGGCACAAAGAAAATTCGTTTCATCGATGTGTGGTGAGAGTCGTTACATGGTCACAGATTCATCAGAATTTTCAGTAGGAAATAAGAATTCCAAAACGATTTTCGTGATGCATAACTTATCGAAATTGACTTTAAAAAAGGGGAGTAAATTGAATATTTCTGCTGGTTTGAATAAGTTACAAATGACAAGTGGATCTGTGATTGAGATTGGCGAGAATTGCATTTTAGAAATAGGGAATGGAGCTCAGTTAATTGTTGAAAGTGGAAGCACGTTACATTTGAAATTGGGCAGTAAAATTATATTAAATGGTCAAGGAGCAATGCTGCATATTAAGGGCAATTTGGTCTTAGATTCGGGTGTTTTATTTGAACCTATTTCTAGAGGGTCGTCTTTGGTGGGAATGGTAAAAATTACCAACAAGGGATATGGCTATGGTGACGGAAAAATTGTGACGAAAGGAAATAATGTAAAAATGAAATTTGTTGGCAATGGCAAGGAGAGTTATTCGAATTTGCAATTGGAAGGTCCAGTAAAATTCCCATTCACAAGAACCAGTAGTGGAAAGGATATCAATCAATTGATTATAGACAATTCAAGTGTGAATTTCGATGGCACTGGGGCTATTGTTGTTGGCGGAAAGGTGAGTTTAAGGGGATCTAAGTTTAAGTCAGTTGATTGGGCAAAGGGAAATGGAAAAGGATTGGTTTACTTAGGTGATAACTTAGACATTCAACAGTGTAATTTTGATGATTTAGATACTGGAATCAGGGTTACTGCACAGAATTTAGGTTTGTTTAACGCGATGAGTGGTTTAGGCATTCAAAATTGCAAGGTGGGAATGGTGTTTCAAGGCGCTGGAATTAGAATTTCTGGAGGTAAGTTTGAATACAATCGTAAGGGAATCATTTTTGAGGAATTAACAGATGAATTGTTGGTTGAGGATTGCATTTTCTCAGACAATAGTGAGTATGGTTTGTGGGTTTCGAACGATTACGTAAACAGAGCATATGCGTTCTTTTTGAGGAATGATTTTTACAGAAATAAGATTGGTGCGAAGTTCACAAAGCAGAATCTATTGTCGCGTTGCAACTATTTTGCTCTGAATCAGGTGGGATTGGATATGGTTAAATCAAAATTGAATATTAGTTCTTCAGTGTATAAAAAATCTGATTTTCTGGATAAGACAATTAATGGTGGTAATAATTCATTTTCAAATAGTTACACCGCGTCAATTTTATTGACTGATGCTATGCCGTATTTAGAAGGGAATAACAATTTTAACCGTTCGGCAAATTTTAGTGGAGGCAAAATTCACATATCGGGAAGCGTGGAGATGGATTACAATCAACCATACTGGGATGCAAGCTTGACAAAGGTCTTGGTTGGTTTAAATTATTGGTATCCAAAGAGAAACAATTTCAATGCAGATTCTATTGATGTTAATTATGTGGATTTGGTTGTTGGGGGAACTGCTTCAAACAATGGAAAACCATTAAAATTAATTGGTGGCTTAAGTGGTAAATTCAATGAAGATTTGTGTTATAATGCAACGAAGCAAACTGACTTTACAGATGGTTTCAAGATGGACAAAAAGGATGAAAATTTAATGGGCCAACCAAACAATAAAGTAATTGTGAGTGCAACTGCAGATGGTTTTAAAGTTGAGGGAGAAAATGTGAAGATATTTGTGTATAATAGTAGTGGTCAAATTGTATTCAAGGGTGAAACCGTGGGTACAGGGAGTCATTTTTACAATTTATCGACAGGTATTTACTTCGTGAAGGTATCTGGAAATGCTGGATCTGAGTCGAAAAAAATATTTGTAACAAATTGATTGATTGTAGTTTGTGAGATATACGGAAACCTACTTGTTAATTTGTTGAATACATTGTGGTAAAGAATTGACTACATTTAACAATGAATCAGTTAGATAGCGTTAATTTTGTAGAATGAGATTGACATTTTGGGGTGCCGCCAGGCAGGTTACTGGAAGCATGCACATGCTTGAGCTAGCTGGCGGCACGCGTATATTAATAGATTGTGGTTTAGATTACGAGAATAGAAAAGAGTTTGAAAATAAAAATGCCAATTTTCCTTTTCAAGCATCAGAAATTGATTTATTGATTATTACGCATGCGCACATTGACCACACCGGGAACGTTCCTAATTTAATTAAACAGGGATTTGCTGGTCAAATTTTGTGCACGGGTGCAACTTTAGAGTTGAGTGATTTTTTATTGCATGATAGTTTAAACATTCAAAGAATGGAAATGCAAAAGAAGCGCAAACAATCGTCGCGCAAGAAAGGGAATGTGAAATTCGGAAATATTCCGCAGCCACTTTATGCGAAAAAACATATTGTAGATATGATTCAGATGGCAAGAACTCTTGAAATTGGTGAGAATTATAAATTTAACGATGAGGTTGGGGTGAGTTTTCATACATCTGGACATATTTTAGGTGCAGTGAGTGCGCGTTTGGAAGTGAAAGAGGAAGGCAAGACAAAAGTGATTGGATTTACAGGAGATTTAGGCAATTACCGTTCAAAATTGGTTCCAGATCCAATTCCTATGAAGGGTTTACATTATTTGATTTCTGAGAGTACTTATGGAGGTCGAAAGCACATTACAGATAGTCGCTTGGCTGAGGAATTTATACTTGAAGAGGTTCTTGATGCTTGTGTAAAACGCGGTGGAAAGGTTGTGATTCCTGCATTTAGTGTTGGGAGAACCCAGGCCATTATTTTTACACTAAATCAACTGTATCGCGAAGGTAAATTACCGAATATTAAGATATTCACCGATAGTCCTTTAGCAATTAAGAGCACAAAGGTTTATCAATACAATATGCAATACTTGAATGAAGAAGCAAAGCAATTTCAATCTAAGTACGGATCGTTGTTTGATTTTCCATTGTTGCATGTGATTGAAGATGAAAGACAGAGTGAAATTTTGAGTGTATTGCCGGAGCCATGCGTGATTATTTCAGCGGCAGGAATGGTTGAAGGTGGTCGAATTCAGATGCATGTAAGAAACAATGTGGGTCACGATGAAAACACGATTTTAATTGCTGGATTTTGTGCTGAAGGAACTTTAGGAGATCGTTTGTTGAGTGGTCAGGATTTTGTAGAAATAGATCATAGAAAACGACCTGTTAGGGCTTTAATTAAAAGGACAGATGTATTTAGTGCTCATCCAGATCATCCTCAATTGTTAGATTATTTTGATCGTTCTAATGACGGTCAATTGAAGAAATTATTTTTGGTTCATGGAGATGCAACTCAAATGGACACTCTGGCTGCAGACGTAAAGGGTTGTGAGGTTATAACCCCGAACAAAGGCCAATGGTTTGATTTAGATTGATAAGGTCTTTTAACATATTGCTTTGGCCGTTGTCGGTAATTTATGGCAGCATAGCTGGTTTAAGGCGATTGTTTTTTGAGGTATTTCAACTAAGAACAAAAATGGAGATTCCAACGGTGATTGTTGGCAATCTTACAGTTGGCGGAACAGGCAAAACACCCATGGTGATTTATCTTTCAGACCTTTTAAAACCGTTACATAACGTGGCCGTTTTGAGTCGGGGATACGGAAGAAAAACCAAAGGTTTTTTAGAGGTATGCATAGATTCCAACGTTTCTGATGTTGGCGATGAACCGAAGGAGGTGAAACTGCAGCAGCCAGAAATACCTGTTTTTGTTTGTGAAAATAGAATCGTGGGGATTGATACCATCCATCAAAAGAATGAAAAAGTGAATTTGGTTTTACTTGATGATGGTTTTCAGCATTTGCCATTGAGGGGAAGAGTAAACATTATTTTGAGTAATTATCACAGACCATTTTATCATGATTTTGTGATGCCTTCGGGCCGTTTGAGGGAATTCAAAAGTACTGCGAAGGGTGCTGATATGATTGTTGTAACCAAATGTCCCTCAGAATTAAAAAAAGAGGAAGCATTGGAAATTGAGGGAATTTTAAAGCATTATTCCAAGCAAATTTTCTTCGCAACATACACCATTTCTAAGCCTAAAATTCTTTTGGGGGACAAAGATTTGGGTTTGACGTCGAAAATTGTGTTGGTAACAGGAATTGCCGAAGGAAATAAGTTGAGGGAGGAATTGGTAGATTTCGATGTGGTGAAGCATTTTAATTATCAAGATCATTCGAATTTTTCCATAAAAAATGTTCAAGAGTGGAAACAATATTGCAATGATTTTGAAATTGAAAATATTGTGTTAACGCGCAAAGATTCAATGAGATTGATGGGATTAATTGGTGCTGAAGGAATGGATTTTGGATCGATCAATGTGTATGAAATACACACAGAAGTGTCGTTTTTATTTGAAACGGCTGAAACATTTAAAAAAGGATTAATTGATTTATTATGAAACATATAAAAATATTTAGCATTGGAATTTTACTCGTTATTTTGGCAAGTATTGTTCCGAGTTGTACAACTTCAAAGAACATTGTATTTGAAGAATTTACTTCTGTAGAAGTGGGTGGATGGGGTTGGAAAGAGCGTAAGAAATTTAAGTTTACAATTACCGACGATCAGCATTATTACACGATTAATTGTGGGCTAAGAATTACGGGTAGTTATGCTTACAGTAATATTTGGATGATTTATTCAATGAAGGGTCCAAATAAATTCCAGCAGAAGAATCAATTTCAGTTGGTTTTATCGGATAACTTGGGAAAGTGGACTGGAAAAGGGGTATCGAATTTAGTGAGTTTTCAGGAGCCATTTTTACAGAATTTGAAACTTGCCAAGGGTGAATATATCGTTGAATTCAATCAAAACATGCGTGATGAAAAGCTGAAGGATGTGAACAATGTTGGCATTCAAGTTGTGCGTGGGCAGTTGATTTTGTAAGCAATTTAAGTAGCGAAGATTATGGTAGTGAAGGGATATGCATCGGCGTTGCATGGGGTGAATGCTACAAAAGTAATTGTGGAGGCCAATGCCACTACAACGCCCGAGTTTGCAACATTTATTATTGGATTGCCCGATGTGGCGGTCAAAGAGAGTTTGTTTCGTTGCGATGCGGCAATTCGGAATTCTGGTTTTGAACCAATTAGGCAAAAAATGGTGATTAATTTGGCACCTGCAGATATCCGTAAGGAGGGCAGTGCTTATGATTTGCCAATTGCGGTGACAATGTTGGCGGCAAGTTTTCAAATTAAGGAGGACAAACTTGGCGATTATATTATCATGGGGGAATTGGGATTAGATGGGAGTGTTTTGCCAATAAAAGGGGCGCTTCCAATTGCAATTCAGGCCATGAAAGATAAGTTCAAGGGATTTATTTTACCTAAGGAAAACGCCAGAGAAGCGGCAATTGTTAAAGATTTAGAAGTTTACGGAGTGAGCAATTTAAAAGAGGTTGCTGATTTTATCTCTGGCGATTCTGACTTACCTCGAGAATTTGTTGATCCAAGGTTGGAGTTTGAGCAGTCGATGAATGATTACGACGTTGACTTTAAGGATGTTCAAGGACAAGAAAACATTAAGCGAGCAATGGAAATTGCGGCTGCGGGTGGTCATAATTTAATATTATTTGGCCCTCCAGGCGCGGGTAAAACTATGTTGGCGAAGCGATTGCCATCGATTATGCCGCCTATGACATTGCACGAGTCGTTGGAAACCACAAAGATTCATTCAGTGGCTGGTAAATTGGGTCGAAATTCATCGTTAATGGCAGTGCGTCCATTTAGGTCTCCACACCATACCATTAGTGATGTTGCATTGGTTGGTGGGGGTAACAATCCTCAGCCTGGAGAAATTTCATTGGCGCATCACGGGGTATTATTTTTAGATGAATTGCCGGAGTTCAAGAGATCGGTGTTAGAGGTGATGCGACAACCCCTGGAGGAGCGCAAGGTGACCATTTCGAGGTCGAGATGGAGTGTTGACTATCCAGCATCATTTATGTTGGTTGCAAGTATGAATCCTTGTCCTTGTGGATACCACAATCATCCCACAAAGGCATGCACTTGTGCACCGGGTTCGGTGAATCGATATTTGGGCAAAATTAGTGGTCCTTTATTGGATAGGATTGACATCCATATAGAGGTTACGCCGGTTACGCATGATGAGTTAACATTGAGGAACAATTCTGGGGAGTCGAGCTCCGATATTAGGGCAAGGGTCATCAAAGCTAGGAAGGTTCAGGAGGATCGATATAAAGAAACTCCGGGCATTTTTAGCAATGCAATGTTACCGAGTAATAGGGTACATGAATACTGTGAGATACCGGCAGCTGGTCAAGTTTTGTTGAAGGCTGCCATGCAAAAGTTAAATTTGAGCGCTAGGGCGTATGATAAAATCCTGAAATTGAGCCGAACCATTGCTGATTTGGCTGGGTCAGAGAAGATTCAAATAGAGCATTTAGCCGAGGCCATCCATTTTAGAAGTTTGGACAGAGAGGGAATGTTGGGGTGATTGCAACGTTATAGTGTGATTGTTAATTATTTAACATAACAGAAATAGAAAATCTCTTTTTTAGCATTTAAAAAAACAGGTGCATCTTGTCGACAAAAAACGGGTGAAGCAATTAAAATCGCCACCTATAAACAGAAAGTTATCATGCTTTATTTGATTTTATAATGTAAAGACAATTCATTTAATTTCTTGATATCTTCAGTAAACATGTCTTCTAAAATTGTTGAATTATTTGCGATTAATTTTTTTAATTTTATTAAATGCTCACGGATTTCTTTTTTGGGATAGTTGTATTGAATAATTAAATTCAATTTTACCCAATACAATTCATAAATTTTATAATCAATCACATTTGGGGTTTCAAATAAATCAATCACCTTTGTCAACTGAATAATCAAACGTTTTTTGTCTTTTTTTGATTGATTGAAATGCATGAAATCAAATTGGATTCTTCTTACGAAATTATCCAAAGAAGTATTAATTAATAAAGCTGAATCTATATCCATAGAAGCTTCTTTAATATTGTTTAATTGATAGTTTAATTTACTTCTGAAATAATACAATTCACTAACTCTTGGATTATTCTTAATGATGTTATTCAATATAGTAATTAGGTCTTCATTTTTCAAACGATCAATGTTGTAAAAGACATACTCGAAAATAGTATTGGTTTTTTTATCTTCAGAATTTGCTAAACTAGTATTTATCAAATCTTTATTGATTTGAAATACATTAATTAATGATGCTCTATTAAATTGAGGTTGGACATCCCAATAATAATTTTCATGAAAGGATATTTGTCCGTTAAAAAACGGTTTTCTATAGTCATTACCATCTTTTGAAAATATGTGATAATCTGACATCTTATTTAACAAGCTTCCATCTAAGTCATACATTTTATAGTTTTTACGGAAGATTAATGAATGATTAATTTTACTTATTAAATTGAAATCGCAAATGCTATCAATCAGAATTTCAGCTGTGTTTATGTTTAAAATCTGATAAGTACTATCATATGAATCAAAATCAACTTTAAAAAGTGAAATAGAATCATTAAGCTTTTTCTTTAAGTATTTTAATTGTCCGTCTAAAGTGATGATTCCTGAACCATTTTTAAAGTCGAAAGAAACACCATCACCATTGAATTCTGATCCCCATTTTCTTCCTAAAAGTTTAAAATTAGTAGCATTTGATATGCCATAACTAAATTGTCTAGATGTTAATTCAGATGCTAATTCAAAGAAAATAATATTTTTGTTACAGGAAATGAATATATTAAAATTCAATTTCTCAAAATGCATTATGCTATCTTGAACTAATTTAAAGTTTTTAAAGTCAATTAAAGATTTATTATTTTTATACGAAATCACGAGATAATGTATCCAATATGTTGGCATAAATAGTATTGAGTCAGCATTAAATTCTGAGATAGTACTATGATTATAAATATCTTTAACTACGTACTTGAATTCGTTTTCTATTCCTGATTTATAGATATAGTTAAATGTCAATAGAAACGGTTTCTTTTTGGTTTCTATTTTAGTCAAATTGCTTTGATTATCAATAATAAAATAGTTGTCTTTTTGACTAACCAACCAACCGTTATATCCTATTTCTAAAACACTATCAAATAAATTAATTGGAAAGAAATCTAGTCTAAATTCTCCACCATCTTCGTTTATTGATGTATCTCTTAAATCTCCATAGGATACGATCCAATTTTTGTCATCTTTGTAAAAATGATGATCTGCAATCTTTTTTTCAAATTTTAAGTTTGCAAGTTCAATTGGAAATTTCAAATTGAAAGTATTTTCATTTTTATTTTCAATGACAAAACCTTCGCCAGGATTAATTGTGATAATTCTTTTTTCTTGCGCAAAAGAGAACTTGAGCAAGAAAAAAGTAACAATAAAGAGGATTAATTTAATTTTCATCGATGATTTATTTTCCTTTAAATTCTGGTTTGCGTTTTTCATTAAAGGCAGTCACACCTTCAAGGTAATCTTCAGATCTGCCTGCAATTTCTTGGCAGTAAGCTTCGTATTGCAACATGGTATCGAGGTCTGAATGACTCGCTTTGTTGAGCATTGCTTTGATCATTCCTATCGACAAAGTTGGTGCTTGAGCGTAATAATCGGCAATTTGTTGCACTGTTGAATCCAAATCTTCTTCGGCAGCAACTCTGTTAATCAATCCCCATTCCAATGCCTGCTGCGCTGAAACTTTTGGTGCCATTGTAGCCATTTCAAATGCACGAGCTGGACTGATTGCTTTTGGCAAAAAGTAGCTACTTCCTGAATCTGGCACAAGTCCTACATTGACAAAAACTTCAATGAGGGACGCTTTTTCGGATGCAATGATAAAGTCGCAAGCCAAAGCCAAAGACGCACCGGCACCGGCAGCCACACCGTTCATTCTACAAATGATAGGCTTTGGCAACTCTCTCATTGCTTTGATGATAGGGTTATATCGTTTGTACAAGCTATCAGACAATGAACGGTTTTTAGAACCCGCAATGGCTTTCAAATCTTGACCACTACAAAATGCTTTTCCTGCACCAGTTAATACAACAACGCGAACTTCATTGTCTTTCTTAATTTCTTTAAACACCGCTTGCATGTCATAGCTTTGTTCATCGTTGAAAGCATTAAAAACGTCGGGACGGTTGAGCGTAACATAGGCAATGTTGCCTTTTTTCTCGTATAAAACACAAGTTAATTCCATAGTATGTACAATAGATTTGAATTTACAAATGTAATAGAAATTCCTACGATGCTTCCTATGATTAATTCCTGATAGGTATGTGCGTTTAAAATTTTACGCGCAATAAAAACAAGGATTGTGGTTGCCATGAGTGTGGCTATGACTATATTGATATTCTGAGGGATTAATAAAAATGAAGGCCAATGGTAAATGTTTTCACCGACCAAACAATCCATCACATTCATTTTTTTGATTGTGTTAAATTCCCCAATAAAGAATGTTGTGAATGCGGTTATTGAGAGCATGTGAATGGAAATTTTGAAATTCAAAAAGCTAAAAATGGTTTGAATGAGCAATGTGATAGTCACGAGTTGACACCATTCGAGCATTGGATGTAAATGTACCAGATTGGCATTGGTAAGCAATTCTATATTTTCTTTTGAAACAATGAATTCATAAGCGAAATAGTACATGATACCAGCAGAGAGTAAGGCAAAAGGAACTGCAATTTTCCGTTCTTTGGTGGTTGCGAGTTCAATCGATTGAAATCTCTTTTTGTAAACCATGTAAAGCACAAAAAGCATTGGCAATACAATGTAAAGCAGCAATGATGCCGAAACCAATTTGGCTTGGGTTTTACTTTGAATGAGCATGATATTGGCAATGTCGATTTTGCTCAATAAATACACCCCAACAACAGCCCAGAATCCCGGGAAGGTGAGGTAGGTTATGATTTTTGCGAATAATTTCATGTTAAAATGCTCGTTCTATGCCAATTCTAAAGCGAAATTGGTTGTATTGTTCGTTATTGTTTGTTATATTCATGAAGATCGGAAAATCAACGCGAATGTTGATTGGCTTTACGTTGTTCATGACACCTTTGGTGATTTCATTGTTCCCAAAAACAGCTGTATTGTTTAGATTTAAACTGAAAACAGCTCCCACACCTGCATCGGCCAACAGAGGGCTAAACGTTTGTTTTTGGTTGAGTGGTTGTGCCATGATTCCAGCGTCGCCAAAGAGGTACGTTTTGATTGACAACCATTTTATCTTTGGCAACTTGGCAAATAGATTTGAGAACTCAAGTTCGGCGTTGACCGACAGTCCAGAGGTTCCTCTAAAATACGCAAGCGTTGTATCGTTTTGTTGCATTCCAATGGGTGTATTTGTAAATCCGCGGAGGTTAAGTCCACCACCAAATTGAATGTTTGAATTGGCAAAACCAAAATCGCGCATGATTTTATTGTTCATCATCTCCTCTGGGTTGGCACCGGCAGCGTAAAGAGCCGATTCGGCGGTTACATTGCTTCCACCACCAAGTTGGGCAAATGTTCTGGTTTTAAACAAAAGTTTACCCAAAGGCTGATTGTGTTTCCATGTCCCTTGAACATAACCATATTGGGTTTCACTCCATGGTGACGGAAGTCGCATTGCAAAATCTAAGCTTCCATATTTGCCCCAACCACTGTAGTTTTTATTGTAGAATAAGTTGAAATTGATGTTGTTCAAATGACTCCAATATCCTTGGTTCGATGCAATGCCGTTGTATCTATTTTGGAAGATAGA
>CAMBFD010000026.1 GCA_945865625.1 Chitinophaga pinensis
CTGAGATTAGTGGTTTAGAGGATTAAGGAAATTAGATGAAACAAAATTCAACAGCGGAGCTTTGCGAAGCGTCAACAGCGGAGCTTTGCGGAGCGTCAACTGCGAAGCATTTGCGGAGCAAATTCAACAGCCTAGCGTCAACCTTTAAAAGGTTAGAGGGATTAGAAGGATTAGAAGGATTAGAAAGATTAGACGAAATTTAACCTGCCGTAAAATTCCAAACTTTAAACACTAAACGCTAAACGATTAGAGAGCTAGGATTAGAAGGATTAGAAAGATTAGACGAAATTTAACCCATCAACATAAACTTGCGTAGCAAATTCAACAGCAAAGCGTAGCTGATTCTATAAAAATATTAAAAATCTGAAAACCAGGAACTCCATGAATCACCGCCTGAACCTCTGCTCATAGCATTGCCTCCAGTAAGATCAAATCTGAAGCCATATTCTATTTGCCCCGAAAAAGGAGAAACAATATTCGCATTATTACTATAAAAATAGGAGGTTCGAAATTTTAAAAACGAGAAATCCGTAATCATAAATTGTGACTGCAAAAAAACCGCATTCGCAAATGCTCTATCTTTTAAAATATCCAATCTTTGATAACCAAGAGTCAATACAAACTCATCTAAGTTCACAATATGATATCCAAGATCAAGTTTTACATCTCTAGTGCCACTCAAACCGCCTCCAATATACAGATCACCTAGAGTTAGATTTAGACTTACTGTAGGTAAAATTTCATTATTTTCAATGGCCAAATATTGTATTCCGCCCGACAATTCCAAATCGAGAATATTGTCTGATATTTTTTGCCCTTTTAGATTATTCACACAAATAGTTGTTACCAAAATGGATAAGAACATTTTTAATAACAAATAATAATTTTTGAGCATAGGTTTTAAAGAGGTTATTTTGATTTCTTCCAATAGAATACTGGCGTAATAATTAACTCAGTTCGTCTATTTTGTCTATGCTCTTCTTCAGCACATTGAATACCATCGGCACAGTGATTGATTAACATAGATTCACCAAATCCAATTGGTAAAATTTGTCCAGGATTTACTCCCTTATTTTTGAGATATTCAGCAACGTAATCAGCACGACTTTGAGATAATTTTAAGTTTTTCATTTTCGGACCACGACTATCAGTATATGACCTAATTTCAAGACCCCAATCCGAACGCTTATTCAGCAGTGCCGCTACAATTTCTAATTCTTGCTCAAAATCCTTTTCAATTACAAATTCATTGTCTATATGAAACAATGTCATAAATTTATAATCTTTATAATTTGAAGACGAATCAATTTTTTTGATGGTCTCTAATCTTACAGAATCAGATAACAATACAAACGACATTTTTCTTGCATAGTCGTATTTATTTATGCTTTCTTTCCTTACTTTATCGAGAGTATTCTGAATACTGCCTGAAGATTGATTGCCATTTGCAACAACATCAACTGAATGATTTTCAACCACTGCCGGAGGTACAAAAGGCAAGACTGATTCATAAATTGTTTCATAAGGGACATTTACTGAATAAAGAGATTGAGTATTTGCTGAATCAGAAGCAGAATAATACAATTTTCCATCATAATATTTAGGGAAAAATTCATCTTTAACGGTGTTAATAAAAGTGCCGGCGTTACTGACTTCATTATTCAATAAGCTATAAAAATACAAATCATAACCGCCAAATCCTACCCTACCTTCAGATGCAAATGCAATAATTTCATCATTGATAAATACAGGATCAGACTCAGAAAGAATTGTATTCACTTTAGGACCTAAATTCCCAATATTTGTTATGGACATCTTCCCAGATTTATCAAAAGCAATATCACAAATCCAAACATCAGATTTACCTAAAGAACCAGGCATATCACTACAAAACAAACCTTTGGTTCGGGATTCATTTAAAACAAATGATGACACATTGTAATAATATTGTTCAAGTCCAATTCCCTCAAAAGTATATTTGCCTATTTTAGGATTGTAGAAATATCTGTAAGATTGCAAGAGAAATTGATCACTATCATTTACAAAACGATTGTTCATTGTAACATAATAATTTCCAAAACTATCAATATGAGATAATTCAACATAGCGATTAATCACTCGGTCTTGTAACAGCTGACCATTTGAAACAGCTTCTGAGTTCCAATTAAGTGCGGCTCTAATTTGACCATAGGATTGTTTATCTGTACCAGAAATACTATTGAGTAAACCGTCGGGAAGCAATTCCTTTGTATGGAAGTACCATGAGAAATCGCGTGGATTTCTGACTGCCCCATAATTTACAAGTGAATTGGAATTGAATTTAAACTTTTTCTTGGAAGTTGAAAACAGATCTAATCCTTGATGCCTATGATGAAAGTTAGTATCTAAGTAATCATCAAAAACGTTTAAATAAGAATATTCTCCTGCTTTGAGAACTGAGATTAAGCTATCAGAATAAGTATATTTTCCAACTTTTCTTGAAATCAAAGCAATTTCCAATAAATCTCTATTTAAAATGCTATTGGGAAATTTAGTCAGCATTTTAGAATACACAACTAGTGCAGAATCATTTTGATTCAACTTCGATAAAGCCGTAGCGATTGATCTGTATTCAACTGCCAATTTAACATCATTTAAAGTTTGATAAGAAGCCAGCGCATTTTGATAGCGCATATGATTCACTTGCTCGTAAGCAGGGGTTTTTGGTTTCGACCTATTGGCAAGCGTTCTGGGTAATTCAACCGCACCAAGGTGAAATAAAATCCAAATAAAAATATATTCCGGCTTTAGCATTTCAATTAATAAAATCTAGGTACAACTTTAGTTTGTTTATTTGGTTGACCAAAACTGTAAGACAAACCAAATTCATGTGAAACAAATGGAATATTTTTATTGTAGACAGTTCCGTTTTCATAAGAATACAAAACTTTAAAGAACTCATTCACTTTAATACTTGACAATACGGCATGAGAGCCCGTTGATCTATATCCATAACCAATTGAAAATAAATCTTTATCAATTAGGTATCCATTGAAATCATATTGCATTGGCAAACCATAATAATATCTTGTTTGAATTGTTGTTTTTAAATTCCATTTAGAATTTAAAGGAATAATATAACCTGCATTGAACAAATAAAATGATCGAGCATTGTAACCAATATTGACATTGTCGATAATTTGATCTGATAGCAAAGCGTACTGTGGCATGGCGGCACCTAAATAGTAATTTTTACCATAGATTATTAACCCACCACCAATCACGGGAGTGTTTATATTGTAATCATTGCCTCCAATTCCAACATCAGTTGGATTATCGGCAACCAGATTCGATAATTGCATGTTAAAACCAAAGATACCTAACCTAAGTCCAACAGCAACATTCATATTTTTGGACACTTGTTTATGATAAGCAATATCACCGGCTAGAACATTCATAGTCAACGGAGATGCAACTTTAAAGCTACCAACTTTCAAACTTTGAAAATTAGCGCCTATAGCAAAATCTTTACTTAGAGGTGTTTGAATACCCAAGCAGGTGTACCTTGGCGCACCCGGAAAATTTGCCCATTGAATTCTTGAGATTGCATCTATTCTCAATGACTGTTGCATTCCATTATATGCAGGGTTTTGAATACCAGAAACCACATCATACTGAGTGGTTAATGAGGCTTGTTGAGCGTTTAAAGAATGCGCCGACAAAACTAAAAGAATGTATCCAAAATACTTTCTAAACATTTGATTTATTGATATTTTGAGATAAATCATCATGGTTTGATATAAAAATTACCTTTTGATTGAGGCCTGTTATAGTTTGTGCTATTGATTTGATTATGATCAAGCAAATAAAAATAAATTCCTTCAGGTAAAACGACATTATTCGCAAAGTTTTTACCCTCTGTATTTACACCTCCCCAATTATTTTGATATGGACCATTGGATTTAAAAACCACTTGACCCCATTGATTGAAAACAATAATACTTGCATTCGGGAAATTCACTAGCCCTTTTATTTTCAAAACGTCATTCACACCATCATTATTTGGGGTAAACACTTCCGGAACAAATGTTTGACAATCCAAGAAATCTTTGTAAGAATTTCTATCAGAATCTATACTACCTTCAATTTCATCAGATACTTCGTCGCCATCACTATCTAAATCTAAATAATTAGGCGAACCATCCCCATCAAAATCAAGATTTAACTCAGTGGAATCCGCAATATTGTCGTTATCTGAATCAATATCTACCCAATTCCCTAAACCATCAAGATCAAAATCATTTGCAGTTTCTATAGAATCTTTGATATTATCTTGATCACTATCTTGGTCTAGATAATTAGAGATATTGTCGTTATCTGAATCAATATTCTTCTCAATTTCATCAGAAATATTGTCATTGTCGCTATCAAAATCTTCAAAGTCTCTGGTTCCATCACCATCACTATCAACTTGATTTTGATCATAAGCATCTCCAAACTTACCAGTAAGCTCGTCGGCTTCATCTTGAATACCATCAAAATCTGTATCAATACCATCTACACGACCGTCAAAATTCTTATCAGAAAATAATTTACCTGATTCAACTAAATCAGAAATATCATCGCCATCAGAATCTGTATCAATGAAGTTAAACAATCCATCGCCATCTATGTCGCTTGTTATGCATGAATCAAGATTGATAACCATACCTTTTCCACTAATATCATTATAACCACATTCCCTCACATCATTAATACCATCATTGTCGGAGTCAAGGTCTAAAGAATTAGGGATTCCATCGCCATCAGAATCAGAATAAGTCTCAATTTTATCTGGGATTCCATCTTCGTCTGAATCTTTGTCAATTGCATCTAAAATACCATCGTTATCTGTATCTTTTAATCCCTCATACAAATCCCAAACCCCATCTTGATCTGAATCTTCATCTCTAAAATCTGGAGTTCCATCATCATCAGAATCTGGAAGAGAAGGATTTGATTTTCCTTCAATTTCATCCAAAATACCATCATTATCGGAATCTATATCTTTAAAATCAAACTGACCATCAGCATCGGTATCAGCTGGAGTACTTGATATAAAGGGCTGACCCTCAACTTCATCGGAAATGCCATCACCATCACTATCTTTATCTAAAAAGTCAGAGATTCTATCATTATCAAAATCTAAATTTGTTTCAAATAAATCCGGAATTTTATCATCGTCTGAATCTTTATCTATCCAATTCCCCGAGCCATCTTTATCTAAATCTGCACTCGTTTCAACTTCATCAAGAATATTATCGTTATCAGAATCTAAATCCAACCAAGAACCAAGACCATCGTTATCATGATCAAAACTAGATTCAATTTTATCCAAAATTCCATCAGCATCTGAATCATAATCGATATAATTTGGCTTGCCATCTTCATCAAAATCTTTGTTAGTTTCAATTGAATCGGTAATTAAATCATTATCAGAATCCAAATCTCTAAAATCAAATGTTCCATCATTATCAAAATCTATTGGTTGATCTGCCGGGCCGTTTTCAACTTTATCTAAAATTAAATCACCATCTGAATCTAAATCTTTATAATCTGGAAATAAGTCAGAATCTGTAAATACAAGTAAATAGCCAGAGGCATTATTTGCTAAAACTGGCACACCATTAAATGCGACACTCACTTTTCCTAGACCAACCCTACCATTTCTATCAGGGTCGTATCCATTGTTTTCAATAATGTCAAAAATTCCATCATTATCAGAATCCAAGTCATATACATTGGCATATCCATCTCTATCAAGATCTAATAAGATATCTAAACCAACATTTTCATCTAAATCAAGAACTCCATCGTTATCGGAATCTTTATCTAAATAATTTGGCACCCCATCTTGATCAAAATCTAAAGCTCTCTCCACATAATCTGGAATGCTATCTTTATCTGCATCACCAAGTTCAACAATAACCTTAACCCATTGATTTGCACTTTTATTTCCAACGCCATCAACAATACTCGCTTCTATCCAATTTTCACCAATTTCTAAGTTTGTAAATAGAGATTGCGTGAAATTCACAGCTTTAATTGTACAGTTGTCTTGGGAAGAAACTACAAAATCTTTAGCCGTTAAATTTGCAAATCCTGCTGTATCAATATAAATAACAGCATCTTTAACCAATATTTTTGGACGAATCGTATCCTTTACAATTACACTAAACTGTTGAGCACTCATATTGCCACTTTTATCTAATGCCACCAAAGACACGATACGTGTACCAATCTTTGAACAATCAAATATAGAATCTGTAAAATATAAGTTTTGAATTTCACAATTGTCAAAACATAATGACGCAAACGCATCCTTCGACAACTTTACTTTTCCAAGGCTATCGAGGTAAACTGTTTTATTCTGAGCAATAACAGTTGGTGAAATTGTATCAAATACCTTTACGTTTACAATTGAAATTGCAGAATTACCAGATGTGTCGGTGATTGAATACAATAAAAGCTTATTTCCAACGTCTGTACAATTAAAATTATATTGACTTAGAGTTCTTGATTTAATTCCACAGTTATCAGAGCTACCATTATCGAAATAAGAAGCATCAATAGAAAACTGCCCTGATTTATCTAAATAAATATTTTTGCTTGCAGTTTTTATAATTGGCTTTATAGTGTCTAAAACTGTGATATCTAAAGAACTTACAGTCGTATTTCCAGATTGATCGGAAGTTGTAAATGAAACTGATTTTTTACCCAATTCATAACAATAAAAACGATCTCTACTCAATGCATATTTCGAAATTCCACAGTTATCAAACGATCCATTATCAACATCGTATAATGACAATAAAGCAAAACCATAGTTGTCTAAGTAAACTGAAGTATTTCTTGTTTTATTGGTCGGCTTTATGGTATCATAAACAGTGAGTGAAACGTTTATTTGAGTAGTATTACCACTCGGATCTGTAACAGTATAAACAATAACATTACTCCCTAGATTACCACACGTAAAAACTGACTTACTGATACTTTTTGAAGCTATTTTGCAATTATCGAAACTTCCGTCATCTAAATCGGAGGGAGATAAAACCGAATATCCATATTGATTTAAATAAAGGGAAACATTTTTAATTTTAATCACAGGATTAATGGTATCGATAACTGTAACTTTTACCGATTGACTTGTTAAATTCCCTGCTTTATCTTGAATTGAAAAGGTAACAAAGTTTGTTCCCATTTCATTGCAATCAAATACCTGTTGACTTAAAGAATATGAAACAATTGCACAATTATCATAACTTCCATTATTTACATCTTGGTCAGATACTTTACCAATACCTGAAGAATTCAAGTAACAATTTACATTCTTATAGTTGATAATTGGTTTTACCGTATCTAAAACATTTACAGTTACATATTGTAAAGATTGATTGCCAGAATTATCTTTCACTTTCAATAATATTTGATTGACCCCTAAATTGGTGCAATTAAATGTAGATTTATGAATCGTAACCGAATCTAATTTACAGTTGTCATAACTTCCTTTATTTACCGTTGAAGTTGCTAATGAAGCAACACCACTTGAATTTAAATACAAATTTGCAGATTGTGAAACAATTACAGGTTTAACAGTGTCTTTAACTGTAATGGTGGTGTTCTTAATGATCGTGTTTCCACTTAAGTCACTCGCAGTAACTGTAATTAAATTACTCCCTAATTGGCTACAATTAAATGTTGTTTTAGAAATAGATATGGATGAAACCTCACAGTTATCGGCAATTCCAGAATCCAATTGTGTCAATTGAACTGATACACTGCCTGAATTGCTTAAATATATAGTTGGATTTTTGAGGGACATTGAAGGCTTAACAGTATCGAGATACTTTAAGTGAAAATTTATTGTATCAGAGCAATAATTTTTATCTCTTACAGAAATTGAATATACCCCTTTTATCAGTTTTTGATAACTCGAATCAGATTGAAATGGTGTCGCATTTAACTGAAAAGAATATGGTTTGATGCCCCCGTTTGTTGTTAATTTAATTTGCCCTGTTGAATCCGCAAAACAAACTGGATTCACTTTAGATTTTAACGCAAGGTTAAGTTGACTTGGTTGATATACATTTACAGTATCAGAATAACTACATTGATTTGCATCAATAACAGTAAATGTGTAATTCCCGATATCAGCAGAAACCACATTCTGTGTTGCGGCATATAAAGCGCCTGAGTTATCTAGCCATTCATATGAATAAGGAGATGTACCACCATTCACATTTAACGACAAAGAACCCTTTAATCCGAAACAAGTTGGTTGGATAACTTTTTTACCGACCGTAATAGCAAGTGGTTGGCTTATCACAATAACCTGAGAATCCTTACATCCTTTAGCATCAGTCAATTTAACTTTATAGTTACCGGCTCCTAAATTTTTATTGGTAACTGAGGAAGAACTGTAAGCGCTTGGCCCATTCACTGAATATGTCCAAGGAAATGTTCCTCCAGATCCAAACAATGTAAAGCTAGCATCTTTCTGGTTATGGCACTTAACGCTTGTTGAAACATAGGCTAATTCTAAATTCTGCGGAGCTGAAACTGCATAAGTTTTTGATAAAAAACATCCATTACTATCGGAAATGATAACAGTATAATTGCCAGAACTGATTTTCGTTAGATCCTTCGTTTTAATCCCAGAAACCCAAGAAAAAGAATATGGCTTAGAACCCCCAGAAACTGTTTGCTCAATTTTACCATCCGATAAACCAAAACAGGTTACATCTGTAATTTTAGAAGATACCACTACTTGACTTGGCTCTGAAATAAATGCTTGATTACTTGCTGAACAGCCACTTGAATCGGTAATTGATACTTGTAATAAACCATATGGTGCATCATAAATATTTTGATTCGATGACACATATGAGTTGGGTCCTGACCAAGAGAATGTATATGGTTTTCGTCCACCATTTACTGCCGTAACAACCGTTCCATTTGCAGTACCGTAACACAAAGCATCATTAACAGATTTAATTGTAATTGATAATTGTGCCGGCATATTGATTGAAACAGATGCTGAAACAGTGCAATTCGCTGTATCGGTAACAATTACATTGTAAACACCCTGTGATAAATTTGAAATGATAAAGGAACTTGATGTATAATTATTTGGCCCTGTCCAAGCAATTTGGAACAATCCAACACTACTCACAATATTGAGTTTCGCAAGCCCATCTGCATTGCCAAAGCACTTAATGTCGCCTTTTGAAACTTTAGCAGACAAAAAATTCAGAGAAGACAAATTGATTGTAGTATCGAAATTACACCCATTACCATCGGTAATTACTACTTTATAACTTCCAGTAACAAGGCCTGAAATATTTTTGTTTTTTGAAGAATATCCAGCGGAATTAGACCATTGATAATTATATCCACCAACACCACCACTTAGCGATAAATTTATGGACCCGTTAGCCGAATTATTGCAACTAGCTTTGACCAAAGTAGATGTTAAAACAAATTTATTTGCATCCGCTATATTCACTGAAATTGAATCGAGTTCATTGTTATCATCAATGACAACAAACAAATAATTTCCAGGGGCTAATGAATCGAATTTCTTAGAAGATTGATACGATTGCCCAGATATTTTGAATAAAAATGGAGATTTACCGCCCGTGACTTTAAATTCAACCTTACCGTCATTAGCGTTTGAACATGTAACACCCGATTTTGATAAAACTGATAGATTTGGTTGACCAGCAGAAATGGCTTCATTCCAAATCAAAAATGTTAAAATTATTAATATCCAGCTAGCGAATTTGTGTTTGATATGTAAATTTCCAGCTTTCATCGAACTAAACTAATTTTTTTAGTGAAATTATATTGTTTATTGTATAAATCTTGAACCCTCACAATGGTCTCGTAACTGCCTGAAGGCAATTCTTTCCCTTCATTCATTATTTTACCATTCCATGCATTTTTGATGTCGGTGGTTTCAAAAACTTTTATTCCGTTTTGATCATAGATAGTCATAATGAAATTCTTGATAGAATGAAAATGACCAACTACATTATAATCATCATTTAAATTATCTAAATTAGGACTAAATGCCGAAGGAAAAAGCAAATTAAAATCTGGCCAAACTCGAACCGTTTTCATTGCAGTGTCGTTGCAACCATCAGCTGATGTTACAACAAATTGCACATTGAAATTACCCGTGTCGGCAAAACCATTTTTGGGCGAACTTTCATAACTCATTGAATTTGCAGCATCACCAAAAATCCATTCATATGTAGCTGCATTATCACTAGAATCCATAAATTGAATTGTATCTTGAAGTATCGTAGCTCTCGGAGTTTGTGTCAAAATACGTGCAATAGGATTCGGGAAAATAAATGTTGAATCTCTAAATTTAGATTGACAACCTTTATCAGATTTCAGTGTCAGATTGATATAATATTTACCAGGATACGCATATTTATGATTTGGAGCAGAATCAATTGTATTTCTACCATCTCCTAAATTCCATTCATATGTTCTTATATTGCCTGAAGAGATAGTCGCATTTGATTTAATTTTAGAGGATGTATTTTGACAAACATTTGCAACATCAATGTTTGCAGAAGCAAAAGGATTTACAGTTACAAAAGTTGTTGCAGTATCAATACAAGATGAGTCATTTTCTACAATTAATTCGACAAGTTGTTTTCCAGAATATTCAAAAACAACTTCCTGAGTAGAGCCAGTTCTTAAATCAAGAAAAGGTCCATCATGGAAAATCCAACTCTCATCAGGCACTGAATTCCCTGATGATAAATTTGTAAAATTAAATCTATTATTCTCCAAGCATTGTTCAATTTTATCTGACAAAATCTTAGCAATTGGGGATTCATTCACAATAGCCTTAGTTCTTGCAGTATCGCTGCAACCAAAATCTGTAAATAAAATATACTTTACATTGTATTTACCAGAATATCCAAAGGTGTATTTTAATGTATCAATATTTTGAATTGTTTTCTTTTCAACTTCCCATTTACTTAACACAACATTAGGAGCAACTGATTTTGCTGAAAATTCAAAATGTTGATCATTCTGACAATATGAAACCGCTGATTGTGTATAAGCAGCTTTAGGCATTGGCACAACCCTAACATAGCCTGAGCTTTTATCTTGACACAAATTTTCAGTGGTGGTAATGAGTTCCACCTTAAAGAACCCCGTATCGTAATATTCATACATGACTGGTTTCACTGTTAACACAGTGTCAATTGTACCATCACCATAGTTCCAAGATAAAATAGCAAAATTTTCACCTTCTAACCGAGATAAATTACCAAATGTAAATTTATTGCCTTTTAAACATTGAATGGTATCAAATAATTGTATTTGTGATTTACCCTGAGGGAATACAATCACAGTTTTTGTTAGTGAATCTGCGCAACCTTCTGATGTTACAGCATAAAGTGTAATTGATTTTTTACCATCAGTTGAAAAAGATTTATCGATTTTGTTTTTAAAAGAAACATCTCCATCAGAAAATCTCCAGGTATAATTAACTTGTTCAGTACCGCTATATGTTGTTGAATTATTGGTTTTGAAATTATTACCAATGAAACAACTTGAATTCTGATCTAACGTAAATGCAACCAAAGGTTGATTGGTCACTTTAATAAATTTAGAGATTGTATCTGAACAATTAAAGTTTGAGTTCATTGTAAGCAAAACTTTGTATATTCCAGAGTTCGTATAACTATGTCTTCCAATAAAACTTGATTGGATAACATTATCACCAAAATTCCAATTGGTCATCAATAAACCATCTGAAATTTTCGAATTATTCATAAACACAAAATCATTCCCATTCTTACATTGAATTGAATCATTCACATAGAAAGATACTTTAGGATTTGGCTTAACACTTAATGGTAAAGTTGCAGAATCTTTACATCCTAAATTACTTGTTGCAATTAATTTTACAACTTTGTTTGAAGGATATTTATACCCATGCTTTGCATTAGAAACGTTGCTGCTGCTGCTATCTCCAAAATTCCAAATGTAATTTAATGTACCAGAACTGAGTAGTGAATTATTCACAAATTGAAAATAATTACCCTTGAAACATTGCATTTGGCTGTTAACAGCAAAACTAGCTTTGGGTTGAGCATATACTTTGACCAATTTCCGAACAGAATCTGCGCAACCCAATGCACTTTTTGCAACTAATTTGATATAATAATTCCCCTCTGTGGTATAATTCACAATAGGACTCGTACCGCTTGATTTCTGCAAATTGCCAAAATCCCAATCATGATAAAGTGTACCTGATGAAATTGCCGAAGTATTTGTGAGTTTAAACTCATTGTTCTTAAGACATCTCGAAGTATCAGACAAATTGAAAGAAACCATTGGATTTGGATTTACAGAAACAACCTTTTTTATACTATCGGTACAAAAATTAGATGAAATAGCATACAAAGTAACAGTGTAGGTATTTGTTGACGTATAGCTCCATGTTGGATTTTTGGCAACATCTGATTTGCCATTCCCAAATTTCCATCCATATGATAATGTTCCACCACCAACGGCAATTGTGCTCAAATTGGTTGCTGCAAATGAATTGGCAGCTAAGCATTGGGAATTTGATGATAATGAAAATGATGGCTGAGGCTGAGCGTGTATTTTAACAGTAGTAAAAACACTGTCTGCGCAATTATTATTTGTGGTTGTAATTAATTTAACCAAATAAACCCCTGTGAATGCAAACGATTTTTGTACATTTTTGCCTGTATCAGTCGACACATTCCCATATCTCCATTTATGCTGCATCGATGATCCGTCAGCATTCGTTGATTGAGCTCCGAAAGAAAATAAATTATTGTATAAACATTTTGCACTATCAGATTTAGAAAATGATACCTGAGGCTGAGAATATACATTTACCAACTTAATCATTGAATCAACACATCCATTATCGGAAGTGCTCAACAATTTAACATTATAATTGCCGAATGTTGTATACGTTTTGGTTGGTGAGTTAACCCCACTACCCAATCCATCGTCAAACGACCAAGAATAACTATTGTTGCCTACATTTATATAACTATTGTTACTGAATTTAAATACATTGTTACTCAAACATTGTTTAGCGTTTGAAATTGAAAAATCTGCAATTGGACTTGCATAAACTTGAACCGATTTGATCATTGAATCGCTGCATCCATTTGATGTTTTAGTAATCAATTTCACCGAATAAGATTTAACGGTATTAAAAAGTTTACTCGCATTTAATGAGTTAGCAAACACAGTATCTGAATATTTCCAGATATAATTTAACGAACCTCCTAAATATCCAACTGTTGTATTATTGGTAAATTGGAAGTTTTGACCCTTTATGCATTGCGCATTCTTATTGACACTAAAATCAACAATAGGATCTGGATAAACTTGAACTTTTTGAGTAAAACTGTCAATGCAACCTATATTATTTGTAGCCGTTAATTTTATGTAATAAGCACCGGCTTCCTTAAAGCTCTTAACCACATTCTCGGAGCTTGAAATTGTTCCATCCCCTAAATCCCATTTGTATACCAACCCTTTGCCATTCAATGCTTGCGTTACATTGGCTAATTTAAATGTATCAATATTATTACATTGATTTCTAGGCTTTGTAAATTGATATGAAACTAGAGGATTAGCTGTCACCAGAACAGGTATAATCATGCTATCAAAACAACCAAATTGACTAATTGTTTTTAGCTTAACATTGTAATTTCCATATTGACTGTAAGAAATATTTGGATGTGCGCTGCCAGAACTATTTGCATCGCCAAAATTCCATTGAAATACTAAACTTCCACCACCATTAACAATTGAACTTTGATTGTAAAATTGGAAGGAATTTCCAACAAAACATTGAGTATCGTTATTCACTGAGAAACTTGCTTTTGGCTTAGGCATTAACTTAATCGATTTTTCAACCGAATCAATACAGCCAAAAGTTGTTGTGGCATATAATTTTGTTTTGATGGTTCCAGTTGTTGAATATTTTTTTGTTATTGTGGAACTATTTGAAACACTACCATCCCCAAAATTCCAAAATAATTTAATTACGCCACCACCAGATTTGATCTTTGATGAATCTGTGTATACAAATTGATTTTTGTTTACACATTGTATTGAATTGTTTATGCCAAAATTAGCAACTGGTTGCGGAATAACCTGCACCAATGAATACGCAGTATCTGCACATCCAAATGAATTTGATGCAACAAGACGAATATTTTTTTGTCCATCTTTTAAATAATTTTTTGAGGGTTTCGTTACTGTTGAAATTGTAGAATCACCAAAATTCCAATAATGATTTAACGCTGGACTTATTGAATTAGAAATGCTTCTATCTGAAAAATTGAAATTATTTCCTGCCAAACATTGTTTATTGTTATCAATTGTAAAATCTGCTGTCGGAGTGGCATATACCGATATCGTGGAAATTACACTATCCAAACAGCCATATTGATTGATAATCGTTAAAGTAACATTGAACTTTCCAGTGGAATTATAGCTATGTTTCACTTTGGTAAATAACGATGATGGCACATAAGATGTATCATAGCCGTCAGCAAATTTCCATGTAACTTTTCTAGTAACAGAACCAATTGCCTTTGTAGAATCTGTAAAAACAAATTGATTCCCCTTAAAACACTTACCATAACTTGAACTTGCAATTCTTGGGAGTGCAGCAGCAAATAATTGAATCTTTAATGTATCTGAATCTACGCAATCCGATTTGCCAACTTTGGTTATTAATTGGATTTCCTTTGAGCCTCCAGTTGAGAATTTTTTTGTCACAACCGAATCTGAGCTTGTTGTACCATCAGGGAATTTCCATTTAAATTCATTTATTTTTTCAGAATTTGATGAAACTCCTTTTAAAACTAAAAAATTATTGACGCATGAATCTGGTGTAACTCGAGAAATGTTTATTTGGGGTTTTCCTTGAACAATTAACTTAGAAGTGGTAGAATCAAAACAGCCAGAAGGAGAAACCAATTTCATTCCTATGTAATAAATTCCAGGGCTATTTTGAGTGTAAGTAATAATGCTATCATTGCCCAACAGGGTGTTTCCTTCATACCAAAAAATAGAATCTAATTCTTGACCAATGATTCCTTTACGCTGTAAATCAAAACTCGTTAAATCACCTTCACATTTTCCGGTTATGTTTGCGAGAATACTTGCTTGAGGATTATCACTGACAGTGACGAAAGAAGATGACGTATCGATACAACCAAAAGTAGTTTCCAGATGGCTATAAACCTTAAACACACCAACATCTGCCACTGAGAATTGAATGTTTCCCGAACTTGGTTGCTTATAAAAAGTGTCAGTATAACTCAATGATTCAACAAAATACTTTGTAAGGCTTACCGGATCATTTATATCAGTACTTGAACTGTCAATTATTTCAAATCTATTTCCGGTTAAGCATAAAGTTGAGTCTACAAATGTGAAAACAGACTTAGGTAAATCAGCAAAATACACGTTTATCACCGTATCATATTCACAACCAGAATCACTCTCAACAAAATAGGCAACAGTATGATCTCCCTTTCCAAATAACTCACGATTTAATATTCCCACGGCTGAAGAAATTGTATCACGGTTGTCAATTAGCCAATATTCTCTGCTAACAACTCCTGCCTGATTGTTTGTTATAAAATAAACACTGTCTACGAGCGATTTTATATAATTTGATGAATCAATGGCATTTGGTATAAAACATACTTGTTGTTTCGAAAGCAAAGTTACATGAGCCTTTGGAGATGGATTTATTTTAACTTTCATCGCTGTATCAAACTTACAGCCGTTAAATGATTCTAATTCTAATTGAATATTGATTGAATCAGAATCCGTTGGAAAGGAATATTCAACCTCTTGATCATTAGAGAATTTGTATCCACCCAAATCCCAATTTCTCACAATCAAAGGTGAAGTTATACTATCGTATTGAGTACTATCAATAAATTTAAATTGATTCCCTGAAAAACATTGTTCAGAAGAACCAATCAAATCAATTTTAGGCTCGAGATTTGTTAAAATAATATTTTGAGTAAATGAATCTCTACACAAACTATCATTTTGTGCAACTAATTTTATTTCATATTGACCTGAAGTAGCGAAAATTCGATCCAAATCTGTTGTGATTGCCTCTTGTGTATTTTGAATATACCATTCGAATGACAAAGACTGACCTGTTGAATCTGTACTTTCATTTGTGAACTCAAAAGAATTCCCATTCAAACATTGTGTATCATTGTTGATTGAAAATTTTACAATCAATGAATCACATCCAAAACCAGAGTACGTATTATTTTGAGCATTGGAAATCAATGAATGTATGTGATGATTGGAAAATACCATTTTTTTGGTATTTTTTGCAATCAACGAGTTTGACATTGATAAAAATGACAAAAATAGCAAAAACAAGAATGATGGTATTGGTCGAAAAATGCGACTAACACGTTGATTTATTTGGATTTTGTATGTAAAAAATCGAATTTCTTTCGACATTGAAGGACAATTTTACAAAAAAAAATCCAAGTATTTCTACTTTTGATATTAAATCTAATTCACAAATATTTATTTTTTTACTGGAGTAATGTTTAAGTTTGTATGAAATTTAAAATATGTACTCAAGACAGAAACTAGTTTTGTTGCTTATCGGGACCATGTGTTTGTTGCAAAAAACAACTGCTCAAAATCCAATATTCCGACAACTTTACACTCATAGATATCTTACAAATCCTGCTCTGGTTGGAAATGGATCACAGGAAGGGATATCAATCAATAGAATTGCGTCTGGTACAAAAGCTCAGTGGTTGAGTCTGGATAGCAGATTGGTCACTCAAACATTATCTTTCGACGCTCCAGTGAAAGCCAACAACTCTTCATGGGGAATTGGAGCATTCCTAACAGACCTCCATTCTGGTGGAGGCGAAAATTCAAAATATTCTCATTTTTCAGGAACATTGACCTATGCTTACAATATCCCTCTGAAGAAAATGAATTTAAAATTTGGACTTTCAGCGCAGTATTCGGCAATATCATTTGGCGCTGACCAATTTGATTGGGAAGATCAAATAAATGAAAATATGACAGGATTTGTGAAACCTACAGCTGAGATTCAGAGCCGTCTAACTAAAAATGTTGTTCATGCATCTATAGGGGCCTTGGCATTCAATAAAAAAGGTTTCTTTGGTGTTGCATTGCACAATGTAAATGAACCTTCGATTTCCTTTTTTGAGAACAATAGCCAAAAAATTGAAAGGAAATTTTTGGTTCATGGAGGTATTGTTCTGAATAAATTATTCAAAAATGCTGTAGTAACACCAAACTTTTCATATGCTCTTCAAGGGGATGTAGCATCTCAAAATTTCTCGACCAATGTAAAGCTATCAAATATACAGTTTGCTTTTGGGGCTCAGCACATTCGCGCATATGGAAATGAAGCTTGGGCAATCAATAATTACTTTGGTTTCAGATATGACAAATATTTTATCGGTTACAGCAATGATTGGAATCTAAATTTCAATTTTGGTTCAATTCCAGTCACTCATGAAGTGTCAATCATGATTCTATTAAATAGAAAAGAAAAGAAAGAAAGTGTGAATCCCTTTCCAGAAATGTAATTAATACATTTTGCCAAGATTGATGGCCAATCCAACCCCTAAAACTTGCATGAATTGAATTCTAGGTCCCCTTCTTCCGTTAGAATCGTCGAAAAGAACATCATCATCATATTTCAGGTTTAAAATAATATTCGTTGATATGTATTCATTCAACTTAATATTGATATCATTTTGAATATTCACATCAATTCGAGATGCATTTCTGAGGTAATTATTAAACAACTCTAAAGTAGACTGAATGCTAATGTTTTTAAGCACCCTTGGCTCAAAGAACTGAACTTTGATATATCCACCCATTTCAACCATATGTTTCGCCGCATTGTTTAAATATTTTCCCGTTACATAATCATATTCCGCAGGGGTTATTCCTCCAACACCCATATTGGCTAAAGTTTGATCGTTTACAATGATATTCTTACTTGATATAGGACCTATAAAAACACTTAACTTAGGGCTAGGGTTATAATCAATTCCTAATGCAGATATAAATGTGGCTGGAGCAAAGAAGTTTGAAGCTTTAAAATCAATCAATTGGTCTTCAATAGAATTATATCCCGGTTGAAATTGAGTTGAGCATGATGTAATCACTGAATAATACCAACTTTTTCGAGCTTTCAAACCTAGTTTTGTTGAAAATGATATACGGTCATCGTTTTTATACCATTCAGAAGAATTTCCTTGTAACGACAAACCATAGTTTACATCGAAAACATTTTGCCAACTGATGGTTTGATTCATATAACCCAAATTCAAATTTAAACCAGTGGTTAGCGAAATTGAATTAATTCCACCTTGTTGCCAATTTGTAAATTGACTTTGATTTGTTGAAATGGTAGATGTGCCAAAAAATGTCCACTTGCCCGTTGTGTCTTTTTGCCTTACTTTCTTCACCTTTATTTGTTCAATTTGCTTTGAAGTATCGGCCTGTGAATAAGACAATCCTGAAAAACAAAAAAACATAAAAAGGGCAATGATTTTTATCAGTCCTTTAATTTGCATAAATTCAAATACAATGTTATTGCTTAAAACGGAGAATTACAAACTTTATATATTGTCATACCATTGTAATATTTCAAACTCGCCGTAACTAATTTGCCAAAAAGGTCGTCAATTTGAAGAGTGAATGTTAAAATAATGCAAGACCAAATACCGTTTTATAAAAAAAACTATCATAAATTACTATTTTTATTCTTTTTAACTTTTTCAGTTTTACTTCCTTCTATTTTGTTGTCGCAATCGGTTTGTAACAACGCAATGACAAAAAAGTATGTAACACTCACTGAAAAAATTGCTGGGACTGCTAAATTAACTGCAATTACAAGTCACAGTGTGGTTACTGTTCAAGGTGGATTTTGGATGGGTGGACTTGCGACATTGGCCGGTGGTAATGTAGAGTTTTTTTATGCAAAAGCAAATGATACGGGTAAATTATTGTATTTTAAAACTATTGGTCTATCTACAAATGAAGGTGGATTTTCAATTAGACTTGCAGCAACACCATCTGGTGGAATTATTATAACCGGACAAAACGCCGACAACACAATTTCGGCAAACCTTGGAGCAATTGTTTCTATAGATAACCAAGGTTCTGTAAAATGGTATCGAAAAACACCAAGTGCAGGAAATAACGGCGTCCTTGATGCGATTAGATGTGTAACAGTTGATCCTAATGGAGACGTAATTATAGCAGGGGATGCTCAACAATATTCAAAATTGAATTATTCCAGGGTATTGGTTGCTAAACTAGATAGCAATGGTAACTCAATATTTATTAACCAGGTAAACATGTCAATTGCTGGAAACAATCAGCAAGCGCATCCAACTCAAATACTTTCTACGCCTATTGGTTATCTTATTGGGGGATGGATAACTGGTAGTACAAACCCCTTTTTATTACTTATCGATAAAAGCAGCGGTGCCGCTGTAAATTCAATTTATCTTTCAGGAACAAGCAATCATAGCGCTGATAAAATATTATTCACCCCATCTGGTAAAGTATTTTTAGTTGGCTACACAAATAAAAATGGGACTCCCGATGGTTGGGCTGCGGCAGTCAATATAACAACTGGAACAATATTATGGCAAAAAGGAATTGCAACTACAGGAGGGGCAAATGACTATTTTAACCATGCTTATTTAGATAAAAATATTATTTACATGTCGATGCAATCAAACGGTTTGGGTGGAGGTGGTTTGCGCCAAGGGTTTGTTGGAATCGATACGAATGGAAATTTATCTTCAGGGAATTCAATTTATTTTGGAACCCGTCGTTTTAGTACATCGAATGCAGGAATGGACTTTGATGTATTAAAAACAAATGGTACCGTATTTTTTGGACAAGATAATGGGGCTACTGGTGTAAGGTTAAATTTTGCAATTATGAGTCCTTGCTCTACAGCAAGCTGCGCCAATCACACTCAAAATTACACTACATTCAATACAACCTTAGTAACAGCAACGGTAACAGCAACAGATGTTACACAAGGTTCCCTTACAACTCACTCACCAACAATTACTGTCATTCCGTTTAATGAAAACATTGAATGCAGACAGTCATGTGTAAAACCAAAAAATTTATTGGCCGATACTGCATTGCTATGCAGTGCAACAACGTTACTCACAGTTAATCCTTTGCAAACAATCACCACTTGCACTTATCTTTGGGATGATAACGATGCAAATAGTGCAAAAAATTTCACCACTGCTGGAACTTATTACCTAACAACTACCAACAGCTGCGCAAGTATAAAAGACACTCTCGTGGTAGTTGCAGGAGACTTTCCTAAATCGCCTTCTTTTAAAGATACAACTTACTGCACTACTGGTTGGAGTTTATATAAAAACATAGCTCAAACTGGATGCACATATATTTGGGACAACGCAAGTACAAAAAGTTACAGAACATTTACAAATCCAGGGAAATTCTGGGTTGAAACCACAAATTCATGCGGTAAAAGAATAGATACAATTACCATAAAACAAGGTATTGTAATTGTGATGCCTCCAAAATTACAAGACACCGGAATATGTATTGGTGAAACCATCATTGTAAACATTACTCCTAAGCTCTATCATACTTATTTGTGGGATGATGGAGATACAAATGCAAGTAGAGGGTTTAATTTTGCTGGTAAGAAATACCTAACAGTCATTACAGCTTGTGATGTAAAATATGATTCCTTTAACATTGTACTCAGAAAAAAACCAGTTAAAGCACCAATTAAAGACACTGTTTTCTGCGCTCGACCAATTTTATATACTGCAAATGCCACGCAGCCTAACTGTAATTATGCTTGGGGCGATGGAAGCACATCACCAATTAAATCGTTTACTTATGAGGGAAAATGGTGGTTACTCACTTCTAACCGATGTGGCAATCGCATGGATTCAATCCAAATTTCAAAAGACACAACCCCTGTAAAAGTATTAAACGATGATGAATATTTTTGTCTCGGTCAACCTTTAATCATTAAAGCTGCTCAACCATTCACGGGTAAATTCAATTATGTTTGGAGCAATGGAGACAAAGGACCAGAAACAATTGTTCCTTATTCAGCGAATATTTCGCTCATTACTTCTAATGCTTGTGGCAGTAGAACAGACTTTGTAAATGTAAATAGTTATCGTTGTGATTGTGATTTTTATGTTCCAAATGCATTCACACCAGGAAATGCAGATAATTTAAACGATGGATGGTACCCAAGATTTGACTGCCAAGTTAAAACCGGCTACTATTCAATTTTTAACCGTTGGGGCGAAACCATCGTGGATAAGAAAAACGTTTCTGAACCTTGGGATGGAAGGACAGCAGACGGAACATTGGTTCCTGATGGAATTTATGCATACCTCATTCACGGACTTTACGAGAATACCGTAACCGGTACCAGAACCTTTGATCAATTTGGTGATTTAACCATTTTATCAGGTAAAAAACCTTAAAAAAACTAAACTAACTATATGAAACTATCTAATTTTAAGTTCTCTAATTTGCTCATTTTATTTTTTGCAATTTCGGGAACAACATTTGGCCAAGCAGAACTCAAAACCGAGGATTTAGAAACCAATGCATTTCCCCCAACAGGTTGGGCAGGCGTTGGAAACATTAACTTATGGAGCAGAAGAACAGGTGCTCAAACCAATCCTACATGCAATCCACGCGGTGGAAGTGGCTTAATGCGTTTTGCAGCAAGATCAGCTTTTGGTGCAGGTACACAACAAACAATTTCTTCGCCTTTAATGGATTTAAGTTCAAGAGGCACAGGGAATTCTTACTTTAGCTTTTATATTTACAGAGATACCATCTTCAATCAAGCAGATAGTTTAACCATTTTCATAAACACCAGTAGATCTTTAACAGGTGCAAAA
>CAMBFD010000027.1 GCA_945865625.1 Chitinophaga pinensis
GTTCGCTCAATTCTTTAACGATATTCCGTTTCAAAAAACGAGTTCGCTGATAAAAGACATGCTTAAAAATCCAACTCAATTGAATGAATTGCGGTTGCTTTTTCAACCAATTCGGATAGCTATGATCTTGTAGATTCAAGAATCCAAAATTAGGCTTAAGATTTTTATTTTTTTGAAAGAATTGTATTGTTTTCGAAATATCCGAATTTTGCAACATGAATAAGCATTGTGCCATTGTTGTTTTATTGATCATGTTTACGCTTCAACTTGAAGCGCAATTTTCATTTCCAGGAAAATGGATTGGCACAATAAAAATGCAAGGCGTTGAATTAGATATCCATTTCAATGTAAAAGAAACAAAAGTTTCAAAAGATGAGATTTATTATCTCACAAAGGTGGATGTTCCTTTACAGCGATTGAAAAACTATGCAATTGACCAAACATCCCTCAAAAAGAAAAATGTAGCATTCGAAATCACCAGTTTAGCTGCGAAATTCAAAGGAAAAATCATAGATACGAACATCATTCAAGGAGTATTTGAACAAAGAGGTAAATCCATTCCGTTGAAATTAACAAAGCATTGGGGGCCTTTAAAATTAGACAAACCGCAAACGCCAAAAGCTCTATTTCCATATCTTTCTGAGAATGTTTCGTTTTCAAATAATGATGGGAAAATCAAATTTGCAGGAACATTAACACATCCTGCCATTAAAAACGAACAAAAATTTCCCGCTGTCATTTTATTTACTGGAAGCGGAAGTCAAGATAGAGATGAGAGTATTGGTAACCACAAACCTTTTGCTGTAATATCCAACGAACTCACAAAAGCTGGTTTTGCCGTTTTACGCGTTGACGATAGAGGCGCCGGAGAAACCAAAATGAGTCCCGACAAAAAGAATTTTACAACAGCGGATTTAATTGATGATGGACTCTCCTATTTGGATTTTCTTTTAAAAGATTCAAGAATCGATACGTCTAAAATTTACTTATTCGGACACAGTGAAGGTGGAAGTATTGCCATTGGTGTTGCCCGAAGATCTTCGAAAATCAAAGGTATCATTGGCATGGCTCCGGCCATCACGAGTGGTATCGAAATCAATAAATATCAAAACTTTTGGAGTTTAAAGAACAATGGATCTCCGAATGAAGAAATCGAATCTTTTCTTTTCCTTCATGAAATGATCTTAAATGAATTTGTAAATCACGATACATTCATGATAGATAAAGAAATTTCATCTATTTTGAATCTATGCATTGAATCATGGAAAACCACCTCGAAATTACCAAAGAATCATTACAAAAAAGTAATCAAAACTTTCAAAAAACTTTACAAATCTGAATTCCTACAAACGCTTATTGAAATATACAAACCACTGAATCAATTGGATTGGATGCGTTTTTTTATTAAATCTAATGAAGCGACAGAATTGGTTAACATTCGAATTCCCGTTTTAGTGTTAATGGGAAAACTCGACCAGCAAATTCCTTACGATAAAAACAAAGAGGCCATTGACCAATTAAAACTCATTGGTAGAGACATAGAATTGATAGGATTCGATGGGTTGAATCACTTAATGCAGCATTGCAAAACGGGCAGCGTAAATGAATATCTTTCAAACGAAGAAACCATTTCAATGGAGGTCATCGAAACCATGATTCAATGGCTTAACAAAAACAAATAAGATTTAGAAATCAATTCTAAATCTTTCTCTGCGAAGCTCAGCGTAAGGTAGAGGATTTTTATAATCATCTACAAACTGAAGTCTGTTTTTTACAATTTTAATGGCTTCGAAAATTGCAGCTCTAAAACTTATTGTTTCAGCAGTTCCTTTTCCAACTAAATCATACGCAGTTCCGTGATCAGGACTCGTTCTCACAACCGGCAAACCTGCAGTGTAATTCACTCCATCGAAAAATGCAAACGTTTTAAATGGAATCAAACCTTGATCGTGATACATTGCCAAAACGGCATCAAATGATTTATATTGACCACTTCCAAAGAAACTATCTGCTGAATAAGGACCATAAACAAATTTCCCTTGATCAAAGATTGTTTTAATGGCTGGTTTGATAATTTCAATTTCTTCTTTTCCAAGTAATCCATTATCGCCAGCGTGAGGATTCAATCCTAAAACAGCAATTCTTGGTTTTGTAATTCCAAAATCTTCACGCAATGAATTGTACATCACATGGAGTTTATTTATAATGATATCTGTATTCAAAGATTTGCCTAAAGCTGCAACAGGAACATGTTCTGTAGCCAATGCAACTCTAAGTTCATCGCTCACTAAAAACATGGCATGATTTTCAGCTTTTAAATAGTTTGCGATATAACCTGTATGTCCCGTAAAATCCGGCGCATGAGGTGCAACAGTTGATTTATCTAATGGCGCGGTCACCAAAGCATCTAAATGATGCATATCGTTCAATGCTGCATCCAGTGATTTCAGAGCTTCTTTACCAGCCAATTCGCTTGATTGTCCCATTTGGACTTCAAAAGTGTCTTCGCTCGAAATCACCATATTCAACTTCCCTTGAACGGCATCTTGAGCGCTTTTCACCAAGTTATACATTGGTTGTTCAAACTCTAAGGCTTTCTTGTAATAACCAAAGATTTTTGGGGATGCATACAACACAGGAATACAATATTTATAAATACTCTCTTCGGCGAAAGTTCTTAAAATCAACTCCATTCCTATACCATTTGGATCACCTTGGGTGATACCCACTTTAATCATTTTATTTTCCATTGTACTTTTTTGTAAAATAATTCAACATCAATCTCACGCCAAAACCTGTTCCTCCTTGTGAAATATACCCTTTCGGCGCATGTGCAAAAGATGTACCAGCAATATCGAAGTGCAACCATTGATATGATATAAAATGTTTTAAAAACATAGCAGCAGATTGCGCGCCACCAGCACCTTTTCCTAAATTCTTAAGATCGCTAATTTCACCCTTCATTTCGTCGCCATATTCGGGCCACAAAGGAAACTCTGCCATTCTTTCATAAACATTATCGCCACTTTCTTTGAGTTCATTTTTGAGGGACTCCGAAGCGGTACCCATCACGGCACAACCGTAGCTACTTAATGCATTCGCTGCTGCGCCAGTTAATGTTGCAAAATCGAACACCATTTGTGGATCATATTTCTTCGCAAAGCTCAAAGCATCGCAGAGAATCAATCGACCTTCAGCATCGGTATTCAAAACTTCAACTGTTGTTCCATCTAACGTTGTAATGACATCTCCAGGGCAAATCGCATTTTCACCGGGTCTGTTATCAGTTGCGGGCACTAAACCCATAACCCAAACAGGCAATTTCAACAACGCTATACCATACATCACGGCTCCAACAACTGCTGATCCAGCCATGTCACATTTCATATAATCCATGCTGTTAGGGGTTGGTTTTAAACTCAATCCACCGGTATCAAAAACCACACCCTTACCAACTAAAATGTATGGTTGTTTATTCACAGCATTTTCAGGTTTGTAATTCATGATAGAAAATGAAGGTGGCTCTTGACTCCCTTTATTGACGGCCATTAGACCTCCCATTTTCTGACTTTCAATTTGTGATTTTCCCAATATTTCCGTTGTAAAACCAGCTTCTAAGCCTAGTGCTTCAAAAGATTTTGCCAACTGTGTAGCAGTTTGAGCATTCGAAGGTTCATTTACCAAATCTCTTGCTTTGAAAACTGCTGAAACAATTGTTTTTAGCGTATTTAATTCATTTTCGTCTGAGTGCGATACTAAAATTTCAGGTTGAGAATTCTGTGAGTCTGAAGATTTTTTGTACTTATCAAATTTGTATTGACTCAATAAATATCCTTCCACCAGAGCAAAGGCATCATTTTTTTGAGTTTGATTGTAAATAATTTGAACGTTATCGAGTTTTAAAGAAGCCGCCGATTTTGAAATTCTAGATCCCTCCACCCTCAATCTCTCCGATTCAATATTTCCTATATTTTTACCCAATTTAACCAGGTAAAAATGTCCCTCAAAACCAAAATAATCGTATGAATATGTCTCGTTAGATAACATTTTTTCAAAATATTTTGCAACGTTTTGCGGAAGCCCCAACTGAGCTATTTCTTCTAAATTTTGGAACAGTAAAATCTGATTCATAAATGCTTTGCAAAGTAACAATAAAATTCCATTGATTCCTCATTGGGTTTAGAACAAATGTTACCTATTTTTGTGACTTAATGAAAAAAATTCGTGTAGGTATTTTTTTTGGCGGTCAATCTCGTGAAAGAGAAGTTTCTTTTGCGGGTGGACGTACCGTTTACGACAATCTCGACAAATCAATTTTTGAAGCCATTCCACTGTTTGTAGACAGTTTTGGAAACATTGTAATGGTCGATTGGCAATACGTTTATAAAGGAAGTATCCGTGATTTTTACCCGCCAGCAAAATTCTTACCCGAACTCCCTCATGGATTTCAAATTTATGCCGAGAGTTTAAATCCTCAAGAAGCCTTAAAACAAGCTTTTCCAGATGAATTTAACCTTTGGATGGCGAATTGGGAAAAAATTGCCTCTGAAAATCCCCATACAACAGTTAACAAACTCATTGAAGAAAAACTTCAAACCGCAATGCTCCAGGAAATTGGTGAAATTGTACAGTTTGAGTCACTCAAAAACCATATAGATTTTGCATTTCTTGCTCTTCATGGCACCTTCGGTGAAGATGGTAGTATCCAAGGTATTTTAGAATGGCTTGGAATTCCATATAGCGGTTCTGGTATTTTACCTTCTGCCATTGGAATCAACAAGTCAATTCAAAAGGATTTTCAAACAGCCACTGGATTGTATGTGAATGAATACCAAACAATCGATAAAAGTGCTTGGCAAAATTCAGAAAGCAATCAAAATGGCAATTACAATCAAAAACAAGAATGGTTTGTGAACTTCAACATGATGTTTGCCGAAAAAATGGTTGTAAAACCCGCACATCAGGGATCTTCGCTTGGTGTTAGCGTTTTAAAACATCCAGATTTTGATACATTTTGCAAAGCTGTAGATTTGGCTTTCTTTAAAATGGAATTTAACATTGATGAATTCAAGCAAAAATCCACAGAAATTCAAATTGCTGAAATCAAACACCTTACCGATTTACGTAGCGGACTTGGCTTGCCCATTTTAGTTGATGGAAAGCAATTCAATAGACCCGATGAACTTTACAACTATCTTTTAAATTTTGAAGGAGTTGCAGCTTTAGAATCACTCGATAGTGAATCACAAGTTGTGATAGAATCGATGATTGAAGGGAAAGAGTTTAGCTGTATTGTAGTGGCTACTGAAAATGGCGATTGTCTTGCTCTGCCCCCTACTGAAATCAGAAAATCGGGCATTATGTTCGATTATCGAAGTAAATATTTACCCGGATTATCAAATAAAGTTACACCGATTGAGGTTAATTCAGACGTAATTGAAGATATCCGACGGGCTTGCGTTCAACTTTACGGCCATTTAGGATTTGAAGTTTATGCTCGAATTGATGGTTTTGTTGATGAAGAAAATGAAATTTTCTTGAATGACCCAAATACCACCAGCGGCATGATGCCAAGTTCTTTCTTCTTTCACCAAGCAGCTGAAATTGGATTAAATCCAAGTAAATTTCTAACCTTTATCATTGCTCAATCAATAGATGCTAGAATTAAGCATCATCCTAAAGGACAAAAATTCGAGCCTTTGAATATGGCTTTTAAAAATTTATTGGAAGGACAAACTACAGCTATTCAAACAAAAAAGAAAATTGCTGTCATCATGGGTGGTTACAGTTTCGAACGCCATATAAGTATGGAATCGGGACGGAACATTTACGAAAAATTAAGCAGTAGTGAATCGATCGAACCAATTCCATTGTTTTTAGCAGGGAATTCTCAGGCCTACAAATTATACCGTTTGCCGTTGAATATGATGTTGAAAGACAATGCCGACGACATTCGTGAAAAAATTGAAAACTATTCTGAAAACTTGGTACTCACCGAGATTCAAAGCGAAGCATCTTCGATAACAGAACAATTCAATCAAACTCCAGTAGTCTTCAAACCTGAAATGATTGACCTTGAGTCTCTCGCGAATGAAGTTGAAGGTGTTTTCATCGCTTTGCACGGTAGACCCGGAGAAGACGGTACACTGCAAATAGATTTAGAAAAAGTTGGACTTTATCACAATGGTAGTAAAGCACATAGTGCAGCAATCACCATTAATAAATTCGAAACAAACAAAAAATTAAGAGCATTGGGATTTTTAGTTGCCGATCATATGATGGTTTCTAAAAATGATTTCCTCGCAAATCCTTTAAGTGTTTCTGAAAACATTGTAAACCAATTTGGGTTGCCTTTAATTGCAAAACCAGCAGATGATGGTTGCAGCGCAGCGGTTCGTAAAATTAAATCGGTAAAAGAATTAGAATTATTCTTGGAAGTCATTTTTAGAGACAATAAAGTAGTTTCAGAAAAGCATTGTGAATTACTTGGATTAAATGCAACCGACGAAATCCCTCAAAAAAATGAACTTTTAATCGAAAAATTCATCGATAAAGGAGATTGTGTTCGTTTCTTGGAAGTGACTGGTGGCATGGTCACACATTTGAATGCCCAAGGAGAAATTGAGTATGAAATGTTCGAACCTTCTGAATCACTTGCGGAATCTGAAATTTTGAGTTTAGAGGAGAAATTCTTAGCTGGTGAAGGTCAAAATCTCACACCATCGAGATTTTCTAAAGATTCGCATGAGCAAAATCGTATATCTTTGGAAGTCAGAAATACATTAGAAAAAGTAGCCAGAGCACTTGATGTAACAGGATATTGCAGGATTGATGCATTTGTCCGAATTTTTGCAGATGGTAAGGTTGAAACAGTGATTATTGAAATAAATTCTCTTCCTGGAATGACACCGGCCACGTGTATTTATCATCAAGCGGCTTTAAATGGTTACAAACCTTTTGATTTTATCGAAGAAATATTGAAATTTGGAGCTTCTACATTAAATAGATATGGAAAATAATACTAGAAATTGGCTGTATAATATTGGCGCGGCAATTGGCCTCTTGAGCATATTGATATTCTGTGTTTATTTAGGACTAGGATGGTATACCAAGCATGACATAAAAATAAAAGTGCCTGTGCTTATAGGCAAAACAATTTCTGATGCTGAGTCTGTATTAAAGCAATTAGGTTTATCTGTCAAAATAATTGACAGTGTTTACAATGAAAAAGCAGAAGCATTTTCAATTATTGAACAGATTCCTGCGGCAAACGAAGAAGTGAAGCCAGACAGAGCGATCTATGTGGTTATTAATTCAGGAAATAAACCTAAAGTTAAAATGCCTAAGTTAATCGATCAAAGTTTAACATTGAGTAAAGCGGTGATCAAAAACAATGGGCTAATTTTAGGCAATATTTCATACAGTTATGATGAAATAGGAAACAATTTGGTTATATCGCAATTGGTTAATGGACGAGAAATTGAGCCTGGAACCCTCTTAAATAAAGGAACTACAATTGATCTTGTTGTTATTTCAAACAATAAAGACCAATTTCCAGAGATGATTGATTCAACAGAAGATTCAACCATTGAAACTACAGAATTTAAAGAGAATTAATTTTTTATTCATAATCATACAATATATTAAATGTATTTTACGTTATTTGAAACAACAGATTTATCTGTAAAATTCTTCTCGAAGAATAAGTAATGAAGCAATTTAGTGGTAAAGGGATTCGTATGTTCAAAATATGTGCCATTTTTGGCCTGTTTTTATTATGTGCTTTTTGTCATAAAATAAATGCTCAACCAATTTCCATTACTCATTTAAATTCAGATAGTTATAGAGAATCAAAACTCAAACACATCCCTTTTGAATCGTCAATTGCCTATAACATAACTGATACGTTGGCACTTCCTTTCTTTGAAGACTTCTCATATGATCATTTTGGTTTCCCCGACAATAAAAAATGGTGTGATATTCAAGTTTGGGTAAATCCGAATTTTGGTGTCAATCCGCCAAATTACCAAGTTGCAACTTTCGACCATTTGAACAAATTTGGAACGCCCTATTCAAATTTAGACAAACAAAAAATGGCATTTGCAGATAGTTTAACATCTCAACCCATTAACCTTCAGTTTTATTTCAAAGGTGCTACTTCTTATCCTTACCAGTTAACAGACAATATTTATTTGAGCTTTTTTTATCAGCCTCAAGGGTTTGGTGATGTTCCAGAAGTAGAAGATTCATTGATTTTGTTTTTCAAAAACGCCAAAAAGCAATGGGTCAGAGTATGGAGCGTTGGAGGTACAAGTAAAGATACTTTTAAGCAAGTTTATATCCCATTAAATTCTTTGGATTATTTATACAAAGACTTTCAATTCAGATGGGTGAACTATACAAAGTCAACCGGTAATTTAAATCATTGGAATTTAGACTATATTCGATTGGATAGAAGTCGAAATCCAGCGAACGACAACATTGAAGATGTTGGAATTATCAATGTAAAAAATGGGCTTTGCAAAGACTATTTTAACGTCCCTTACAGTCATTATAAATCAAATTCGAATAACAAAGGAATTGGTCCTAAAGTTCAAGTAGGTAATTTGTATTTTAAAAATGCGGTACAGACCCGATTTCAATTAGATATTCGCAACAAATTTGACAAGCAAATTTTCATACAACCGTTTGCTTTATCTTCCAGAAACATTACAAAGGGTTCGGATACCATAGAAAAGTTTGATGTGCCTTTTTTCGATACTTTATCGTCAGAAGTTCCCTCCTTAAAGTTTACATACCAAATTGCACCTCAAAGTAACGATATCACCCCCGACAATTATAATTCAACCACAAACAACAATAAAGTTATAGTGACACATGAGTTTTTACCATGGTATGCATACGATGATGGTTCTGCCGAAGGTGGATTTGGATTGGATTATGCTTATTTGGGAAATATTAAAGGACAATTTGCAATGGAATTCAATACTATAAAAGATGATTCTTTGCGAGGTGTATCAATGTATTTTACCCATACCAATGCAGATGTAAGCCAGCGAAGTTTCAAAATTAGAATATGGAGAGCATTGTCGCCGGTAGGAAGTTCAGATAACAAAGATCAATTGGTATATGAAATGAATGTAGATAGGCCTGTTTATAGAGACTCTATCAATCTGTTTCATTATTTTTTCTTTGATTCTACAATTCATTTACCAGCGGGAAAATATTATATAGGTTGGTTGCAAAACATGCCTTACGTTTTGAATGTTGGCTACGACAATAACTACCGTTACAACCAAACAGAACAAGCGAATCCACACCTATTTTATAATTTATTGGGTAGTTGGGAAAAAGCAGATTTTGAAATTAAGGGAACACCAATGATTAGAATGCTTTTTGGCGAACGAATTGATTATACTTTTTCAAGCAAAAAAATTGAAAAAATCAGTGTAAATGTTTATCCAAACCCATCAAACAACTATATTCAAATTTTCCCAAGCTCAGGGGTGGTTGCTAAAACAGAAATTTTAGATCTTTCTGGTAGAATCATTCTCACGAAGAATGGGCATAACGAAGTTTTTGATATATCAAATTTAAAACCTGGCCTATATTTGACAAGAGTAATCCTCGTAAACGGACAAATTGGCAAGGCTCAATTTTTCAAACAATAATCAATGATCCAAGATATTTCTGTAATCGAATTAAAGCGTAGAATCGACGCCAGCGAAGCATTAAACATTTTAGATGTAAGAGAACAATATGAATTCGATGAGTTTAACTTAAATGGCAAACTAATTCCTTTGGGTGAATTGCCAGGTCAATTAGACGAACTTTCAGATTTGAAAAACGAAGAAATCATTATTCATTGTCGTTCAGGCAGAAGAAGTGCAACTGCACAACAATTTTTATTGCAAAACGGATTCACCAACGTGAGAAATTTAATTGGCGGAGTTATCGACTGGCAATTAGAATTTGGAATGTAATTCCTAGTTTATTTATGTTATTTTTGCCTGAAACAGCATGAAGTCTCAGGTAAGAAATATTGTATTGTTTAGCATTTTCTTGCTAACCATTGTAATGGCCTTGTTTTATACCAATATTTTTGCAAATTCAAATAGCAAAAGTTCTAAAGATACCGGCTATTTTCTGAATATAAACGATACTGTTGACTATGTAGGAATGGAAACGTGTAAAGGTTGTCATTCCGATAAACATTCAACATTCGTTCATACTGGAATGGGCAAAAGCTTTGATTTGGCTTCCTTGAATAAAACTTCCGGCAATTTCAAGCAAAATCAACCTGTTTACGATAAAAATCGCGATTTATACTACTACCCATTTTGGGAAAATTCCAAACTATTCATCCAAGAATACAGACTTCTAAAAAAAGATACCATTCATTCGAGAACAGAAGAAATTTCTCACATTATAGGCAGTGGTCAACACACGAACAGCCATTTTTGGTCAGACAATGGTTTTATTTATCAGGCACCCCTCACCTATTACACTCAAAAAGGGAAATGGGATCTTCCGCCTGGATTCGAAGTTTCGAATACATCATTTCACCGAAAAATTGATATTGAATGTATGTCGTGCCACAATGGAATACCTAAGGTTAATAATGAATCTGTAAACTTATTCGAGAAAATCCCTCTTGGTATTGATTGTGAGCGTTGCCATGGCCCTGGCGAATTACATGTCAATCAGAAACGAAATGGAATCTTGGTCGACACACGAAAAATGGCCGACCGAACAATTGTAAATCCCAAAAGACTCCCCTTTTCCCTCCAAATCGACATTTGTCAAAGATGTCATTTACAAGGAAATAACGTGCTAAAACCAGGTAAAAAATTCACAGATTTCAGACCTGGAATGAAATTATCGGATGTGTTTGAAATTTACATGCCCAAATATTCAAACAACGATTATTTTGTAATGGCTGGTCATTCAGACCGATTCCAAAAAAGTGAGTGCTTTATAAAATCGAATAAAACCAATACAGAAATTTACAATCCCCAAATTAATTTCACCTGCATCAATTGTCATGACCCACATTTAAGTGTTAAAGAAACTAAAATTGAAACATTTAACAAACAATGCAAAAATTGTCATTTTGAGCAAACCACCAAGAGCAAATTAAAGATTTGTAAATTAAATTCCAATCAGCAAATCCATCAAAATGGTTGTGTTGGTTGCCATATGCCAGCAAGTGGATCGGAGGATATTCCACATGTGCTTGTTCACGATCACAAAATTCAACGTCCATCAAAATCAATCAATTTAGACAAAGGCAAATTAATTGGGCTTTACGCGGTAAACAATCCCAATCCGAGTAAGGAAACTCTCATTAAGGCCTATCTGAGTTATTTTGAAAAATTTGATCCGAATCCTTTTTTCCTTCAAAAAGCAGAGGCCTTGTTGCAAAATCAAGAAAGCCGAGTTGATAAATTATTGTTGGCTTATTTGAAGGGACAACACAGCGAAGTCATATCAATATCAGAAGAAATAAATACAGATGATGTGGATGCATGGACCTGTTACAGAATTGCAAAATCTTTTGATAAATCTCTAAACATTCAAAAAGCGTCTGATTGGTATTCAATTGCCCATTCTAAAATGAAATTAAACTTAGATTTTGGCGCAGAATATGCCAATTGTTTGATTCGAAATAAGGAAATTGGGAAAGCCAAAGAAATTCTTTTAGCGCAATTAAAAATTGCAAAAAAACATGAATTAACCCATCTCAACTTAGCTTCCTGTTATTTTATTGAGGGAAACTTTAACGATGCAAAAAAATCAATGTTATACACGTTATATCTAAACCCCGACAACATAGAAGCTTGTATGTATTTAGCAGAATTACATTTACAATTCGGCGAAACAAATAAGGCAAACTCATATCTGCAACGTGTTGCAAACATCAAAAACCAAGCATTTGGAAAAAATACATTTACAGCAGATAGTATTCAAAAGCTTTTGTCAAAATAATGATATGAAATCCAGATTTTTTATTGAAATTTGTATGACATGTTAGACAAGTTCGGAATTGCCAAAGTCATTGCCAAAGAATTAAAAAACGGTTTTTATGTTAATTTAGGCATCGGTATACCAACATTGGTTGCCAATTACATACCTGAAGGCATTGAAGTTGTTTTACAAAGTGAAAATGGATTGCTCGGTATGGGCCCTTTCCCATTTGAAGGAGAAGAAGATGCTGATTTAATCAACGCAGGAAAGCAAACCATCACAAAGGTAAATGGTTCTTCAATTTTTGATAGTGCAACGAGCTTTGGAATGATTAGAGCGGGGAAAGTAGATTTAACAGTTTTAGGCGCCATGGAAGTAAGCGACAATGGCGACATTGCAAACTGGAAAATACCGGGTAAGATGGTCAAAGGAATGGGCGGTGCAATGGATTTAGTTGCTTCTGCAAAAAACATCATTGTTGCAATGCAGCATACCAATAAAGCTGGTGAAAGTAAATTACTTCCTCAATGCAGTTTGCCTTTAACTGGCTTGGCTTGTGTGAAAAAAGTTGTCACTGAATTGGGTGTTTTTGATATTACCGACAGAGGTTTTGAATTAAAGGAAATTGCTCCAGGCGTTACCATTGAAGATGTAAAGTCTAAAACCCTTGGGAGATTGGTCATTGAAGGCGAAATACCTGTTATCAATTTAGAATCATAATTCAAATCCTCCCCTATCTTTGCAATATGAAAGACACATTAGACGCATCAATTAACGCATTCAAAGGAACTGTATTTATTTGGGAAGTCATTTTAACTGTGGTCGTTTTCGCTTGTGTTTTCTATTTTTTTAGAGACTTCAAAGCAAAGGAAGCGAAAGCCCGAAAAGTAAATTCAAAATTAAATACTGGGGAAAATAATCCTCAAAATTAAACAATTCTCTATGACCCCTTGGGTCAATAAAAATTCTATGACATTTATTTGTGCAATCTGCATAAAAAAGGTATATTATTAATTGCAGAAAATGCAATTCGTTTGTAACTTGCAACTATGTCAACTAACAATTATATTGAATCAAACAGAGATCGTTTTTTGAGCGAATTGTTTGATATATTGCGTATTCCAAGCATTAGTGCTGATTCAGCCTATACAGGAGATGTTCGTAAATGTGCTGAAAAAGTGGCAGAATTCATGAAAGCTGCTGGTGCCGATAATGTAGTTCTTGAAGAAACTGCTGGCAATCCAATTGTTTATGGTGAAAAAATTATTGACCCTAACCTTCCTACCGTTTTGGTTTATGGTCACTATGATGTTCAACCAAGTGTGCCAAACGAACTTTGGAACACACCACCTTTTGAACCTACAATTATTGATAATAAAATCTATGCACGCGGTGCATGTGATGATAAAGGACAATTCTTCATGCACGTGAAAGCATTTGAAACCATGATGCAAACAAATACACTTCTTTGCAACATTAAATTTATGATTGAAGGTGAAGAAGAAGTGGGAAGTAATAATTTAGGTACCTATTGTAAATCACATAAAGATAAATTAAAAGCAGATGTAATTCTAATCTCCGATACAGCGATCATTGCAAATGATTGTCCTTCAATTGATGTAGGACTTAGAGGTTTAAGCTACGTTGAAGTTGAAGTTACCGGCCCACGAATCGATTTGCATAGCGGCGTTTATGGCGGTGCAGTTGCAAACCCAATCAATGTGCTTTGTACAATGATTGCGAGTATGCACGACGAAAATAGGCATATTACCATTCCAGAATTCTATAACGATGTAGCTGAAGTATCGGCTGAAGATAGAGCGGCATTGGGCAGAATTCCTTTCAATTTAGAAGATTATAAAAAACACCTAGACATTGCAGATGTTCAAGGTGAAAAAGGATATACAACCATCGAAAGAACAGGTATTAGACCAACATTAGACGTGAATGGTATTTGGGGAGGCTACATTGGGGAAGGTGCAAAAACTGTTTTGCCTTCAAAAGCATATGCTAAAATTTCTATGCGCTTGGTTCCTAATCAGAGTAGCGAAAAAATCACCGAAATCTTCCAAAAACATTTCGAAAGTATTGCTCCAGCGGGTGTTACTGTAAAGGTAACTCCTCACCACGGCGGTGAACCTGTTTTAACACCTACAACAAGCATTGCTTACAATGCTGCCGCTTTGGCCATGAAAGAAACTTTTGGTGTTGATCCAATTCCTACTCGTGGTGGTGGAAGTATTCCAATTGTAGCATTGTTCGAAAAAGAACTTGATACAAAAACAGTGTTAATGGGTTTTGGATTAGACAGTGATGCAATTCATTCACCAAATGAACATTACGGTATTTTTAACTATTTCAAAGGAATTGAAACCATCCCTCAATTCTTTAAATATTTTGCACAGTTAAGTCAATAATTGCCAATGGCATTACTTGAAGGCGAGGTTTATGAAGCTTACCGTAGCGAATTATTAAAACGCTACAAAACACTATTGAAAACTTTAGGGAAAGACCTTCCTAAAGATAAAATATCGGTGATTCGTGCTGCCTTTGATTTGGCAGCTCGAGCACACGAAGGCACAGTTCGAAAAAGTGGAGAACCTTATATTTTTCATCCGCTTGCAGTTGCTCAAATTGCAGCTGGTGAATTAGGGTTGGGAACAACTTCTGTGGTCTGCGCCTTACTGCACGATGTTGTTGAAGATACTGAAATTACCCTTGACGATATTGAACACCGTTTTGGAAATAAAGTTACAGAAATTATCAATGGATTGACAAAAATCTCTGTGGTTTTTGAAACCGTTGATAGAGATGCTAGCATACAAGCTGAGAATTTCAAAAAAATGATTCTCACTTTGGGGGAGGATTTAAGGGTTATTTTAATTAAACTCTGCGATAGACTTCACAACATGAGAACGTTAGGTTCCGTTTCAGAGAATACAAAACTTAAAATTGCATCGGAAACCCTCTATATTTATGCTCCGTTGGCGCATAGATTGGGTTTAAATGCAATAAAAATCGAGATGGAGGACTTGGCTCTTAAATTCACTGAACCGGCTGCTTATCGCGAAATTTCACACAAAATAGCAGAGTCTAAACTATCAAGACAACGGTATATTCGTGAATTTATTGATCCTATCAAATTAGAATTAGAAGCTTCTGGGCTCGATATTACAGAAATTAAAGGTCGTCCAAAGAGCATTTTTAGCATTCACCGAAAAATGGTGAATCAAGATATACCCTTTGAGGAGGTCTACGATGCATTTGCCATTCGGGTCATTGTGAATTCTCCAATTTTTCTAGAAAAAGCAGATTGTTGGAGGGTTTACTCCATTATTACGGATAAATATCGCTCTCATGAGGGACGCTTGCGCGACTGGCTAAGTCACCCAAAAAACAATGGATACTCAGCCTTGCATACCACTGTATTGGGTCCTAAAGGTCGTTGGGTAGAAGTGCAAATTCGGTCTAAGCGCATGGATGACATTGCTGAACGTGGACTTGCAGCGCATTGGAAATACAAAGCTGGTCAGCCTGAAAATACTAACACACCCCAAGAAGAAGCCTTTGAGCATTGGATTAATGCAGTCAAAGAAACCATAGAAAATAACGATTTATCGGCGTTAGATTTAGTCAATGAGTTTAGATTTTCGTTACTCGGCGAAGAAATCTATGTATTCACACCAAAGGGAGATGTAAAACCTATGCCTGTTGGCTCAACCGCCCTAGATTTTGGATTTACAATTCACACAGAAGTTGGAATGAAAACAATTGGGGCTAAAGTCAACAATAAACTCGTTCCCATTAACCATTTAATAAAAAATGGTGATATCGTTGAAATTATAACAACACAAAAATACAGAGCTACACCAAACTGGTTAAATATTGTTCATACAGCTCGAGCTAAAAGCAAAATTAGAGAATTTTTAAAAGATGAAAAGTCTAAACAATCCGGCTTGGGTAAAAACATCCTTCAGAGATTGTTTAGAAAACATCATTTAGATTTTTTGGATAAGCACATTGCCTCATTATTCAAATATTATAAATACAGTCATAAAAATGATTTTTTTTATGCCGTTGCTGAAGGTAAAATAAAAATTAACAAAGAATTACTTTTAGAAATACTATTTCCTCCAAAAATCAAATCTGGTGAAATTAAATCAACTCCAACCATCGATAAAAAGAAGTTGGTTAAACAAATTATCATTGGCGATGATTTTGAAATGCCCTATTCTTTGTCGAAATGTTGCAATCCCCTACCAGGTGATTCAATATTCGGGTTTATCACTGTGAGCGACGGTGTTAAAATTCACAGAACCAATTGTCTAAATGCAACCCGTTTAATGAGTCAATACGGCTACAGAATTATTCCAACACAATGGCGCTCTGATGGATATAAAAAATCATTTGATGCCAAATTAAGTGTAAGTGGAATTGATGATGTTGGAATTGTGAGTAAAATTGCGGATATTATATCTAAAGACATGGAAGTTAACATGAAAGCCATCAATATTCGAGCAAATGAAGATGGCACGTTTGGTGGGCAAGTTGAAGTAATGGTAAACACAGCGGATCACTTAGATCAATTGGTCCAAAAAATTAAAGATACTCATAAGTACATTCAGGTATTTCGATTAGACGAAGAGTAAAACAAAAAAAAAATGATATTTCATTAAACATACTCAAAAAAAAAGACGCAATGATGCGTCTTTTTTTTTAGTATGAATAATTTTAGCCTTCCAGAGCGGCAACACCACCAACAATCTCCGATATTTCGCGGGTAATGGCAGCCTGACGCGCTTGGTTATATGCAAGTTTCAACGATCTCAACAATTCACCAGCATTATCTGTAGCTTTATCCATTGAAATCATACGTGCACCGTGTTCAGAAGCAATAGAATCTAAAAACGCACGATAAATATGGGTTTTTAAACTTCTTGGAATCAAATCTTGTAAAATTTCTACTTTACCAGGTTCAAAAATATAATCAGAATTGGTATTTGAAGTGCTTTTTTCTTGTTTTTGAGAAATAGGCAATAACACATCATTGGTTAAAATTTGAGTGGCAGCATTTTTGAATTGGTTATATACTATTTCAACTTTATCAAAGTTTCCAGAAGTATATTGATCCAATGCAAATTGTCCAACTTCAAAAGCAGATGGAGCAGAAATATTAACCAAGGTAGAAATGTAAGTTGTATCAACATTATATCCCAAACGCTTCAATCCCTCAGCCCCTTTTTTGCCAATACACACAATGCGTATTTTGTTATTTTTTACCAAATGGCTATATTCACCATCAAGCAAATTTTTAGCACGTTTTACAACATTGGCATTGAAGGCGCCACAAAGTCCACGATCACTGGTTACAACAATCATAAAAACAGATTTTACTTCTCTTGATTTGAAGTATATTGCCAAGCGTTCATCGTCTACACTATCTTGCAAATTAGACATAATGCCTTGAAGCTTAGATGCGTAAGGACGCATTTTTACAATCGCTTCACTGGCTTTACGCAACTTGGTAGCAGAAACCAATTTCATAGCTTTGGTAATTTGTTGGGTACCACTAGTCGATGAAATTCGTGCTCTAATTTCCTTCTGATTTGCCATGACAAATATTAAGCAGTATAATTTTGAGCAATTTCAGCTCCGACTTTAGCCAAAACCGATGTAATAGATTCATCAAATTTACCAGCACGCAATGCGTCTAAGGTATCTTTATGCGTAGCTTCTAAGTAATCTAAATATGCAGTTTCAAACTCACGAATTTTATTTACTGGTATAGACCTTAATAAATTAGAAGTCCCTAAGTAAATAATTGCTGTTTGTTTTTCAACTGAAACTGGGCTAAATTGAGCTTGTTTCAAAATTTCTACGTTACGTGAACCTTTATCAAGTACAGATTTAGTAGCAGCATCCAAATCAGAACCAAATTTAGAGAAAGCTTCCAACTCACGATATTGAGCTTGGTCAAGTTTCAAAGTACCTGCAACTTTCTTCATTGACTTAATTTGAGCGTTACCACCTACACGAGAAACTGAAATACCTACGTTAATTGCTGGACGAACACCTGAGTTAAACAAGTTGGACTCCAAGAAAATTTGACCGTCGGTAATAGAAATTACGTTAGTTGGAATATATGCAGAAACGTCACCAGCTTGGGTTTCAATAATTGGCAATGCGGTTAAAGAACCACCACCTTTTACTTTACCTTGCAAATCTACTGGCAAATCATTCATGTTTTGTGTTATTGAATCGTTTGCATTCAATTTACAAGCTCTTTCAAGTAAGCGGCTATGTAGATAGAATACATCTCCAGGATATGCTTCACGTCCTGGTGGGCGACGAAGCAACAAAGAAACTTCACGGTAAGCAACTGCTTGTTTAGACAAATCGTCATAAACAACCAACGCTGGCAAACCTAAGTCACGGAAATATTCACCAATTGCACAACCTGCCATTGGAGAAAAGAATTGAATTGCAGCAGGAGCAGATGCTGGAGCAGAAACAACAACAGTATAAGCCATTGCGCCACTTTCTTCAAGTGATTTCACAACTTGTTTTACTGTAGATTCTTTTTGTCCACAAGCAACATAAATACAATAAACAGGTTTACCTGCTTCAAAAAATTCTTTTTGGTTTATAATTGTATCTAGGGCAATAGCAGTTTTACCTGTTTGACGATCACCAATAATCAATTCTCTTTGACCACGACCAATTGGAATCATTGCATCGATGGCTTTAATTCCAGTTTGTAATGGTTCTTTTACTGGTTCACGAAACAAAACACCTGGGGCTTTACGCTCTAAAGGCATTTCATAAAGATCTCCTGAAATAGGACCTTTACCATCAATAGGCTCACCCAAAGCATTCACAACACGACCAAGCATGCCATGACCAACTTTGATACTAGCAATTTTGTTTGTTCTTTTTACTTTATCACCTTCTTTGATTTCGGCACTGCTACCCATCAATACCGCTCCCACGTTATCTTCTTCAAGGTTTAATACAACAGCGCGAACGCCATTGTCAAATTCTACTAATTCACCGCTCTGAACGCTGAATAATCCGTAGATACGAGCGATACCATCTCCTACTTGAAGAACGGTACCTACTTCTTCTAAACTCGCAGCAGTATTAAAACCAGAAATCTGGTCTTTTAATATGCTCGATACTTCGTCTGGCCTAATTTGTGACATGATGTTTTATGCTAATTGAAGTTCTTTTTTAATTTTTCTTAGTTGGTTAGATACGGTATTATCATATATTTTACCGCCAAATTCAATTGTTAAACCACCAATTAAAGATGGTTTTATATTTTGAGTTAATTGAATTGTCTTGGCATTTGATTGCGCCTTAACATAAGATTCAATATCCTCTATTGTTTTTTTGTCTAATGCTACAGCCGATTGAACAGTAACTTCAACAATTTGATTATGATTGTTATACATTCTCAAAAACGCAACACCCAACTCAGGAATCATCGATTCACGAAATTTCTCTGTCATTAAATGAAATACATTTTGAGTTAATTGATTTGCTGAAGCAAATAATTTTTTTAATGCATCTTGCTTGCTACCTTTTTTGTATAAGGGGCTTTGTAAGAAAAGTACAAATTCTTTACTTTCACTTACTAAAACTTTTAAATGATCAATATCTTTTTTTACAACCTCTAACGATGACGTTTCAAGGGCCCTATCAAATAGTGCTTTTGCGTATCGGGATGCTATTCGAAAATCTGACATATTTTAAGCTTTTGCAGATGGATTTTTCGTTAAATCTGAAAGGTAATTTGCAATTAATGCTTGCTGAGCTGCATTGTCATCCAATTTTACAGCAACTAATTTTTCTGCAATTTGTACCGAAAAACTCGCCACTTCCTTTTTTAACTCTTCCATAGCCGCAAATTTCTGTTTGTTAATTTCATCGTTTGCACGAGCTATCAATTTCTTAGCTTCTTCGTCGGCCATACCTTTTGCATCGCTGATGATTTTTTCTTTGATATCTCTTGCTTCGCGCAACATCAAATCACGTTCTTGACGAGCCTCAGCCAATAAAGATAAATTTTCGCCTTGTAAACGTGCCATATCTTCTTTTGCTCTTTCAGCCTGTGACAATGCGTTTTCAATTGTCTCTTCACGTTCTTTAATAGAACTTAATATTGGTTTCCAAGCATACTTTTTTAATATAACTAGTAACAATGAAAATGTTACGATCATCCAAAATACTAATCCTATTGCGGGTTTTACTAATTCCATTTGTTTTGTTTTTGTTGTTTAAGAAAAAAGGGACCAACCGAAATTGGTCCCTGAGATTTACTTACAAGAAAAGAATCAACAAACAAACAACGATTGCAAAGAATACAGCGCCTTCAACAAGAGCTGCTGCTACAATCATATTTGCACGAATGTCGCCTACTGATTCTGGTTGGCGAGCAATTGATTCTAGGGCGCTTCCACCAATACGTCCAATACCGATACCAGCTCCGATAGCTGCTAATCCAGCGCCGATAGCGGCACCCATTTTGCTGTAAGCTGCTGCTAAATCAGCTGCTTGTAGAAGAGTGTTCATTAAACTCATAATTGTATATTTTTTTTTTAGTTAGATTGTTTAATTTTTAGTGATGATTTTCTTCAACTGCCATGCCAATATAAATTGCCGATAGTAATGTGAATACAAAGGCTTGTAAAAATGCTACCAACATTTCTAACAATCCCATAAATACAGTAAAGGCAACACTTAAAGGACTT
>CAMBFD010000028.1 GCA_945865625.1 Chitinophaga pinensis
ATGACATTTATCAAGTTGAACAAGGTTTATTAAAGGGAAATATTGAAGTAAAATTAGGCAATTTAAATCCATCGGCATTATACGATGTATTCATTTATGGAGGCAACAATAAACAGCAATATTGGATGTATTTTCCAGACGCAATTTGGGTAGATAAAGTGGTGTCTGATACTTTGTTGAGTAATAGTATTTCAAGTGAAGCTTTCTCAATTGGATTTGCAAAAAACGAGGGTCAATCAGGCGCTGTAATTGAATCTCAAGATGTTCAATTGGGATTCCCAAACAGACCTATTTTGAACGAGAGCATTAGAAACTTACTTTATCATGTTCCAATGTGGTTTGCAATGATGTTTTTAATGTTTATGTCTGTCATTTTTGCTATAAAATACTTGAGTAAACAAAACCTCACTGATGATTTATGGTCAGAGAGTTTTATCAAAGTGGGCATTCTAACTGGAATTCTGGGCTGTTTAACGGGCTCATCATGGGCCAGCATTACATGGCAAAGTTGGTGGCCAGCAGATGATCCAAAATTAAATGGAGTGGCCATTGGTATGTTTATGTATTTGGCGTATTTGATTTTGAGAAATACATTGAAAGATCCCTACCAAAAAGCAAGAATTTCATCGGTTTATGCCGTATTGATTTTTCCGATTTTTATGGCATTGATAGCCATTATGCCAAAGCTTTCTGAAGATTCATTACACCCTGGATCAGGAGGAACGGTAGGATTTAACAAATATGATTTAGACAATACTTTGAGGATGTTTTTCTATCCTGCCGTGATTGGATGGATCTTAATATTTTTATGGATAACGGTGCTTAGATATCGTTATGAAAACTTAAAAAGCAAAATACAAGAAATTGAAAACAATGAATAAATTAAAAACCATCGCTTTAACAATTACTTTAGGGTTTCAAACATTATTGATAGCAGGTAGTTCTGTTTCCCAAAACAATGAAAACGGAGTTTCTGAATCAGCAAAAGAAATGCTTAGAGGAAATGCCAAATTCAATGTGGTGGCAACTGTATTGGTTCTTATTTTTATAGGAATCGTAGTTTATTTATTGCGTTTAGATCGCAAAATGTCTAAATTAGAAAAACAATTCAAAAACAAATGAAGCCACTACATATCGCTTTGCTTATTTTGGCAAGTATTGGTGTTGCTGCCGTTGTGAGTGTTTATGGAAATACCACACAAATAGTTTCTTTTAATGCTGCCGATTCGTTGGCAAAAGAAGAGCCAAACAAAGAATATCACGTTTATTGCAAATTAAATAAGGCTAAAGAAATTCAATATGATCCCCAAAAAGATCCGAATTTGCTTATTTTCTCAGCAATAGATTCCTTGGGAACTGAAAAAATGGTAAAGTACTTGAAGCCAAAGCCACAGGATTTAGAAAGATCCGAAAAAATCTTAATCATCGGCAGCAGCGAAGGTGCGTATTTCCATGCTAAAACAATCTTCAGTAAATGTCCTTCAAAATATGAAGACACTCCTGTAAAAGACTAACGTAACAATTTGATGCAAACAAAATCAGAAATTATTACATTCAATGGAGAATGGCTTTGGCTTGGAAATCTAGGCCAAATATTTGTTGTCCTTATGTTTGTGACCGCTTTACTGTCTACAATTTTCTATTTTAGATCAGTAAGAAATGACTCCAATCAAGAAGCATTGTTTGCTAGAAGAAGTTTCTATGTGCACACATTTTCTGTGATTGCTGTATTTGTAATTCTTTTCGCGATCATTTTTAATCACCGATTCGAATATTATTACGCTTGGCGACATAGTAGCTTGTCGTTGCCAGTATATTACATGATTTCTTGTTTTTGGGAAGGACAAGAGGGAAGTTTTCTATTGTGGTTGTTCTGGAATGCAGTGATTGGCTTGGTGCTGATTAAAGTTTCCAAGAAATGGGAGCGTAGTACAATGACAATCATTGCATTTGCTCAAATTGCACTCAGTTCAATGTTGGTTGGATTTCACTTGGGTGATTTTAAATTCGGGAGCAGTCCTTTCGATTTATTGAGAGAACAACGTCCTGATTTCCTTCAAATTCCAATTCTTGGTCAATTGGGCATAGGTAATTATTTGCAAGTTTTTAAAGATGGAAATGGATTAAATCAACTCTTACAGAATTATTGGATGGTCATTCATCCTCCAACCTTATTCTTTGGATTTGCTGTTGCCATCGTTCCATTTGCATACAGTATAGCAGGACTATGGAGAAAAGAAGATCGTAGTTGGATTGATCCAGCGTTGATATGGGGTTTGATTTGTGTCGGTATATTAGGAACAGGAATCATAATGGGTGGTTTTTGGGCCTATGAATCATTGTCCTTTGGTGGATATTGGGCTTGGGATCCAGTTGAAAACGCTTCATTGTTGCCATGGTTAATTATGGCAGCGGCAGTTCATTTAATGCTCATATCTAAGAATACGGGCCGACATATTTTTACCTCTCATTTACTTACACAATTATCGTTTTGGTTAGTGCTCTATGCAACTTTCCTCACAAGAAGTGGAATTTTAGGAGAAGCGAGTGTGCATTCATTTACGGATTTGGGATTGTCGGGACAATTGCTAATATTTTTACTTGCATTTATCGTAATTAGTTGGGCATCAACCATCGACAAGAAAAAATCTCAAAATCAAATATTAGTCACAGTTTTAGGCGTTTTTGCCCTCGTTATTGCATTGTCATACGCCATTCCTGAAACTCAAAAAGGATTGTATGAAGGATTTCATTCCATTGTGAAAAATGGAGGCATTGTTGCTTTTTTGATTGTGATTGTGCTTTTTGTTTACAATTTATATAAAAGAACTAAAACTGATTTAAGAGATGAGCATTTATCATCGAGAGAATTTTGGATGTTTATGGGATCTATGTTCTTGATATTGAGTTTGATTCAAGTTTTCAGTGGAACGAGTATTCCGGTGTTCAATAAATTATTTGGATTTAAAACAGCCACACCTGTTGCTACAGATTATAACCGTGTTCAATTATGGATGTCTATGCCAATTATGGCGTTGATGTCAATAGGTCAATTTTTCACATACCGTGAATCAAAAGATGGAAAGCTTTATAAAAACATCTCTATCTCATTCGCGTTAGCATTTATTGTAACTATTTTGGTGAATTTAAATTTTGGTGTGCAAGAATTTAAATATTTGGTTTTCTTGTTTTTAGCAGTATGGTTGGTCGTTGCAAATGCCATGTATTTCATTCTGAAAAAGAAACCAAAAGTTTTTGGATGGGGATCAAGTGTGTCGCATGTTGGATTTGGTGTTTTATTAACAGGAGTTCTTATTTCTTCAGTCAATCAAAAAGTTCTGACTTCAACACAAACTGGTATTGATATGGCTCCCGAAGTCAATGAAAAGGGCCAAACAGATGTTAAAGGAATTGCCTTCAATAGAGAGAATCGCATTTTATATAAAAATCAAAAAATAGAAATTGGCGATTATTTTGCCAATTACACGAAGAAAGAAGTTGGTATTGGTAAAGATTCAATTGACAAGCATTTCAATATCCTTTTTGTAGATAAAGTAACAAAAGATTCATTTTTGTTGCGACCTAAAACACAGAACAATCCGAAAATGGGACTCATCGCAGAACCATCAACCAAGCATTACATTTCAAAAGATGTTTTTTCACATGTAAATTATGAAAGTGGAATGGATAAAGTTGAGCCTTTTAGTGGCTTTAAAACTTCAAATGTGAAAGTTGGACAAACATTTAGCACAGAATCTGGGAAATGTCAGATGGTGGTTAAAAGCATCGATCGATATAGCTCTAATCAAGGAATCGTATTAAGCGTTAACATTATGGTCAATCGTTTAAACGATTCAATTTTATTACATCCTGAATTTAGGGTGAATGAGCAAAATGGTTCTTTTGAGGCGAATCCTGCCGAAAGCAATGAATTAGGGTTAATATTGATGATTCAAAATATCAAAATTCTAGATCCAGATCCTACAAAACAAAATATAGAGTTTCAAATTCAATCTGGTGAAAAAACACCTGTTAAAGATTATATTGTGTTGAAAGTTATTTCGTTCCCTTGGATAAATTTGGTTTGGGCCGGTACAATTATCATGCTCATTGGTTTTATTTTAGCCGTTGTGAATCGCATTAAAATCCAACAAAAGTTAGCCGCTTAATGAGTCCTAAGGTATACATATTGGGATATGGGAACTTAGGTAAGCATTTATTAGAACTATTTTTATCTCGAGGGATAGATTTAGGTGGTATTTTTAGCAATCAGACGCTTGACTTATCTGGCGTTCAAACTTTTTCTAAAACAAGGATTAATGAGATTTTAGTTGAAGGAGATATTGTATTTGTAACCACTAAAGACAATGACATTCAATCAAGTATTTTCGATATTACGAATGATGCGGTGATTAAGTTGTATTGTAGCGGCAGTATAGCTTTATCTGAATTTACAGATTGTAATCATGTAGGAATATGGTATCCTTTATATAGTTTTTCTAGAGAAGTGGAAATAGATTGGAAGTTGGTCCCTGTATTTGTGGAATATTCTGATTCAGTGACGCAAATATCCCTCGAAAAATTAAACAATTCTCTGAATTTAAACATCCGATTTTTAAGTTCAGAGGATAGGGCACAGCTGCATCTGTCGGCGGTGTTTGCAAATAATTTTGTAAATGCTTGTTTGGTAGGTAGCCAAGAAGTTTTGAAAGAGAATGAGCAATTGAGTTTTAATTATTTATTGCCAATCATTCAACAAACCATTGATAAGGTAAAGCTGAATAATCCAATTTATGTGCAAACTGGTCCAGCATTTCGCGGTGATGAAACAACCATATCAAAACATTTAAAACAGCTCAGTAGTTGTGCTGAAGAGGCTGTTATCTACAAAGCTATTTCAAAATATATTCAACAAAAATTCGAAAAATAGTTTGATAAGTTAAACGAATTAACTAATTTTGAGTATACCCCTTCTAAAATTCATGGTCGTTCCCATAGTTTTACCCTCAGAAAAACCAATTTTCGAATACTTTGGATTAGAAATTTACCTTGATGTAAATGATTTAAATCCTCTAGTTTTTTATGGTCGATCAGCCAATAAAGTTTCTAAAATTATTGTTCATTTAGACAACGGTTTGTTTAGTCATTTAGAAATTATCTCCATCGATGGTAAACCAGAGCTAGATGAAGGCGACAAAGAAAACTTTTTAAAAATGATTGATCATAATTTAACTGAAATAATTATGTTTTGGATTGATTTGTTCGTCTATAAAAAATCTATTCCGTTCAAAAAAATCTTAAAACCATTATTTTAATACCATTCGAATGCCACTGTAATAGTTGATGCCATTTGCGGGTGCCCAACTATAAGCAGCATCAAATATTTGATTCTGACTTGATTGCATCATCAAAACGGGATCAGCTTGTTTTATGTTTCCAATGTTTTCAGCACCAACATAAAATTCAAAACCATTTTCAAACGTTTTTCTGATTTGTGCGTTTATAATGATAAATGATGGACTATATTTAGATTCAGTTTTTGAAAAATATGCAATTCTTTTCGGGCCATTTATTTGTGAAACTGCGTCGAAATACCATTTATCCCTTGTTTTATATCCCAATACAACCAAACCTCTGTGTACACTTTGAAACGGTGCAATTTGTAACTCTTGATTTAAGAATTGCAAGTTTTTAACATAACGATAGGCCAATTTTACTTCCATTCTTCTAATAGGGTGAGTTGTCCATTCTAAATGGATACTATTTGTATTTCCTGCAAACCCATTGTTGCGTGACGCAATTGTTAGCTGATTCAGAGAATAATCTCGGTCAATAACGGTTTGATTCTGAAATTGCGTTGAAAAAACATCTATAGTTATGGTGCTGGGGTAATTCATGAAAAAGAAGTTCTTGAAAAAACTCAATCCAGCATTAAATCCAACTTCTTGAGGCAAACCATAAGGTAAATTTTTTGAATGTTGATCTACTTGAATGAATCTGTTGTTTATAAACAAAGGGAGATTTTCAATGAGCATATAAGGAGTGCGTCTTCCCATTCCGGCTTGAATAAACAATTTATTATTCTTATTGAATTCATATTTTGAATGTACCCTTGGTGTTAAAAAGTAACCATATAAGTTATGATAATCTTGTCGTGCACCCAAAACAACCGACAACTTTTTGAGTTTCAAAACCAATTCAGCAAAAATACCAACTTGCTTTTCTCCAAATTTTTGAAGGATGTTTGTTCCAATTGTATCAATTAATGATTCATCTATTTGATTGATCATCGACGATATTCCTGATTTTAAAGTAAGCTTAGTTGATAAATTGGTTTGATATAACCCAGAATAACTCAATTTAAATTCTTTACCTGAGTAATTCCTTTGAATGAGAGAATTTAGAAGGGAATTGTTTTGGTGCACCGTGAAGTTTAAGATATTTCCGAAACTCGATTCTGACTTCTCATTGAGCATAATTCCAAACTTTCCAAATGCATCAAACTTACTTTCTTGTTGATTAAATCTAAATACATTTGGTAATTCCGATAGAACATTGTGATTGTTGTGGTCAACTTCACCAGACATTTTTTGCTCATTCCAATATGTTATTCCAAATTGACCTTCAGTTTTTTTACCTTGATAATTCAGTTGGTTTCCAACATAAATTCTGCTTGTGAGTGGTATGTCTGAAAACATATCATGATTCATATCAGTGGCAAAAAATTGCTTTCCTCCATGCACATAGGTCGTATGATTCAATTTCGCATTGATTTTATGGCTGTGAATGATGTTGATTTCAGATCGCCCTTGATTGTTTTGGTAGGCATTTAAATCCCACTTCGGAGCATTTTCAGCCGTTTTTAGACCATAATCTATTCCACCTGTAATTCCTTCATAGCCCAAAGTCACAGAACCAGTTCCTTTTGCAAGTCGAACGTCGGAAACCATTGGCCCAGGAATGTTGTTCATGCCATTCAACGTAGCCAAACCTCCAAGTTGAGGTATATTGTCGCGGGTCATCAATGCATATTTGCCATTGAGTCCCATCATTTCAATTTGCCTAATACCAGAAACACCGTCGGAATTCGAAATTTCAACAGTATTACTCAGTTCAAAACTTTCAGAAAGGGTGCAACAAGCAGCCTTTTTAAATTCATTCTGCCCCAATATTTGCTTAAGGGATGCTCCATTAGCGTCGAACATTACACCGGCCTGATCAACACCCACATTCACAGTTTTCACTGTATCAATATGAGTGCTATCTGATTGAGCCGATAATATATTTGAAACAAGGAGAATAAAGCAAATAAAGCTTATTCTTTTTCCTCGTCTGTACATTTTGCTCCGTCTCTATATTTGCAACAATCAGGTAAATTGGCATAAACCGCATTGTCAGCTTTTACCAATTCAGTGTCGTGACCAACCATTGCTACGATATTGTGAAATTGTTCTTCTTTGAACATTCCAGTTTTATAGGTGATAGTAACTTGTTGTGTTTTAAAATTATAAAGCGCTTTATAAATGCCTTTTATATCTAAAGAAGCTTCTATGCGTTCTTTACAATCGCCGCAAACGCCAAAAACTTTAAACGTAATGGTGGTTTTTTTAGGAGGATTCACAAGAGCCATTCCTGTGAGTATGATAATGCTGCATAATACAGCAATTGATTTCAATAGATGTTTCATTTTTTTCTGTGTTTTTAAGGTTTTAATTGATTAAAAATTGGCCATAAGGCTACCGAAAGAAAAAATGAAATGTTAAATTGTCCAAACGCAAATATCTTCCTGCCAAGGCAGGTTAGGAGGGATTAGTTTTTTGAGAAGGTTTTGATTAAATGCTGTATTTTTTAGGTCATTGAAAGCAATGAAATACAAATCGTTGCTTCCCAATTGAATAAAATTTGCAATGGGAACGTTTAATTGTTTGTTAAACCCTTCGTTGAACTTTGGAGTGAAATAATACCATTGAACATTTTCGCAACAAAATGCGGGTTCAATTTCTTTTATGTCGTCGGCGTCGCAACATTTTGGCATTGGGCTATTCTTTGAGCAACAATCAATAAGAACAGCTTTGCTGACAACAGGTTCAGTGGTACAAACATGAAATACAATATGCATCATTCCACTGCTAATGACAGTGAAAATAATTGTTAAGCACAATAAGATGCGTTTCATATAAACAAATATAATAAAAAGATTTGATTTCAAACCTGAACAGCCGTAATATCGCAGTTCTATTCATCATGATTAAATCACTCTTTCGTAGAAAAACTAATTTTATCACCGAGGAACACCATCAGTTATCTAAGGTATTATCTGTTAAAGATTTAACTTTTTTCGGAATTGCTGCAATTATAGGTGGCGGAATTTTTAGTTCTGTAGGTAAGGCTTGTGCAGAAGGTGGACCAGGAGTGATTTTTCTTTTTATAATTTGCGCAATAGCATGTGGATTTGCTGCCTTGTGTTATGCGGAGTTCTCCAGCCGAATTCCAGTGTCAGGAAGTGCTTATACTTATGCTTATGCATCATTTGGAGAGTTATTTGCCTGGATAATTGGTTGGGCTTTGCTCATGGAATATTCAATTGGAAATATTTACATCGCATTTTCTTGGTCTGGTTATTTTACCCACCTTTTAGATGCTATGAATTTACATTTGCCCAGATGGAGTATAACCGATTATAAAACAGCAAGTTCAGTGGCCTTAGCCCATGCAGATTTGCTCATAAATCAATTACCTAAGCCTTCTGAATTTGGGTTGTTGTGGAAGTCAATGAATGTGACGGTCGACGAATATTCTGCATTGCAAGCATGGCAATCAGCACCGCAGTTAGGGTCCCTCAAAATCATTTTTGATGCCCCTGCATTGCTTATTAATATTCTCATTACAATGCTGGTTTACCGTGGAATTCAGGAATCAAGAAACATTAGTAACCTTATGGTTATGCTGAAGCTGGTTATCATTATAACAATCATCATAGTAGGTGCATTTTACATTGATATTGAAAATTATAAGCCATTTGTTCCAAACGGATTTAAAGGCATTATGACAGGTGTTTCGGCTGTTTTCTTCACCTATATTGGTTTTGATGCCGTGAGTACACTTGCTGAGGAAAGTAAAAATCCGAAAAGAGATTTGCCTCGTGGTATGTTTTATTCTCTCATTATATGTAGTGTTTTATACATTTTAATTTCTTTGGTTTTAACCGGAATGGTGCCATTTAATTTATTGGCAGTTGACGATCCATTGGCTTTTGCGTTGGGCTACAAGGGAATTAAATGGCTAGAATATATTGTAAGTGTAAGCGCTGTGATTGCAATGGCGAGCGTTTTATTGGTTTTTCAAATGGGTCAACCAAGAATCTGGATGTCTATGAGTCGCGATGGACTTTTGCCTAAATCATTTGCTAAAATTCATCCAAAGTACAAAACCCCGAGTTTTTCTACAATTGTTACAGGATTTGTAGTTGGTGTGCCCATCTTATTCACCGACGAAAATTTTGTGCTAGACTTTACCTCAATTGGAACCATTTTTGCGTTTATTCTCGTGTGTGGTGGAGTGTTGTTGTTGCCAAAGCGAAATGAGTTTGATAAATCATCCTTCAACTTAAAATATATCAATGCTCAATACTTATTTCCGTTAATCTTAATTTTAACTGCTACAATTGTTTCATTTCAAGTGGAGGGATATTTTACAGAACTATTTAACTTTAGTTTGAACTCTATGTATCATGTATCTCACAGAATAATGTGGGTTTTATTTGCTTCATTGGCTATTTTTACGTATATTTATAAATGGTCACTGATTCCTATATTGGGCCTATCTACTTGTACCTATTTACTCACTGGAATGAAGCAAGAAAATTGGTCATGGTTTGCAATTTGGTTCGTGATGGGATTAATTTTGTACTTTTTGTACGGATATAGAAAAAGTAATTTAGCTACACAGCATGGACGATAAGAAAAATAGGGAAAAACCAATTGGCAATGTGCTCGATGCAATGTTTAAAAAGTATAGGCTTCAGCCTAAGATGACAGAATTAGACATTGTGAACCGTTGGGAAGAAATTGTGGGTCATTTGGTTTTTAAACATACATCAGAATTGAAAATGTTGAATAAAACTTTGTATGTTAAGTTCGATAATGCACCACTTAAAAATGAGATGTTTCTGCAGAAAGATTTGCTTTTAAAGCGCATCAATGAAACTTTCAATCAAGAAATTATTGAAAAGATTTTTATTGGCTAATAGATTTGGAATTCAATTTTCGTTGTTTCGAAAGTTCAGCTTTATCTATACTTGTGTTCAGTTCAAATCCGATTAAAATGATGAGTATGTTGATGTAAATCAAGACCATCAATGCCAAAATGGCCCCAATTGAACCATATACTTTGTTATAACTATCAAAATTATTTACGTATAAACTAAATCCAAAAGTTGAAATTAACGAAAAAATGGTCGTGAAAATTGAGCCAACTGAGAAAAATCTCCAGCGTTGTTCATTGGAAGGAGCAAAATAATAGATACTTGAGATTGCAAATAAAAACAATGCAATTATGAGTATATATTCAAATATTGTGAGTAAAATACCCGTTACAGAGAGCAAAGGCCAATGATGTTTGACCATATATTTTTCTATCTGGAATGTCCATGTAACAAGTAATAAAAATGCAATGATTAAAATACACATCCAAAAAGTTAAAAACACTGCCTTTCCTCGAATATGTAGCCAACTCTTATTTTGAGGGACAGCTACTCTTCGGTTAAATGTATTGATCATCAAATGGAATGAATTTGATGCAAAATATATTGTAAGAATAAAACCAAAGGATAACAGTGAAGAGTTTTGTTTGTTAAGAATTTCTAAGATTGTTGTTGAAATTTCCTGAAAAGTTGTGGTAGGTAAGATTACCGCCAATTGATTGATAAACTGATTCTTAATTCCCTTAATTGGTAAATAAGCAATGAGCGTAAGTAAAAAGATCAACGCAGGAAACAATGCAGTAAAAAAGTTAAAACTTAAACTCGAAGCGCGAAGGTTTAAATTTTCCATGAACATAGATTTAAAGAAGTATTTCCCAACTTCATAAATACTATGTCCGTTCAGTATTTTCAGTGTTTTAGTTTTAAAATATTCAATTAATGGATGAGAGTGATTTGATTCTACGTCAGACACTAAAGGATTCTCTGAATCATGTGATTCTTGAGAATCGCTAGGATGATGGTTCATCTTATTATGTTTCGACTTGTAGAAGTGAGCCATTAGGTTGTTTGCAAGATTTTTTTATACTTTTCGGGTAGTTTTATCGGCCTAAGGTCATGTTTTCTTACGAAGAAAAGTTCAGTTTCACCGGTATTTAGCAATTCTCCATCTTGGTTAATGGTTTTATATTCAAATTTACAACGAATTTCTGGTTGTCCAACTATTTGAACTTCAATGGTTAGTAAGTCATCGTATTTTCCAGCTTTATTGAAACTTAAGCTCATACTTCTTACGGGCATGATAATACCATCATCTTCGAGTTCTTTATATGAAATTCCTTTAGATCTTAAAATTTCAGTTCTCGCTTCTTCAAAATACAATGCATAAATGGAGTGATGAACGAAACCCATTCGGTCGCATTCTGCATAGCGTACCCTAATTTTATGTGAATGTTGTTGCATTAGTATCGCAATATAAACTTTTGTTGAATTTGTTCGGTACGAAAAAATAGAATTCCCATTTTAAACAATTCAATACTTGCAGTAACTTCTGGTAAATTTGTCATTTGATTCCAATTTATATAATGATCATTTGAATTTCTGATATTGGTCATAATGAGCATTGACTGAGTCCCCAGGTTATGCTTATATTGGTCGTAAAATCTCCAAGAATCATCTGCGTTTTTTTGTCCATACAAAACACAAATTTCAACAAGTTTATCTTTATCTTTATCTAATATCTTTGAATTCGCAAGCAAATCAGAATTATAATAATTTGCAAATGATTCTAACGTTTCTTTTCTTACTTTTTGAAAATAATCATCAACTTCGAACGATTGATAAGTGCTTAGTGTTTGATGATTGATGATTGAATTAGACAATAGATAGTTACTTTCAATACCCGTATTGTTGCCAATTTCCAAGATAGACAAAGGTTGATAGTATCTAACTATTCTTTGCAACAAACGACCGTATTTGGCATCCAATGTTGTTTCAGCAGCGTATTTAGAAAGAGAGGTTTGTGGTGATTTTGAACGACTCTTAATCATATTCATACGTTGATTTTCAATCATCTCGAAATTCATATCGGAAGGTTGATATAAAACGAAATCAGCGAAATCGTAAATAAAAGGGGAATGTAAACCATGTCGGGTTGTACCGGCAAGATAGTAAGTTAGATAATCGGCAATTTCTATAAATGCATTAGGCATTTGCTATTTTAGCTTGAACCACCAATTGAAGTTCTTTTTTGAGTTTTACAATTTGTTCGGTTGATTTTTTTAATTTATCATCGAATTGCTTTAAAATTGCTTCGGCATTTTTTGAATGTTGAAAAAAGCCTTTGTTATTTTCAATTGTACTCAGCTCATCCTCAATTTTCTTGATTAAATCACGCAATCTTTTTTCTTCACTTTGCAATTTGTATTTGGCATCAGGCGAAGCAGAAATTTCATTCAAATTTTCTTTTACACTAGACTCTCTTACCGCGTTTGACGAATTTCTTAAAGACTGATAAAGCGCATCCATTAAACTTTGGTATTGTTTGTTCAAAGTTTGGAATTTTTTGCCAGAAACGAATCCTGAATCATTCCATCTATTTTGAATTGATTTTAAATCATTAAAATTAAATTTACTCTCTGTTGATTTAGTAATGGCTTCAATTTCAGTAATGATCGCTTCTTTTGCGGCAACTGCGCCAGTTTCTTGCGTTTTTCTTTCTGAAAACCATTTGTTTTTACGCTCATAAAAATGATCAAATGCAGCTCTGAAACGTTTCCAAATAACTTCATTTTGATCTTCAGGAACTGGACCTATGGTTTTCCATTTTTCCTGAAGTGCTTGAAGTTGTTCAGAAGTTTTCATGAACTCTGGAGCTTCTTTTAAAACGTCGGCTTGTTCGCATAGTTCAATCTTCTTTGCAAGATTAACTTTTCTATCTGATTGGATTTTCTTAAAGAAATTTTTTCTTTCAGCGTAAAATGTATTTCGAGCAGTTTGAAATTTAGACCAGATTTCTTCGTTCTTTTCTGAAGGAACTGGACCTATTTTTTTCCATATATCGAGCAAGCCATCAATTTCTTCTGCCATTTTATTCCATTCTTTATTAGAAGATGGTAGGGCAGTAATTGCAGTTTCAGCTTTTTCGATCAAAAGAATTTTCTTTTCTAAATTCTGATTGCGTTGTGTTTCAATTTCACTTTGATGTTTCTTTTGAATATCGATCACCAAATCGCTTGCAGATTTGAATCTTGTCCAAATTTCATCAGAAATTTCTTTTCTAACTGGACCAGTATTTTTCCAATCGTCATGAATTTTATTTAAGCTAATCATTGCTTTACGAATGTTTTTCTCATCCTTTAAAGCTTCAGCTTTTTTAATTAGTTCAATTTTTATCTCAATGTTTTTCTCTCGGTCTAAATCCTTCAATTCATTGAATTTAGATAAATTGTCGTAAAATTTATCTAAATAAAACTTGTATTTGGTGTAAAGTTCTTCGTGATGTTCTTTTGGAATTTGGCGTATTTCTTTCCACTGACGCATTAATTCACGAAGTTCAATCAAACTATTTTCGTTTTCTTCAGAATCAACCAACGCAGCAATTTTATCGAGAATTGATTGTTTCTTATTTAAATTGATTGCTTTTTCCACTTCCGCACGTTTCTTTTCGATTTCACGCAATTCTTTAAATTTTTGAACCACATCAAAAAGTTTCACCTTTAATTCATCTTGAGGGGCTACAAAATCTTTTGCTTCATTTCCATCAGAAACCCATTCTTTAATTTGTTCAGGGCGTTCATTGTCCAAAATAGATTCGAAGGCCTTACGGATCTCTTGGAGTGAAGCATAAGCTAGTTTCACATTTGTAGTGTGTAAAAGAGATTGGGCATGTTCTACCAATTGTTCTTTTGAAAACGATGCGAAATTTTCTTTTAGCTCTGTGTCTTCCTCGTGTTGAAGAATCAATTTTTCGGCTTCGCTTAACTGATCATTGTAATTCTCTGAAAACTGATCCATAATGTGTTAAATAGTAATAGTATTAATTAATTATTTTTTGATTGATAATAATTGAAGCGCAGTTTGCGCCGCTTCTCTTCCTTTATGTCCGTGCGAACCACCAATTCTGTCGAACGCTTGTTGTTCTGTATTTGTAGTGATGACACCAAAAACACATGGTTTGCTAAATTTCAAACCAACTTCCATAACTCCGTTTGTAGCTCCATGGCAAACAAAATCGAAGTGCGGGGTATCTCCTTTAATCACGCATCCTAGGCATATAACGGCGTCAATATTATGCTGCTTATTTTCGAAGCACCACTGAGCTGCAAGAGGTAATTCAAATGCTCCGGGAACCTCAGTTACAATAATTTGTTCAAGTGTTAATCCGAATTTCCTCAATTCGTCGATTGCTCCATCTAACAAAACAGAAGTAATGTGTTCATTCCATGTCGAAACAACAATTCCTACTTTAATATTACTAAGAACAATAGAAGTAGGTGAGGAGTTAAAGCGAAAACCGGTGTTAGACAATTTCGTAACTATTATGGGTTGAATTCACCCAATTGTGCTTTCATTTTAAAGACATATTTCTCAATATCAGAACCTTCTGGTGTTGTAGAATATTTCTTTTGAATTGTTTCGTAGCATTTTAATGCCGCGCTGTAATCTTTATTTAATTCGTGGTGAATGCCAGCTTTTTTGAGATATGCGGCAGCAAATTCATTTTCACTAACGGCAGCAGCTTGTTCAAATAAACTAGCAGCATCTCCTAGATTTCCCATTTCTGATTTACAACTACCTTTCAAAGCAATTACTGAAGCCGAAAGCAAATCGTCTTTGGCAGCAGTTTTGTCTAAGTACTCTAGAGCTTCTTTAAACTTCCCAGTTTTGATGTACGCAATACCAGCCATCAATGCAGCTTCTTTTCCAGCTCTAGTTGAAGAATAATCATCTGCAATCGAAGGAGCTGAAACAACTTTAAATGGTTTAAAACCTTTCAAAACAACATTCATTGAGTCGTTTTTAAAGTAATAATGCAATTTTGCCAATTTCTCAGCAGCAGCTTTTTCTTGGGCAGGTTTGTAAAAGCTTGTCCAATAAATACCTAACCCAATCACAACCAAAAAACCAATTATTATATAGTTAACTTTTTTCGAGTTTTGAGAATAAAAATTAGAGATAGATTGTCTCTTCTGTTGCCAAATTTCTTGTACGTTCATTTCTTTAAAGGGGGCGAATATAATAAATAAGATTTATTTACAAATAAAATTAGTCCATAATATATGGATAGTTATCTTCAACATATACATCTTTAAATAATTCAGATGCATCTGGATAAGGAGAATTCTCAGCAAACTCAACACTTGCATTCACTTCAGCAATGATATCATCTTCAATTTTATCTAATTCTGCTTGAGTTGCATATTTTTTTGCTAAAATTGTTGCTTTGGTTGTTTCAAGAGGATCTTTTTCTTTATATGAAGCTAATTCTTCTTTGGTTCTGTAACTTGCCGGGTCACTCATACTATGACCTCTGTAGCGATAAGTTTTAATTTCTAGGAATGTTGGACCACCACCGTTTCTTGCAAATTCTGCAGCTTCCGCGATTGCTTGGTGAACAGTTTCGCATTTCATACCGTCTACTTGTTTGCTGGGCATGTCATAACCTAATCCGATTTTATAAATATCCAACATATTTGTTGTTCTTTCCACACTTGTACCCATTGCGTATTCATTATTTTCACAAATGAATATGGCAGGTAATTTCCACAACATTGCCATGTTGAATGCCTCGTGTAAAGCACCTTGGCGTGCTGCACCATCTCCGAAAAATGTTAAACTGATATTCTTAGTTCCTTTATATTGTTCGGCAAACGCCAAACCAGCACCCATAGGAATTTGGGCACCAACGATTCCATGTCCTCCAAAAAAATTATGCTCTTTAGAAAACATGTGCATACTGCCACCTTTCCCACCAGAACATCCAGTTGCCTTACCAAACAATTCAGCCATTACCGAATTCGTAGTCACACCCATTGCTAAAGCATGACCATGATCGCGATAAGCAGTGATTGCCTTGTCGTCTTTTGTGGTTGCTGTAATCATTCCCGCTACCAAAGCTTCTTGACCAATGTATAAGTGACAAAAACCTTTGATTTTTTGCTGACCATACAATTGTGCGGCTTTTTCCTCAAATCGTCTCACCAACATCATGGTGCGATACCAGGATAGGTAATGTTCTTTTGTGAATTTCATTCTTTTCGGAATTTCAATTTAGGCTGCGAAGATAATACTTAATAAACTCGTTCGCAAAGAAAAATACAATGTCTAAATTTTATCTTCAATGTTCTTAACTTTATCCTTGATCAATCCAATTTCTCTTTGTATCAATCGAAGCGTTGGACCTAGATCATTGTCCTCCGAATGATTTGGCTCTTCAAATTTCGGATTGATATAGTTTACAAATTTCCAAATTTCTAAAATGTTTTGAACTTTAACTGGATAAGGCTTGTAGTTTGTATTTGTGCTGCACAATAAAAAAGAACCATCTTCCTCAATTCTATTGTATAGAATTTTAAAGACAATACCATCTTCTAATGTGACAACAATGTACGGACTTCCATTTTTTACCATATTCCAATCTTGGAGAAATTCGCCAGTAATATACGCACCATCAACAACTGGAGGCATACTATCTCCAGAGATTGGGAAACTTCGATATTTTTTGTTGGGCGATAAAAATGGCAAGTTGAAGGCGGGCAAAACCTTGATATAATTTGGATCAGCATAGCCAGTTGCATAACCTGCTTTTGCTTTCACCGGCACCAATTCAATATTTTCTTCGTTTTCTGGATTGACAGTTGTTGCTAGAATTCTCAATCGTGTTCCAGTTATGTCAATGTCGTAACCTCGCTCCATTTGCTCTAATTGGCTATCCATGATTGTCGATAAATCAATTCGCAGTAATTTATCAATGTTCACTTGATAGAAGTCTGACAGTTTTAATAGAACCTGAATTCCTGGTTCTGCTACACCATTTTCATAACTGTTATAGGCTGAACGAGTGATTCCAATATTCGCTGAAACCTCTTCTTGGCTGCGCTTTCTGCGTTTTCTAAGCAATTTGATATTTTCTTTTAAATACATGTTTTGATAATTTAATTAGCAAATAATTGATATGTAAATTAACAATGTTTTTTTATCATTTCCAAATAATGACGATAAAAAAGATAAATTTTTTCTTTTCGGGTTTTTATTTTTACTTTGCCTTATGAAATTTTGGCTAATTAAGTCCGAACCTTTTAAGTATTCTTGGACTCAATTCGTAAAAGATCAGCAAACTTTTTGGGATGGTGTACGTAATTACCAAGCCAGAAATAACTTGCAAGCAATGTCAGCCGGCGATAAATGCCTTTTTTATCATTCCAATGAGGGAAAAGAAATCGTTGGAATTGCTGAAATCATAAATCCTGCATATCAAGACCCAACTACAGATGAAACGAATTGGGTTGTGGTGGATGTAAAACCACTTCAATCTCTTGAAAATCCAGTTTCTCTCGAAAAAATGAAATCTGACCCTCGTTTATCACAAATGGGACTTATCCGCCAGCCTCGATTGTCGGTCATTGCCCTTTCTGAAGACGAATACAATATAATTTTACAATTATCGAATGACAAATAACGCCGATCCTAAAATACTGGTAGATACCCAAAAAGCCAATCTGATTATTCAGAGGTTTGCGTTGCAATTGATTGAAAATCATAAGGATTTAAGCAATACTGCCATTATCGGTTTGCAACCACGTGGAATTCAATTGGCAAAAGCCATTAAAAATCATATCAATCACTTAGGCCATCATGACATTCTTTATGGTGAAGTGGATCATACCTTTTTTAGAGATGATATAGGTAGGGGTGGATTTCATCTCCCTAAACCTTCATCAGTTAATTTTTCAACTGAAAATAAAAATATTATCATTGTCGACGATGTTTTATTTACCGGAAGAAGCGTGAGGTCTGCAATTGATGCCATCATGAGCTTCGGTAGACCCAATCGAATCGAATTGATGGTTTTAGTGGATCGAAGATTTCAACGCGAATTGCCTATAAAGCCAGATTACACTGGTGTAACAATCGATTCAAGAAATACAAATGATTTTGTAAAAGTTGAGTGGCAATCTGAAAATTTAGTACAAGTTTGGTTATTAGAAGACAACAAGAAATGAATAAAGGTGAATTGAATCATTTGTTAGGAATTAAAGGTATGAACGCCAATCAGATTCATACAATTTTTGAAACTGCTGATAATTTTTTAAGTCTATTGCAAGCTCCTGTTAAAAAAACACCCGCTTTGCGAGACATCACTATTGCAAATTTGTTTTTTGAAAATTCTACAAGAACACGCGTGTCTTTTGAATTAGCAGAAAAACGTTTAGGAGCCGATATTATTAACTTTTCGTCTTCGTCATCTAGTGTTAAAAAAGGTGAAACCCTAATCGATACGGTAAATAACATTTTGAGTATGAAAGTCGATATGGTTGTGATGCGCCACCCAGCGCCTGGAGCTTGCATGTTTTTAGCCAAAAATGTGAAATCGCAAATTGTAAATGCTGGCGATGGTACACATGAACATCCAACTCAAGCTTTATTAGATGCCTTTTCAATACGCAATAAACTAGGGTCTCTGGAAGGTAAAAAAATCGTGATTGTTGGCGATATTAAACATTCGCGTGTGGCATTGAGCAATATTTATTGCTTACAACTGTTAGGTGCAGAAGTGATGGTTTGTGGTCCTTCAACATTAATCCCAAAACACATTGAACAATTAGGTGTTAAAGTTTCGCATAATCTCGATGAAGCATTGTCGTGGTGTGATGTAGCAAACATGCTCAGAATTCAACTTGAGCGACAAGATCAAAGATTTTTCCCTTCATTGAAGGAATATTCCAACTTGTTTGGATTGAATATGAAGAGGTTAAATAAATTAGATAAAGAAATTGTAATTATGCATCCAGGACCCATCAATAGAGGTGTTGAAATTACAAGTGAAGTGGCTGATAGTCAACAAAGTATTATATTGGATCAAGTTGAAAATGGTGTTGCTGTAAGAATGGCAGTATTGTTTTTATTGGCTCAACATCAATTATAAAATGAATCCAATATTAGTAGAAGTTTTTCGTGGGAATGTTGTAGAAAGTTTTCATCGCGGTGTTATTTGTGTTGTAAATGAAGCTGGTGAAGTCATTTATTCATTGGGAGAGATAAACCAAGTAACATTTCCAAGGTCGGCAATGAAATATTTTCAGCATCTTCCATTGCTTGTTTCAGGTGCATTTGATCAATTAAATTTATCACTTGAAGATCTTGCAATTATGTGTGGTTCTCACAATGGAGAAAAGATGCACGAAGATTTAGTGAGTAAAATTCTTGGGGGACTTC
>CAMBFD010000029.1 GCA_945865625.1 Chitinophaga pinensis
CCAAACGGAGGTTGTGGGCTAGATGTCCAACGTAAAACGTTGTAGCGTATATCTCCAGCATCCCACTTTGCGGTATCTGGTTGTTCTAAAATTTCAACAGCGTTAATAAACCCAAGTGGTTCAAATGCCTTATTCCATTGCAAAGCAGCATGTTTGATAATCGGGCGAATTGATTTTGGAGTTGTGTTTTCAATCCACCATGTAATTGGCTTTACCGGTTCAGATTTTGCCGCGGTTGGATCTTTCTTTTCTAAATTCCAATGGTGTATTAAATCTTTATAATTCGTAACCCCGGTTGTGGTCATGTCGTTAATTTGCTCAGAGAAATAACCAATTCTAAAATCATCTCTTCTTGGTGTAAAGTTATTTTTAGGAACAGCAATGATGCTATGTTGCAACTCAATAACAACTGAACGGGCATCTGTAACTTCCACAGACCCATCGGCCATTGGAGAAGGATTGTCGTAAACATAACGCACCACAAAATCTGCATTTTCTGGATAGTTTTTCACGGCAGTATATTGGGTTTTCCCTTTGGTTAAGTTACCCAGTTTAAATCCCTCCGAACCCGGGCGACCACCCGCTTTTACTTGGTGTAATTTCTCTGTGAGAAACAACTCATCGGCATCAATAAGGTAATCTCCAGTTTTTTTATCTTCAGCAATGATTTTTTCAAATGCCAAAGGTGCATTAGAAATATTTGCATTGGCACTTTTTGAAATTGGATTGGTTGGGTCGAAATAGAAACTTGTATTTTGTTGCTCAAACTCAATATTGTTGTACGATTTTTTGATTTTGAAAATCCTACTCCCTCTATATGAACCTCTGTTATGTCCAGCTTCTATAACACCATTTTCAGTGTAAGTAAAATGAATATAGTCTTGGTTAAACTGCGTTTTATTGATCACCATAAAAACTTGGCCTGTATTGGTATCGCGGTACAAGGTGAAAATACCGGTTAACTTTTGGCAGTTTTTGGTTTTGGAATCGATCGATTCTAACTTTCCTTTTTTATCGGCCTGCTCAACAGGAGTTGTTGGTTGAGGTTTTGTTTTTTTAAACCATTGGGCATTGATAGAATTTCCAATTGTAAAAATTGTTGCAATGAAAAGAATTATTTGTTTCATAAAGGACGCAAAATAACGATAAACAAGTGAAATATAAAATCCAATAAATCCAATTGTATGCGCTGTTCAAAAAGGTAATTTTTGCAATGAATCACAAAAAAATCAGCAACATTTAAGGAAAATTCATAAAATTTGCATTGAATAACACATTCATTAACTCTTTAAATATGTAACATTGCAATCAAATATCCCTCAAAATGAAAACACTTGGTTATACAATGAATTTGAAATTGATAATTCTTGCCTCATTGATCTTCAATTTTATACATGCTCAATCTATGAATTTCGTAGATATTGACACAAGTGAAATCAATCAATTAAAAAAGGAAACTCCAACAACGTTTATTCCAGGAATTATTAACAAAGAATTTTTAGAAGCGGTTTATTTGAAAGCAAATCAATTGAATAGTGAGAGCAAAGGCGACATCATTTACACAATTGCTGGTAAAATTGATAAGAATTATTTGAAGGATAAAAAACAGATTGCTGTAAAAACTGTTTCACAGGAAATTTACAAAGGAAAATTGATTTGTGTGAGTAAACATGGGGTCTACATTTACAACGAATATGATTTGGGATTGGTATATTGCGATTTCAAATCAATAGATTGGATTCGCAGGGGCCGATCTTATGGCAATTGGCTATGGAAAGCGGCCATTGGATTGGGTACATTTTTTGCTTATGAATTTAATGAACAAAGCACTTCGGCTTATACGCAAGCATACCTAGCGGGTGCTGCAGGAACTATTACACTTGGGCAAATTGTGGTTGCTCCAATTTATTCTTTAAGACTGCGCTACACGTCTATAAAATTTGAAATTACGGGAACAATTGAAAAGGGAATCAACTATTACACCATGGTCATTCAAGACCAAAAAAAATACAGCAACGCTGTAAATTTCAATTCATTCCCAGGGTATATGCCATCTGAAAATTAATTTTACGGATTTTCGCAAAAATGCATTTCGCAATTATGGAAAATCGATAATAAAGAATCAAAAATATTGCGTTTGTGTTATGATAAATTCTTGTTTGAAATTATTATTGTATTAATATTGACTCATGATGAAACTGATCCATAAATGTTTACTCACATTGTTATTTTTGCTTGTAGCAAAATTATCTTTTGGACAAACTAGAAACACAACACTAACTTTAAATAGCGATTTAATTAAGCAAGCATACGACTCTACCAAAATTACCTACATAAAGGGATCGTTGCCCAAGAATTCAATCGAAAGGAGTCGATATTTGAGAATACAAACCCATAAAGGGAAAATAATCAGAGGTTATATCACGGCGTTCAATAAAGATGGATTGTTTATCATCAATAAGGATAATACATACTTTTCATATTGCGATTACAAAAATATTAGACGCATTTATTTTGGGAGATCGTATGGAAACTGGCTTGGTTTAAGCACTGCAGGTGTTGCTGGAATTACAACTATAGCGTCACTGGGTTCTGGTTATGCAATTCCCATAGGACTTTTTGCTGGCCTTACGACAGCCACATTCGGACAATTGGGCATTGCTTTGGCTTATGGTGTCTATAAAGGCCTTAACCATTGTCATTGGAGAATCAATTATAAAAGAAAAGAAGGCACTTTGGTCACAGAATACATTTTAGAAAACAAGCATAAATTTGGGCACATTCAAAATGTAGATTCGATTACCCATGGGTTACCTGACTTAAAGAAATATGACCAAATTGAAATTCAAGATTCAAGCAAAATTGAAATCGTAAAACGTGAAGAACAAACAGAACTTACAATCAAAGTTGAACAACCAAAAGTGAAGGCTCGTTTCTTGGAGGGACTTAGCTTCGAAGTTAAAAATGCCATTTCGATACAATGGATGTTGAAGAATTTTAATTCAAAATCTGTAAATGAATCAACATTAATGAAATCGTTTAAAAACATTAAAGGACTTCAAATTGCGCCTGAACAATTGCTTAATCTCAACAATAGTTCACTTCAATTTTTAGCGATCATTATTGGAGAATCGGCTGGATACGATATTAAGTCATTGTTGGAATTGACAGACAAACAAAGAAAAGAAATTGCATTCTACGAACCGAGTATGATTGATACAGTTTCAAATCAATCGACCATCGACAAATCATATTTATCTGAATTAGATTTGCAAAATTTGCAGATCATATACAATGAGTTGAATGGCAGGGCAGAATAAGCTATCATAATGGTTGCTGCTTACCTGAAGAGGAAAGGGAATTATATGAACGCATGATATTGGAGTTAAAGGAGCAAATTGGAATGTTAAAGACTATAATTTCGAACAATGGTGTTAAAAATTAGTTTTATAATCAACTTATTTACCTGCTAAAAAACACATTTAAGAAAGAATACTTTTGCAAAAGGTAATTTTTATTTGTACATTTGCAGCCCTTTCGGGGTTGTTTCCAACCCTTGCGACCCTGAAAGTAATCGCATGCTTAGCTCAATTGGATAGAGCATCTCACTACGGATGAGAAGGTTTGGGGTTCGAATCCCTAAGCGTGCACGATCAAAATCAAAGTCCTCAACGAAAGTTGAGGACTTTTTTTATGCCTAAGACGAGTCAGCATTCGTAGAATGCTAGCGAGTGTTGGGCATAAAAAAAGCAATTTATAATCATTTCAATTCGAATGCATACGTTTTTAAATTTTTCAATTCATCATTTTTATCAAATTTTTTAAATCCTTAAAAAGTATGTTTACATTGAAGTTTTTGATGAAAATATACCAATTATTTTCTAACCTATTCCGTTTTTTTTTGCATATTTGTAGTGATGAAATCAATTATTTTAATTGCCTTTATATTGAGCGTTAAAGGCGTAAACGGCCAATCAAAAAAAGAACAAATTACTAATCTTTCCATTCGCTTGGATAGCACTTTATTGATTTTAAGTTCGGAAAGAACAGCGCATGATAAAGAGAAACTAGTGCTTAACGCGAAAATAAATAAGCTTGAAGAACAAATTAGAACGAATAAATCGGTTCAAGTATTCAACGGTCAAAATTGGATGGCTGAAAATCTTAATGTTTCCACTTTTCGCAATGGAGATGTTATTATTCAAGCTCAATCTGATGACGAATGGCAAGAAGCAGGATTTAATAAACAAGCTGCTTGGTGTTATTATAATGACCGAATCGAAGATAGTAACGTGGTAGTGAAAACCTATGGGAAATTATATAATTCATTCGCCCTAAATGATCCTCGTGGACTTGCACCTGAAGGGTGGCGCTTGCCTACAGAAGCTGATTGGAAAATATTAGAATCATCCTTGATAAATTCAGGCATGAGTTTAGCCGATGCCTATAGTAAAGATGGTTGGACCAATGGACTATCTGGGACGAATACAACTGGATTGAATTTTCATCCAGCAGGTTGGAGGGATGTTGGTTGCGGTGGCCTTGGTTCACAAACAAGTTATTGGGCATATCAATCGCCTATTGGGGAGTCGACACCCTACGTGAGTTTACTCTTTGATGAAAATGGATTAGGAACGATAGTGAATCAAAGTACAAGTTGGATTATGGGATTTAATGTACGCTGTATTCGAGAATAAAATTATCCCAAACTCTTTACTTCAAGCTAGTATTTGAAAATCAGTAGATTGTTTTTTTGATTGCAAAGTTGTTTAAACAGTGAAGAGCTTCATCAACCAGCTTGCCTAAAATTCGCAATTTTATGATAAAAATCTACCTGCCAAATATTTTCTAAAATAATCCGTTTTTTTTGCATATTTGTAGTAGTGAAATCAAAGAAAATCATCATTTTAGTGTCTACGGCGTTAGTCGCTATTTTGGCCATCACTTATTTATTCGCAACCCGCAGCTCTAACCTTCCAAAATACATCCCCAATACTACAATAGGAGTTGTGAAAATAAACCCACTTTCAATTGGTAGAAAAATTGATTTTGATGCTATCAAAAACATGAAATCTTATAAGCCAATGATGAAAGAAATGGAAAAGGAATCTAAAAAATTCTCTAAATTCATTGAAAATCCAAGAGAAATTGGAATGTCGTTAACCGACAATATCTATTTCTTCGGAGAAAATTTAAGCAGCGAACGCAATAAAGCCGCTGGTATGGTTTTTGGCGTTTCAGACGCAAATTCCTTAAAAACATTCATCGAAAATTTTGCAAAAGATGCAAATCTAGAATATGAAAAATCAGGCGATCTTAACATCTTTAGCCCTGAAAAATCTGATTCAGACGACGAGTATTCATCTTCTTCAAACTTCGCAATTGTTTGGAATAACGATGCTTGCCTATTTTATTATGCAGGTAAATTTTCTGTAAAAGGCGCAAAGCAAATCATGTCCCAAACAAAAGAAAACTCTATGCTTGCTCTAGATGCATTTAATGAATCTGAAAACCACGGTGGCGACATGAGTCTTTTTATCAATTATAAAGAATACACCAAAGTCATTGAAAAATATTCAGGTATGCAAATCACAAAATCTTTCCCTGAAAAAATCAAAAAACAGATTGATAATATTTCAGGTGCCGATATGATCATAAATTTCGATGATGAAAATATTAGCTCTGAATTTCACCAATATTTCACTGATGAAAAACTAAGTAAAGAATTTAAATTTCTTGCAGATAAAGGACTTTCAAGTGAAAACCTTGAACTCATTTCGCCCAATGGAAAAGTTCTTATGGGCTTTGGCGCAATGCTAAACATGGAAACCATTGTTAATTTACTAAAGAGCATCATCCCTCAATATAAAACCGGTATCAAAGAAATCTGTACAGCCACTGGTTTAACAGAAACTGAAATTGAAACTCTGTTAGACGGTAGTCTCTCGTTTGCTGTTACAAAACTCAATACCAAACAAGTAGAAGAAATGGTTTATGATTATGAAAACTTCAATCCTGAAACTGGAGAATTCAATTCTACCATGCAAACTGTTACAAAAGTTGTTCCTTTAATGACCGCTCAACTTGGTTTCCAAAATGAGAAAACGTGGACTAAGATTTTGAAGCAAATTGAAACCAAAAGTAATGGAATGATTAAGCCTCAAAACAACATTCTTACAATTCCAGAAGGTGTTTTAGGCTCAGTTCACATGGTTTTTGTAAAGAATAAACTTGTGATAACCAACGACGAAGAAAGTGCTCAAACATTGGCTAAAAACAAAACTTGGAACAATCAATTAGATAAAGAAATCAATCAGCTTTTCTCTAACAACTCTGCTGCGTATTTCATCGATATGAATCTTAAAAATTATGGTGAAGGTACCCTAAAGCAATGGTTAAAAATTCCAGAACAATCTGAAGAATTCGAAACCTTTAAAAGTGTAATGTCTGAATTTAACAATATGCAAATGAGTGGAAATAACACTACTGCTGCCATGTCTTTAAATTTCACATCCGGCAAAGAAAATAGTTTGATGCGTTTATTTAAAATTGCCGATTTAATCAGCAATCAACAACTTAAAAAACAAGCTCAAAGTGAAGAGGCGAGAAAAGCACTCGAATTGCAACTCCAACAAGAATCTGCTCTCGACGCTCCAATTGCTCCTTACACCGACGAAGCTTATTAATATTAAAACCCAATTTAATGACAATTGATTTTCAGAAAATCATCCCTAACCCATTAAAAGAATTTATAACACACGATAGCATCTGGAACACCGATTTTTCATTCAAATCTGGTGAGATGTATCAAATTATCGCCCCATCTGGCAAAGGCAAATCAACATTGGTTGGTTTGCTCGCTGGAACCCGGGGCGATTTTTTAGGTCGTTTGATTCTTGAGGGACAATTATCTACAGAGTTCTCCCCCATGAAATGGAGTCAATGGCGGGCACTCACATGCAGCGTGGTTTTTCAGGATTTACAATTATTTCAAAATCTCACTGCGCTACAAAATTTAACGCTCACCTCAGAAATCAATCAAATCCACTCCAAAAACCAAACGCCCTCAACACACATTCAATCGGTTGAAACCCTCACCGAATGGGCCACATTTTTGGGTGTTGAAGCCAAATTAAATCAACCCGTTGCTTTATTGTCATTTGGGCAAATGCAAAGAATTGCCATCTTGAGAGCCTTAAATCGACCTTTCAATTGGATCGTACTCGACGAACCCTTTAGTCATTTGGATCAAACGAATGCAAATATTGCCCTGAACCTCATTCAGAAAGTTGCAACTCAACAAAACGCAGGAATTATCATCACAGCCCTCGATGACCGATACGCGCTTCCGGGATTCCAAAATGTAACCATCTAATTCTATGAAGCGATCCATTTTATCCACCATTCTTTATAGAACTCAAAAACCAAGTCAGCTTTTGGGTGCCATCATTGGAAGCCTTTTGGGATTCTTCTTAGTCATAGCAGCAGCCCAATTGTTTGCAGATTTCAAAACCATGGTTACAAGTTCAGAGCAAGCCATTGGAAGTCAATTTCTCGTTGTCAACAAACAAGTATCGGTGTTAAATTCATTCAAACTTGGCAAAAGCACCTTCACCCAAAATGAGGTTACCCAGCTAAAGTCCCTCCCCTCTATAAAACGTGTTGGAGAGTTTACCGCCAATCAATTCGAAGCCGTTGCATCAATGTCGATGCCCGGAGGACAATCCAATGCCGTCATGCGCACTGAGCTATTTTTGGAAAGTGTTGGAGATGACTTTTTGGATGTAAAACCGGATGATTGGAAATGGAACGATGGTGATGAAATGATACCGATGATTCTTCCTACAGATTTTATCAACCTTTATAATTTCAATTTCGCCCCTGGAAGAGGACTGCCCCAATTGTCAAAAGCTACAATTCAAATGGCCGTTTTCGATATCGACATTCGGGGAGCAAAAGGGGCTGCACATTTTCAAGGCAGAATTGCAGGATTTAGTAACAGAATTACATCGGTGTTGGTGCCAAAAAGTTTCATGGATTATGCGAACTCGCATTATGGAAATGTTCAATCTACGCCAGAATCGTATAGAATTATTGTAGAAGCGAAACAAAATGAGCTTCCTGCAATTCAAAAACATTTTGAATCTGAGGGATACGAAACCAATCAAGAATTATTAAAAAACGGCAAATTCGGAAGTTTGCTTCAAGCCATATTGGGCATCGTTGCTGTGCTTGGAATCTTGGTGATGTTTGTTTCTGTAAGTGCATTTTTATTGTATGTTCAACTTGCAATCACCCGTTCAAAATACGAAACTGAAACATTGTTACGTCAAGGATATCCGCATTCAAATATCATTTCTTGGTATGGCAAACAACTGGCATTCATCATGCTCATAATCGGCATTTCAACCACTACCCTATTGTTTTTCGTAAAATCATACACCAACCAATACATCGAAACTTTTGGCTTTGAAGCACCTAAGAACTTGAATGATTTTGTACTTCTTGGGGGACTTGGCCTTGTAAGTTTATTGTGGTTGGTTCAGTACATTGCAGTGCGCAAACAAATTTATAAACTCGCTTAGATAAAAGATTTAGAGTTTAGAGTTTAGGGTTACTTTGACTTAATTGACATTACGAACCAAACCTTAAACGCTAAACCCTAAACGTTAAATTTAACGTTTAGGGTTGTTCAAACTTTAAATCCTTAAACCCATTCATTAAACGCTAAACAATAAATGCTAAATTTAACGTTTAATGTTTAGAGTTATTGAGGGGTCTCGTTAAACTCTAAACATTAAACTCTAAACTTATCTGAGCAATGTAACATCCTTCATGATAGGACCATGCTTGCCATCGAATCGTTTTGGATTGCTAATTTCATTAGGGTTTTCACTACAGAATGATGCATATTCCAAAATCACGACATACAGACCTTCATTATAATAATTGCCATACTGATCTTTACCATTCCATGGTTTGTCTTTATCATCGAACACTTTTTCACCCCAACGATTATAAATCTGCATACGATAATGCGTAATTGCAGAGGTATGCACCGGATATAATACATTGTTAATCATATCGTTATTCGGGGTAAAGGCATTTGGCAATTCTAAATAATCTGGCTGTTTCACATCAATCATTTTTTCAATTTCATCAGTACAACCATAATCGTTGGTGACTCTCAATTTAATTGAATGTATACCCGTATCGGCAATGGTATATGTATGTCGCGCATTATAGGCAATTGGAACATTATCGAATAAGTACTCATATTTAGAAGCTCCAGAAGAATTCGAGAAGATATCGAATGCTTCATTTTGAATTAGGAACAAGCATCGTTTTTGGAAATCAAACGCGGCTGTAGGTTTAGAGCGCACATTGATGAGCACACTACTTGAATCGATACAACCGTATGTTGAATAACCAATGACTTTATATGTACCTTGTTTCACGCGATCTAACTGACCTACATTTACAATGATTTGAGTTGTTTGTTTGAGGTTCAATCCATTTGGACCAGACCAATCGATCAAACTAGCATCTGTGTTTGCAATCAATTGCAACGATTCACCTTCACAATAATTTCCAGCTTTTACATCAGTTAAAGCTAACTTTGGTTTCGGTTGGATTTTCACACGTGTTGTATAATTACCTGTACACGTCCATTTATCCGAGATTCTCACCGTGTAAATTCCATTGTCGGAGAGAGCTGCAGGATTGATAATGTAGCTTGGCGAATTCACGACATTGCCATTAGGACCTGTCCATTGGTATTGCACACCACCTTTGGCACGCAAGATAAGTACACCACCTTCACATACAGAAGTGTCAGGCATTACTTGAATACTATCCAATCCAACATTGAGCACATAGCTTCCAACGCCGGAACAACCCTCTTTCGTAGTCCCTAAAACATAGTAAGTACCAGTATCTTTCTTTTGGATATTGTTTAATTGCAATACAAAATTATATCCTAATGTATCGTAACCAAAAGTTGGAAGGGTTCTCGGTTTAAACCATTTATAAGTATCTGCACCCAAACCAGTTAATATGGCAGTTGAACCAATACAACCAATTTTAGGATCTGATGTTATTGTTACAATTGGATTCAAATTCACACGAACATGAACTTTTGCAGAATCTTCACAACCATATCTATCTACTGCATTAATTTGGTAATACCCAGACCTATTTCTTGGGAACGAATCGAATGCAAGATTTCCATTGTCTTTCCATCCAAAAGAATCCCAAACACCTGTAATATTTCTATATTTCCATTGGAAGGCAATGCTATCTTTCAAGCCGGCAGTTAATTTTAAGGTATCGAATTCACACAAACTAACTGAATCAGAAATTAAAGAAATCTTATTTTTTACTCTTTCGGTAGCAAACATCAATGAATCCTTTATACATCCAAATTTATCTGTAACCCTTACATAATATCCACCTGCTTTAACATCATAAATTACGCTATCTAACACATTTGCAGGCTTCATGAACCACAGATATTTATATTCGCCATTTCCACCTTTAGCAGACACAGCAATTTTTCCAGTTTTAGCACCATAACAATCGATGATTTGATTGTCAATTGTGATAATATTCAAAGGCATAGGCGTGAAAATTTCAGCATCTTCAGAGAGAGTGTCGGGACAACCACGACTATCTTTAATTGCCAATTTATACTTTCCTCTAGCCACACCCGACAATACACGTTTATCTGAAACTATGTTTCCAATAGAATCAATCCAACTATATTTATAACCAGGTGTTCCTCCCGTAACTGTTGAGAAAATTTGCCCATTCGAATTTCCGTAACAACGTACATCTTTTGCTGAATCAATTGTTACGAGCATTTTAGTTGGTTCAGATAAATTAAAGAATGCCACTTCTTTGCAACCATTTGAGTCAACCACCATTACATTATGAGTTCCCGCTCTTAAATCTGTTTTCACAGTACCACCTGCAACAGTTTTATAGTCCCAATAATAATCATACTTGTCTACTTTACTTAAGGTTGGAGAGCCACCTTTTGCAGTTGCTACAACTGTAGCAATTGAATCAAAGCATTTGATTTGCTTGGTTACAAAAACAGTTGGAACAAGTTTCGCAGGTTCAAAAATTGTAACCGAATCATTTTTCAAACATCCATTGTTATCTGTCAAAAGAAGGTAATATTTACCTGCTTGAACATTTGTCAATGTTTTACCAAAGTAAGTCTTTACTCCTTTGTACCATCTATAGAAATATGGAGATGTTCCACCTGTTGTTTGATAAACGTCGGCTATTCCATCACTCGACCTGTAACATTTAGCATCTGCCCCTTTTACAATAGAATCCCACAGAGGCAATGGCTCAGCAAAATTAAATTCACCATAGCTTGTACATCCATTCTTATCTTTAACAACAACTTTATAATACCCAGCAACAGCAGTATCGAAGGTATTTTTCATTGAATAACTATTTCCATTCCAAGAATATTCATATGGCCCTGTTCCACCGGTTCCTGTGATTGATAATTTTCCTGCCATACCAGCACAAGGAATTGCATTCACCATTTGAATGATTCCGGTATCTGGATTTTGAAGGACATATACATAGTTTAAGGTATCGTCGTAGCAACCAAATGATGATGTCGCTCTGAATGCTACAGGTTGCAATCCAGTTCCTGTGAAATTAACGCTAGGACTCATTTGAGTGCTAGTTCCAGGCATTCCAAAATCCCAATAGTATGTTAACGATCCATTTCCAGTTGGAATTGTACTTAAGTTTACAAAATCAAATTTATTGGTTGTCAAACATTGGTTCCAATTATTGACAGTGAAGTTTGCCTTAGGCATATCGTACACCCTTACAAATGAAACCTGCGTATCAGAACACCCATAACTACTTGTAACTTTCAATGAAACGGTATAGAAACCTGGAGCTTTATATGTTTTTATTGGATTATCGAGGGTTGAAGTAGTTCCATCTCCAAAATTCCATAAATAATTCAAAGTTCCACCATTCAAATTGATTGATGTGCTATCATAGAATTCAAAATTGTTACCAACCAAACACTGATCACTATCTTTCATGAAGAATTTAGCGGTTGGTTCAGGATAAATTTCAATTTGCGTTGAATCGGATGATTCACAACCCTTACCACTTCTACTCACCAAGCGAATCCAGAATTTACCTGGTGAAGTAAATGATTTCACCAATGGATTTGCTGTTGAATAACTTCCATCACTTACAAACCAACGAGAAGAAAGTGATCCACTTCCAATAATGGTTGAAGAATCATAGAAAGTAAATGCATTCGTGTTGTTACAGATAGAAACATTCTTATTATTCTGAACCAATTTAACATTTGGAACAGGATAAATTACAATGTTGTTACTGAAACTATCAACACAATTATTTTTAAGTGTAACCACCAAGTTTACTTTATATGTCCCTGGTGCTGAATATGAATGTCTAAATTTCGTTTGAGCATAATTGATAGCATTATCTCCCATATACCACTTTGTCATTAAAATAGAATCAGGTGGATTGTTCGTTGCATTTTTAAACTCAACAGAACCACCATAACAAGAATCATATTTTACAAAATTCACCTGTGGTTTAATTTTGATTTTAATTCTAGTCGCAACAGAACTCAATGAATCTTTACATCCATAATTACTCTCTGCAAATAACTTCGCCTGATAAACACCAGGATTGTCATATTTGTGCACAGGTTTGAATGCAGTTGATCCGAAGTTATCGCCAAAATCCCATCGCAATGTAAATGACCCAGACTTGATGGCTGTTTTATTAAAGAATGTAAATGTATCGCTTCCACAATTTGTGTATTTCGATATTCCAAAGTCAACTTTTGGTTTTGGATAAACATATACATCTTGACAAATTGTATCCCTACAAGAATTCAAACCATTGTCAGCAATCAAACACACATTGTATTTTCCATCATTTGGATAATTATAATTTGGACTTGTAACTGTGCTCGTAACATTAGGTTCAAGTAGCCATTTATATGCGGTCATTGAATTCACATCTTTAGATGTATTTGTGAATTTATTGGCAACGCCAATACACTCATTGGTAAAGGTAAATCCAGCTGTTGGCTTACTCACAACAGTTACAGTTGTAGAAATTGTATCAGAACAACCGAACTTAGTTTTTGCAATCAATCTAACTATAAAGTTACCATAAGAACTATAAGAATGTGTTGTGTTTGAATCAATTGATGTTGTACCATCTCCAAAATCCCAATAATAAATTGCATTTCCGCTCGCAATCGTCGATTTATTGGTAAACTTATAGAAGTTCACAGTTCCACATTGAATTTGGCCATTGGTTGTAAACAACGCTTCAGGCTTTGCAAATACCTTTACAATTTGAGAAATGGTATCAATACATCCAAACTTAGACGTAGCTGTAAGGAGCGTTTTATAATTGCTAAAGTATGGATATGTGTGTGAAGGACTTGTATCTGTACTATTTTGACCATCTCCAAATTCCCACTTGTAGTAAAGTGTATCAGTTGAAATTTTTGTTGTATTCTTAAAACTCACAGCACCATTCCATGTACAAGTATTGTTGACAGAGAAGCCAGCTTTAGGTTTTTCAAATATGGTAATGGTTTCACTTGTTGAATCTTTACATCCACCATTTCCTGTTAATACCAATTTCACTTTATATACACCAGCAACAGTATATTGATGCAATGGACTCGTATCAGAAGATGATTTGCCATTTCCAAAATCCCACTTAAAGGTAACTGTACTTCCGGCTGTTAATTGTGAAGTGTTATTGAATTTAAAAGGTTTTGAAACGTCACATTGCTGAGAATTTACCTTAAACGCAGCTGTCATTGATCCGTAAACATTTACTTTCTTCTCAATTGAATCAATACAACCATAATTACTGGTGCTCATTAACTTCACTTTATAAGCCCCAGAAGAACCATAAGTATAATATGGATTTGTTTGAGAACTCGTATTTCCATTTCCAAATGTCCATAAATAAGACATTGAACCTGAGGATATTTTAGAATTGTTCGTGAACGCAATTGTATTTCCAGGAGCACAACTGCTGAACAAGAAGAAATCAACTTTTGGCATTGGATGAACAATCACAAATTTTTCTACGCTATCTGAACATCCTTTATCCGTATATCCGTATAGTTTCACAAAGTACTTACCTTCTTTAGCGTAAACATGATTGGTATCTATTGCAACTACATCTGGAGTGGTATCGCCAAAATGCCATTTATAGTTCATTGATCCCAATGCAAGTGTAGAAGCATTTGTATAGTTAAACATGTTCTTTCCTAAACATTGACTATCGTTTGAAATTGTATAGTTCATGTTCGGCGCCGGATAAACCATGATGCTCGATTCAAATGTATCGGTACAACCATTCAAATCTGTAACTGTGAGCTTTATCGTTTTCTTGCCATATGTTGTATATTTAACTGTTGGTGGCATCGATTGAGTTGAAGTATCTGGGCTGGCATTCAAACCAAAATTCCATTTATATCCAACAATAGTAGAACCAGCAATTGGCGTTGAACCATTTGACGTAAATGCAAATGAATGATTGTTTAAGCATTGTCCACCTTTATTTACCGTCCAAATGGCATTTGGTTTTTCACGCACACTCACGGTCGCTTTGAATGTATCAGCACAACCATTAACATCCGTTACCTTTAATACAATTGTTTTTAATCCGAATGTTGAGAAACTCACATTTTTTAGATCAATCTTGGTTGAGGTATCTGGGTTCGCCGTACTGCCCAATGTCCAATAAAAATTCGATAAACTTGAACTATTTGCAGGTGTACTGTTGGTAGAGTAAAAGTCGAAACTATTGTCGTCAGGACAAAGAATATATGTGCTTGCAGTCCATTCTGCTTTTGGATTTTGAAGGACTTTGACTGTCGACATGAATGTGTCTTCACAACCATTTGCGTCAACCACATTTAAAATAACCGTTTTTAATCCAATTGAACTATAAACTACGCTTGCTGGAGATGCACTTGTAGACGTGGTTGGATTGGCATTCGCACCAAATGTCCATGAATAATTCGAAATACTTGAGCCTGAAACAGCCGTTGAGCTAGACGGACTATATGTAAATGAATTTTCTTGGAAACACTGAATTGCTTGGTTTACTGACCATTTTGCAATTGGATGAGCCTTAACAGTAACCGTTGACATAAATGTATCACCACATCCATTGAGATCTGTGATATTCAAGATCACAACTTTATTTCCGATAGTGGCATAAGTTACATCATTGGTGGTTGCAGTAACCGAAGTTGAAGGCGTTGAAGCAGATCCAAATGACCAATCATAACTTATTAAATTAGAACCAGTAACAGGTAAAGACGATGAAGAAAGGAAGTCAAAGCTATTTCCCTTCAAACATTGAGAATTTGGATTGGTTGTCCATTTTGCCGTTGGATGTTCCATCACCCGAACCTGACTTCTAAATGAATCATAGCAACCATTCGCGTCCTTAACCAAAAGATGAATTGATTTAAGTCCAATGTTTGAATAGTTAACTGAAACAGTAGAGAAAGTTGACGAAGTTGGTGAAGCGCCATTGCCCAGCGACCAAGTATAAGCATTGATGGTTGAAGAATTTGCAGGAGTTGCGCTCAATGCAGAATAATTAAATTGATTACCCCTCAAACATTGGGTATCATTGTTCACTGTCCATTTTGCTATTGGATGTTGTAATACCGTTCCATTTTGGGAAATTGTATCTGCACAACCATTTGTATCCTTAAGAATGAGCGTGATTAATTTATTTCCAATAATCGAGTAAACAACATTTGTTGGTGTAGCATTCACCGCTGAACTTGGGGTTGCATTCGCGCCAAATGTCCATGAATATCCTCCAATTTTAGAACTTGTTACTGGGGTAGATGTTGCAGAACTAAAATCAAATGAATTCCCAATCAAACATTGAGAGCTATTTTTAGTGAATGTAATGTTCGCATCCGGATGATCTTTTACGATTAAATTGCCAGCATTGGTGTCTTTACATCCATTAAAATCAGTCACAATTAATTTCAGCACTTTGGTTCCAATTGTGCCAAATTTCACAGTTCCTGGATTGATTGAAACTGAATTTGCTGGACTTGCATTTGACCCAAAATTCCATTCGTAAGATGCAATTGTAGTGGATGGTGAAACTGGGGTTGTTCCTGTTGAACTTATTCCAAAATTGTTCCCTCTAAAACATTGTGCCGATTTATTTCCCGACACAACCCACTGTGCATCTGGGTGATCTTTTACTGTTAAAGTTGTTTGGAAGGTGTCTTTACATCCATTGGCATCGGTAATGGTTAATAAAACCGTTTTAACTCCAATATTGTTGTATTTTATTGTTGAAGGACTTGCCACAGACGCAGTTGACGGGCTTGCACCAGATCCAAAATCCCAGCTATATCCTGTAATATTTGAACTCCCAACAGGAGCAGATCCAGATGAAGAAATATTAAATGCATTGCCTCTGAAACATTGATTGGCATTTGCAATGGTAATTTTTGCAGTTGGATTATCTTTTACTGTAATTGAAGCAGTGAAAGTATCTGTACAACTATTTGCATCTGTAATCGTAAGTATCACATTTTTAACTCCTGTAGAAGCGTAATTCACTAAACTTGGAATTGCAGCCGTTGAATTTGGTGGCGTTGCACCTCCCCCAAATGTCCATGAATATGAAGTAATTGTTGAGCTATTCGAGGCTGCAGAACCTGAAGATGTAAAGTTATACAAATTGGTTTGTTGGCATTGAACGAAGTTTCCAACAGACCATTTTGCCTTAGGATTTTCTTTCACTCGCACCACAAACATGGCAGTATCGGTACATCCACTTGTATTTGTAACCGTTAATTTAATCTTAAATCCACCCAATGTATCGTAATTCACACCAACCACATTTGATATTGAACCTGTAGCTGGAGATGCATGATTCTTCCATGAATTATTATCAAATATCCAATTATAAGTACTCACAGTTGATCCAAATCCTGTTAATGAACCTGTAGAATTAAAATCAAAACTATTATTTTGGAAACATTGAACAGCAGTATTTACTCCAATTTTAGCAACTGGATTATCTTTTACTGTGACTGATGATATAAATGTATCCGTACAACCATTGGTGTCGTTGATAATCAAAGAAACTGATTTAACACCATACGTAGTATAAACTACGTTGCTTACAGACGATGTAATGGAAGTACCCGGAACAGCACCTGAACCCAAATTCCAAGAATATGAACCAATTTTAGACCCTGTAACAGGAGTAGATCCCGTAGAAACAAAATTAAATGAATTGTTAATTAAACATTGAGATGCAGAAGTTGAAGACAATGCCCACTGTGCATCTGGATGATTTTTCACAACAACTGGAAACTTCACCGTATCATTACAGCCATTTGCGTCATATACAACCAATTGAACATTCTTGGTTCCTAAAGTTGTATATTTTATATTGTTTGCAGTTGCCGATATTGAAGTCGATGGAACAGAGGCTGTTCCAAATGTCCATACATAACTTGCAATTGAAGAACTTGCTACAGCAGCTGTTCCACTTGTGCCAAAATTAAATGAATTGCCTCTGAAACATTGATTACCAACGTTCACCGTAGAAATGGCAACAGGGTGATCTTTTACAGCAACAGGTTTTTCAATTGTGTCAGAACAACCATTTGCATCGATGATAACCAAACTAATTGTTTTGGTTCCGATCACAGAATATTTTACATTTGATTGATTTGTAGTTGTTGCTGTTGCCACACTTGCGTTTGCACCAAATTTCCATAAATAGCTTGAAATACTTGAACCTCCAACACTTGTACTCGTTGAATTATAATTGAATGTATTTCCTCTAAAACATTGTGAAGCATTGCTTATTGTAAAGGTTGCAACCGGATTGTCTTTTACGAACACGTTTGAGGCAAAAGTATCTGTACAACCATTTGCATCGGTGACAGTTAAAATAACAGTTTTTTGACCCCCAGAATTAAATTTAATGTTTGTTGGGGATGCCAACGTTGAGGTCGTAGGAGAAGAAGTGGCAGCAAAATTCCAATCAAATCCACTAATGGTTGAACCACTTACAGACTGTGACCCTGCAGATGAAAAACTATATTTATTCACATCCAAACATTGGATATATGTACTTGCTGTCCATGCTGCCTTTGGATTTGGCTTCACAAATACAGTCATTTGGAAAGTATCTGTACATCCATTTACATCGGTTACTGTCAATCGAACTTTCTTGGTACCTGGGGTATTCCATTTCACACCATTTACACTTGCTGTGCTTGTTGAGGCCGCAGAATTCGTTGTATCGAAAAACCAATTGTATGTAAAAATTGATGACCCACTTCCTGCTGTCGATAATGATGAAGAGAAATTAAATGATTGCGTTTGATAACATTGCACTGCATTGTTTACAGATATTTTTGCAATTGGATTGTCTTTCACAGTAACTGAACCAACAGAAGTGTCTGTACACTTGTTGTTGTCGGTCACAATCAATGTAATTGTTTTAGATCCAGGCGTACTATAAGTTACTGGATTTGGAGAAACCCCAGAACCCGTTGTCGGAGCAGTACCGCTACCATAATTCCAAGAATAACCTGTTAAGCTACTACTTGTTACAGCCGTAGAAGATGAGGCCGTGAAATTATAAACGTTACCAACAAAACATTGAGATGAACTATTCGCGGTCCATGAAGCAACCGGATGTGATTTCACAACCACAACCTTGTTTATTGTATCGTTACAACCATTGTTGTCTTTAACAATTAATTGAATACTTTTTGAACCAACAGTGCTATAATTCACCGTTTGAGAAGTTGAAGTTGTGCTTGTTCTTGGCACACTTACACTGCTTGAACTTCCAAAATTCGTCCATACAACACTCGCAATTGATGAAACTGCAACGGTATTTGAAGGGTTAAATACAAATCCATTTCCTCTCAAACATTGACCGCTATCGTTAACTGTAAACTTAGCTAAAGGATGTTCTTTCAATGTAACGGTCATGTTGAATGTATCGGAACATCCATTTGCATCATTGATTGTATAAACAATAGACTTAACGCCTAGTGTACTATATTTTACTCCTGAAACAGAAGTTGCATTTGATGTTGAGGGACTTGCGCCGCTGCCAAAATTCCACGATTGACTGGTGATGCTAGAGCCAGAAACAGATGCTGAACCGGTAGAAGTAAAATTAAATACATTCCCTCTTAAACACTGAGCTGCGCTTGCTCCCAAAGCTACGATTTGCGCTTTAGGATTTTCTTTCACATTTAGTGTTGAAGTAAATGTATCGGTACAGCCGTTCAAATCTGTAATTGTTAATGTTACAAACTTTTGTCCCGAGGTGCTGAATTGAATTCCTGTTGGTGATGAACTTGTAGATGTGGAAGGACTAGAACTAGATCCAAACGACCAACTATAACTCTGTATCGAGGAAGAAGTAGCCGATTTTGAATTTGTGG
>CAMBFD010000030.1 GCA_945865625.1 Chitinophaga pinensis
TATATGCATCAGAATAAATCTTATTGACTCTCAAGTTGGAAAACGATTTTAAAATATTTCTGGCATACGACTCTGATTGATTTGTAAATATGGTTTCCCAATTTTTATCAACATCATCTGTAACAAAGGTTATTTTATTTCTCCAAGAACCTAAGGCTTTAGGACTTTCATATCGTTTTATTTTATTCACAACACCTTGTGCTTCAATGAGCGTTCGGCAAGGAATTCTGCCTATAGATACTGACATTTTGTTCGAATTTATAGTTTCAGGATTCCCTTTACTTATTTCGAAGTAGCCCAATACATCATCTAAACAAAACACTTGAGATTTAAAATATCCGCTAGACTGATAGATAGGAATGAAATTGGTATTGTTTGAAACTCTGTTTTGCATGTCAAACGAAGCTGCGCCCATAAGCAATACATATTTTAATTTTCCATTTGATTTTGAGTATTCAGCTTTTAAATATTCTCTAAGCGCCACTAAATCTTGTTGAGTACCCGAAAATTCATTGTAAATCTGTTGAGGTGTAACAACTTTAACGTTCAGCAAATCGTTACTTTTCCTAAATTCGGCCAAATCATTTGAAGCCTTCAGAAAGTCGGGATGGGAAATAATCACCATGTCTAAATTTCCGTCCACAATATCTTGATTTTCAATGGTGCCTACTAATGCTGGAGGAGTGAGTTCATTTAAATTAAAAACCCATAAGCGACTGATTTTTTGAGTATCTTTAATTTTGAGGGATATTGATCCTCCGTTATCGAATGGTTCGATAAATTGTGGCAAATTGCAATTGGTTAAATCCAAATATCGGTAATCTATATTGGAAGTATTGAATAAAATTTCTTTGTTAGAGGCCGTATTCAAAAGCTCGGGATTTATGATTGAATATTGCCCTTTGCCCAACTCAATTGGTTTTTGGTACAATATTTTGTAATAATTCAAATAAACCCCAGATTGGGTGTTTCTGCGGTTAAGTTTCAAATAAATTTTAACATCATTTGTGAATACTTTAGGAACATTTAATTCAACAGTATAATCATAAATCGCTTCGTTATCTGGATTGTTTTGACGCAGGTAAAGCATCTTAGATAACCCATTAACGTTGATATAAACACTGCCAGTATCATTATACATAGCGATGCCAAGAGATAATTTCATTGTAATTGAATCTGCACTTGGACTTATATTTTCAATAAAAGTTCTTTCCAAAAACTCATTACCTAATTTTTCACCAACCCAATAGTTTCCCATCGTAGTAGGATTTACAATGTCAGAATCATGAACATGGTATGTCAATGTGTTTTCAATTTTCTTACACTGAAGCAAATTTGTGTGGGTTATCGAATTAATTCTTTGTCCATCAGTCGTATTAAAACCTAACAAGCCAAAAGACTTATTGCTATAGAAATTATTGAAATGAAGGAGGTTTGCATCTTCGTAAGAAACATCTTTAATCGATTGTTTGAAGATAATTATGTAATCCGATGGGTCGAACGAATTATCTTCTTGGCCAAAAATAAAGATTGGAATTTCGGTACAACTTTCTTTTGCAGAGGCATTAATGAGGGAAAGATTGTTTCCTTGAACTGTATAGAAATGTAATTTTTTTGGGTTTAATGAAATTAAATTGAACCCATAATTTTTAAGATCATTGTATGTGATTTTATATGCCCCTGTTTGTTTAAATTCGAGTTGAACCCACTTCCCAGTTTTTAAAATTTGGGCATAAGATTGATTTGCAATAAATGCAAAACAAACAATTAACAGTTTGATTAATAATTTTTTATATTGCAACATCATTTAAAAAAGAATGTATATTTTATCGATAACTAGAATTAAAACGTAAATTTCGGTGAATAATTCGATTTTTTCCAAATTTATGTACAATAAATGACATTTTTGTTGTTTCTTGATGTAAGGTGATTATCAAAAATGATTCAAATTTTTATTTTTTTTTTGTTTCAATCAATTTATCCTTTACTTTTGTTTCAAACTACATGAAAATGAAAAGAGCATTACGCACTATTTTATTCGGTTTTATATTCGGAGGGACAGTTAACTTGTTTGGACAAGATCCAGAGTTAACGCAGTTTTATGCTGCACCTGTTTATACAAATCCGGCATTAGCTGGTTCTGCAGTATGTCAAAACGGCGCAGCTGGTCGTTTGGCATTAAACTATAGAAATCAGTGGCCAAATCTTCCTGGAACATTTCGTTCTTTGTGTGCATCATGGGATCAGCACATTCCTTCAGTTGGAGGTGGTGTTGGAGCGATGGTATTTCACGATATCGCAGGTTCAGGTTTGTTAACTTCAACAACATTGTCAGGTGTTTATAGTTACCTTTTGCCAATTGGTAGAGGTGGTGGACGTGTTTTTATGCGTTTCGGACTACAAGGTTCAATGGCATTTAAGAGTTTAGATTTTAATAGACTTAAATTTGGTGATCAAATTTTACCAACTCAAGGATTTAAAAATCCTACTGGCGAACAAAAACCATCTGAAAGTATTAGTTACCCTAATTTCAATGCAGGTTGGATTATGTACAACAGTAAATTTTATTTAGGATTTGCTGCACATAATATTACTGAACCAAATTGGAGCTTTTACAAAAATCCTGACGAAGTTCTACCAAGAAGATATACTGTTCATGCAGGTGGTGTTATAAAAATATCGAAAAGCAGATATGAAGAGAACACATTTTCTCCGAATGCTTTATTTATGATGCAAAGAAACTTCACACAGTTAAACTTAGGCTTCTATGCAAATAAAGGTCCTTTGGTTACGGGTTTGTGGTTTAGACAAACATTTGGAAACTACAAAAATTCGGATGCCATTATAATGTTGGTTGGATTTAGAAAAGATAGATTTAAGTTTGGTTACAGTTACGACTTTACAGTGAGTGATGGTCGTTCAGCAATTCCTGCCAGTCATGAAGTGAGTGCTACCATTGATTGGTGTGTACCACCAGGAGGAAAACCATTCAAACCTATTAAGTGTCCAGAGTTCTAAACACATTTATAGAAAGTCCGAATTATCGGACTTTTTTTTGCTTTATATAAAAAAATCACTATGTTTGCAAATAATATGGGATTTCTGTCGTTATAATAAAACAACAATGACAACTGTGAAACAAATGAAAAACACTTGGTTATTGGCAACAATCGTTGCTATGGGTTTGGCAGCATGCGGACCTAAAAACAATAGCAAGACCACTGGTCAAGCGTACAATAGTGCGAAATGGGGTGGCTTTGCTAATCCAAAATACAAAGGTCAGGAAACTGGGCCTGGTTTGGTTTTAATTGAAGGTGGTGCATTTACCATGGGTAATACTGAAACCGATCTTCAATACGATCAAAACAATGGAGAAAGAACGGTCACTGTAAATTCATTTTACATGGATGAAACAGAGGTGAGCAACTTGCAATATAGAGAATATCTATACTGGCTCATGCGCGTATACAACTCTGAAGCGGGTGGTCGCCAAAATGAAGTGAACTTTGCTGGCAAAACATTGAAAATGGAAGAAAGGGTTTTTGAGAAAGTATTGCCTGACACAAATTGTTGGAGGAGCAAGTTAGCTTACAATGAGCCATTTGTTGAATATTATTTCAGACATCCTTCTTACAAAGATTATCCGGTGGTTGGAATCAACTGGCACCAAGCGTCTGAATTTGCTAAATGGAGAACAGATCGTGTGAACGAAATTATCCTTGATAAAAAAGGAATCATCAAATTTGACGTTTCTAACGCTCAATTAAAAGAAGGTCCAAATAATCAGTTCAACACCAGAGCCTATTTAGCGGGTCAAGATGCTGGTATTTTCAGTGGTGTTTCGGATGATGGTACTGTAGCAAAACCTAGCAAAGGACAAAATTTATTAGGACCTAAACCGCTTAAAGATTACGCCAAAGCAAAATCAAAAGACCAAAAACGTTACAAAGTGAATATGGAAGATGGTGTTATGTTGCCAGATTACAGACTTCCAACTGAAGCAGAATGGGAATATGCCGCACAAGCAAATATTGGTGAAACGCAATTTAGCAATATTGATCAAAAGAAAATCTACTCGTGGAATGATTATACAATTCGTATTAAAGATGGCAATGAAAAAGACCGTGGTAAAATTCGTTTGAATGTGATGCGTGCAAAAGGCGACAATGCCGGTTTAGCGGTTGGCGAATTGAATGATGCTGGTATGATTACAACTCCAGTATTCTCTTATTGGCCAAATGCTTATGGTTTGTATAATATGAATGGTAATGTATCTGAGTGGGTTATGGATGTTTATCGTCCTCTATCGCTCGAAGATATGGATGCATTCATGCCGTTTCGTGGTAATAAATTCGAAAATTTAAAGCTAGACGATGCCGGTATAAACGGTGTTGCTGAAAAAGATGAACTTGGTAGACTTAAGTACGAAGACGTTTCTGAAACAAAAATAAAAGAAGGCGGTAGAAGAAACTATTCTAAAGCCGATAACATTGGTTTCCGTGATGTAGAAAACGATAAAAACAAAGATCCAGAGTTCACTTACGATTATGGTGTAACTACTTTAGTGAATGATAAAGCTCGTGTAATTAAAGGTGGTAGTTGGAACGATCGAGTGTACTACTCAACTCCAGGTACGCGTAGATTCTTAGATCAAGATTATGCTTTATCTACATTAGGATTCCGTTGTGCAATGATTCGTATTGGTTCACCAGTAGGAAATAGTTCTAAGAAGTATAACAACTTACCTTCAAGTGGAATTGATAAGAAAACTAAAAGAAAATCTAGTCAATATTAATTGACACCAATATTAAAAAAAGCCTTGTGTATTCACAAGGCTTTTTTTATTGCCTCTTCTCATTAAAAAAATGAATTCGTTTAAAAATAACCGCTCATCTCTGCTGAATTATATATCATTGAGTTAGTTTAATTTCGTGAATACATTTAAAAAATATTCAATTTTTATTCATTTTGATTTGACAATATAGATACTTTTTCATTACCTTTGCACCACCATAAAGGAATATTCATTCCTAAAAATGCGAGAATAGCTCAGTTGGTAGAGCATCACCTTGCCAAGGTGAGGGTCGCGAGTTCGAGTCTCGTTTCTCGCTCAAAATTGAGAAAGCCCCGGAAACGGGGCTTTTCTTTTTTATACTATTTTGCTTCGCTGTTGACGCTTCGCTGTTGACGCTTCGCTGTTGACGCTTCGCTGTTGACGCTTCGCTGTTGATGCTTCGCTGTTGACGCTTCGCTGTTGACGCTAAAGAAGTGTTTATGAGTATTTATAAAGGTTTATGATGGTTCAATTTTTACCAATAAGCCCATAACCCTTATCGCCAACAATAAACCCTAAACATTAAACTCTAAATTTAAAAAAGGCAGCCCTATAAGCCGGGTTCTGTAAACACAGTTTTTGCCGTGCCATCTATCATTTATCTAGGATATACTTCACAGCATACCTCAATCGACCTACCCTTCTGGCTTATCCGAAGATAATTGAGCGAGCCGCCCTTTAATCCAGGTTTATTTGGTCTTTCAACTCGCAAGGTTTATCCCAATTTTGATTCACATCAAAACGAGTGGGCTCTTACCCCACTTTTTCACCCTTACCTTCGAAAAGGCGGTTTAGTTTCTGTGACACTTGCTGTAACAATGAAATTACCCATTGTTCCTTCCAGTTAGGAAGTGCGATGCCCTGCGTTGCCCGGACTTTCCTACTCAATTGCTTGAGTCGATAGATCAGACTGCCTTTACGCAAAGATAACCATTATCTATAGCTTATCTGAAAATTAATTTTCGGAAAATCTGCAAACTTTCAATTGCAATCCTACCCTACTATTGACTATCTTTGTATTCGAAATAATTTATCGTATTATTCCCAAAAAACGTATCGCACAATGTCTGAATTTGAAGCCGTTATAGGATTAGAAATCCACATCCAATTACAAACTAAAAGTAAAGCTTTCTCTTTCGATAGCACGGAATATGGTGCTTTACCAAATACTCAAGTGAGTCCAATTAGTCTTGGCCACCCTGGAACTTTGCCTAAACACAATAAAACAGCAGTTGAAATGGCAATAAAAATGGGACTGGCTTTAGAATGTGATATTCGTAGGATCAATCAATATTCTCGTAAAAACTATTTTTATGCAGATTTGCCCAAAGGTTATCAAATAACACAATTCGATACACCTCTATGCAATAATGGTTACGTAACCATTAAATTGAAGGATGGAATCGAAAAGAACATCAGATTAACCCGTATCCACATGGAAGAAGATACAGGAAAAAGCATGCATGATCAAGATTTGAACGATACACTCGTTGATTACAACCGTGCTGGAACGCCTCTCATTGAAGTTGTGACAGAACCTGATGTTAAATCAGGTGAAGAAGCATATGCTTTTGTAACTGAAATTCGACGTTTAGTGCGTTACCTTGAAATTTGCGATGGCAACATGGAAGAAGGTAGCCTTCGTTGTGATGCCAATATTTCTGTCATGCCAAAAAGTTCAAAAGTTTTCGGAACTAAAGTTGAAGTCAAAAATATGAACTCTATTTCAAATGTAAAACGAGCAATCGATTTTGAAATTCAACGCCAAATTGAACTCATCAATGCTGGAGGAACTGTAGATGGCGAAACTCGTGGATTTAATGGTTTGGCTGGAACCACATTTTCAATGCGTAAAAAAGAAGCAATCAACGATTATCGTTACTTCCCCGAACCAGATTTGCCGCCTACAATCATCACCCAAGAATACATTGATAAAGTGAAGTCAAAAATGCCAGAACTTCCAAGGGCTTTATTCAAACGCTTCACCACTGAATACGGTTTATCCGAATATGATGCTTCAGTTTTAATCGACGATAAATTAAGCGCTTTTTACTTCGAAAACGTTTGCAAACTATCAGACAACTACAAAGCTGTCTCAAATTGGATTACAGTGGCTATAAGAGGCTATTTGAATGAAAATGCAATGAGCATCGATGAATTCAAACTCACTCCTGCACAAATTGCAGAAATTATTGATTTAATCGACAAAGGAGCAATCAATCATACCATTGCAAGTCAAACATTATTCCCTGCTCTTTTAGAGTCTCCTGAAATGTCACCAAGCTCATTGGTTGCAGAATTAAACCTTTCTATCAATTCCGATACTTCGTTTATTGAGGAAATCATTGATGAAGTTCTCAATTTATATCCTGAAAAAGTTGAAGAATACAAGTCTGGCAAAAAGGGCTTATTGGGTATGTTTGTTGGAGAGGTTATGAAACGTTCAAAAGGCAAAGCAGATCCAAAAATGACCAATCAATTAATATCTTTGAAACTAGACCAATGATTCCTGGATTTTTAGAGAAAATTCATTCCCATTTATACTCAAATATTCAAGATAAAACGTTATCTTTCATTCAAAATGAGCAAACTTCTTATAGCGAATTTGCAAATCTAGTCCTAAGTAAATATAACGATTTCAACACCATTCCAGATTCTCGTATTGGAATCTACATAGACAATCATATTGATGTATATGCCGCCATTATAGCTTGTTGGCTTAACGGTAAATCTTATGTACCAATAAATCCCAAGTGGCCAACTCAAAGAATTCAACAAGTATGCAAAATTGCTCAAATCAATTATATTTATACCACTAATACCATTTATAAAGAAATTGATGACATTCAATATCTTTCAAAGAATGTCTTAGATGGACGGGACGGTTCTTTCCAAATCAATTTATTGGATGTTCATTTCGATGAAGCATATGTTTTATTCACATCAGGAACAACAGGAGTACCGAAGGGTGTATCCATCTCTTTTGAAAATTTAGATTCTTTTTTTGATGGCTTTGAACTTTTGAATTATCAAGTCACAGAACATGACCGATTTTTACAAATGTTCGATTTAACTTTTGATTTATCCATTTGTAGCTTTATGATTCCAATGGTTTACGGAGCTTCATTTTATACATTAAATGAGCAATTGGTAAAACCTTTGGCCTTATACAATGCCTTAGAAACTCACCAAATTACATTTGCGCTCATGATTCCTTCATCAATTCATTTGTTAGAAAACTATTTAAGTGAGGTTGAATTGCCAAATCTTAGGGTCACACAGTTCTGCGGAGAAGCACTCACCACAAATCAATTGCAAAAATGGCAATCTTGTGTCCCTCATTGTCAAATAGACAATGTTTATGGACCTACCGAGGCAACTATCTATTGTACAAGATATATCGCATATCCCAATTCAAATTTATTGAATCAAAATGGCATTGTTTGTATTGGGAAACCTCTTGAAAAATCAACTATTTATGTGAATGATGAGGATGAGATTTTTATTGGGGGACATCAGGTTTCAAAAGGATATTTGAATGATGCCTTAAATTTAGAAGCATTTACGAATATTGTTGGGGATCGATATTACAAATCTGGCGACATTGGAAAATCAATTGACAGTGATTATTATTGCCTTGGAAGAAAGGACCAACAGATCAAAGTCCAAGGATACCGCATCGAATTGACTGAAATTGAAAATGCCTTTGGTCAATTATTCCCCAATCAAATTTCAGTTGCCATTCCTAAACAAAATGAGAATAATTATACCGAAATTATACTCTTCACTTTGGTGAATTCGGAGCTCACTGAAAATATAATTTTAATGCAACTCAAAAAAGTATTGCCAGAGTATATGATGCCTAGAAAGGTTATGTTTATTGAAGAATTCAATTACAATATCAATGGGAAACTCGATCGGAATTATTTAAAACAATGGACGAATTAATCTTTAAAATAGAAAATAAAAACGATTTATCGATTGCATTGTTGGTGCAGAATATTCAGGTTCTCAAATTTTAAGTTATTGCGTATTATTCGACATTGCCGAGAATCAGTTCAGAGACCATTTAGTTCAAATTACAAATGAAACTTTCCCAAACAGAAATAAAGAAATTATAATGGTTGGAAATAATGTTAGGGCAATGAAAACTTCAACTCAAAAAAATATATTAACTTCGCTTCCTAGCTACATCAAAGTTGCACTTTTAAAGAACCATGACTCAAGAATCAATTAAATTAGACTTACAGCCCATTTTTGTGACCGTATTTTCTGAACCAAATATACTCATTACAGAAAATATGAATGCTAAAAATTTAGACAAATGGAATTCTGTTACTCACCTAACCATGATTCGAGAAGTTAAATTGTTTTACAATATCAAATTGAAAGAACTTACTTTAATGAAAAATGTTGGCGACATGATTCAAATTATCTTGGGTAGAAATTTAGGCGCATAAATTTTAATTGACCATTAGAAGTGAAATATTTTTACACTTTAACCCTTTTTTTCATTTACTCAACAATGGGTTTTGGGCAATCTATCAATTGGCCAAATTCACATTATGAAACATTTCCTTGGATAGATTCTACTGCAAATTCAATTCAAATAGGAAATAAAGTACTCCTCAAACCGTTTCTCAATAAACTTCAAAACACCAGCAAGAAGAAAGTTAGTATTTTACATATTGGCGACATCCATATTCAACAAAATGTTCAAACACAGAGTTCGCGTTCACTTTTCCAAAATACCTTTGGATATGGCGGTTACGGAACGTTTTTCCCATATTCAACTGCCAGAATTTCCGATATTTATGGTTACAAATCATTCCATTTTGGAAAGTGGATTTATGCAAAACCGGTTGAAATTGATCCCATATTACCTATTGGAATTCATACTTTATCTGCAAAAACATTTGATCATTCAGCGCAGCTAAAATTCTTATTTTATAAAGGTTCTATAAAATCAAATTATAAACGTTTACACATTTATTGTAAGCGCGTACCTCAATCATTTGATTTAAAAATTACTTCTAAAAACGACAGCAGTAAAATAGATGTTTTCTCCAATGGCAAAGATTCATTGAGCACAGAAATAGTGGTTGATTTGAAGTCTGTAGAATCGTCTATAACCATAGAATTTATTCAAAAAGATCTAAATCAACGTTCTTTTGAATTATTTGGCTTTAACCTAGAATCAATAGAAGATCAGGGAATTGTATATCATAATGTTGGTAGTATTGGTTTGGGATATTGCCATTTAAGGCAATTGCCTCTGATGAAAAACGACTTATTATCTTTAAGGCCCGATATGATTGTTTTGGATTTAGGAACTCACGATTTTTTCACTAAAGTATATGATAAATTTGAACTTAGAAAAACAATTGTTAGGTATATTGATTTTTTAAAAGCCTTGCCATTTAAACCTTTAATTGTTCTTGTTTCACCTCAAGATCAATTCAAAGGAGGCCTGAGCAATTTAGATGATTCAAAATTTTCTTTATTATTGATGGACATCGCAAGAACTGAAAAAGTAGCTTTTTACGATTGGTATAGGGTGTCTGGTGGACATGAATCAATGAAACAATGGATTTCATTAGGATTGGCTGAAAATAACGGTTTTCGCTTAACAGAAACCGGTTATCAATTGAAAGGATCTATGTTCTTTCATGCATTTAAATCTACCTATTTAAAAATTAATCAAAAGAAAGATTCAATTAATTCATTGTTTATTCCATTTTTAGATAGTGGTTATTTACATAGAATTGACACAACTCAAAAAATAGATAGCTCACAATTGTTACCAACCATAGTAACAATTCAGCCAGAAGATGTTGTTAACAATCATCCATCAACTTCAGCCAAATGGATTGTCTATTATATAAAACCTGGTGAAACTGTTTGGAATATTGCTGAAAATTATGATGTCAAAGCAATTGAAATTAAAAAATGGAATAATCTGAGAAGTTACGCCTTGAAAAGGGGTAAAAAATTGAAAATTTTAACCCATTATCCGAAGGGTAAAAAGATCATTGATAACGAAAATAATCATATTCAAATAGAAGTAAAATCGGAAAAAAGAAATGATACTGTTAAACCTAAGAAATATCATAAAATCAAAAAGGGAGATACATTATTTAGTGTTTCTAAAAAATATAATCTTTCCGTAGATGAGTTAAAAGATTTGAATCATTTAAGGAAAAATAAAATTGCCATCGGGCAAAAATTAAGGGTCAATTGATCAAAATAGATAGACCCAAATGAGGTAAATCAGAAGTAACAAAACCAATAAATTCAACAAACTAGATCCGAGCAACATATGAATCAAACCAAGAATCAATAACGCCAAGACAATGATTAAAACCAGCTTTAGTAAACCTTCAACTGAAGTATCAAAATCATTTTTCTGGATTTTAACAGCTTGAGAACTTTTAATTTCCTGCTTTCCCAAATCAGATGATTTCGATTTAGGCATATTCTTTATGTGTTGTTTTACATTTTGAATTAGTTTGAACTTCTGAACCAAGGTTAATTTTGGTGCAGGAACATTTACATTCAACGCGGTTTCTTTTGTAAATACGATTCTCGAATCAGAAACTTCATTTTCATTTAAGACTGAAGAATTCAATTGATTGACTGGCTGATGATTAGAAATATGTGAATGATTCAATTTTGCAGTATGATGTTGAGCACACCCACCACCAAAACCATTTTCAATATACTTTACACCACAACCACTTAAAAATGAGATTGTTATTCCAACAACCATCATCAATTTCATTGAATTTCTCATATTAATATTCACTTTTATCATTATTAAACGAATTTAAATAATAATTGTGAAATGGCTCAATGAACTTATCAACCCAAAAAAATATGTTTATGAGTGATTTAATGTTCAAAATTAACATTGCGACTTAATCTGTATCATCTTCCACCCCATCGTCACCGCTATCAATTCCTTTATTCAATTCATCAAACTTTGCACTCATCGTTGGATTGCCCCTAGTGAGCTTTTTGATCGTTAAATCTTCCGCTTTATTGTTTGCCAAACGCAAATTGTTTTCCGACGATAACAATGCATCTTTCGTTTTTTGCAAATGGTCTATGGTTTTGTCAATTTCTTCTATGGCTATTTTAAACTTCTTGCTCGCCATTTCATAGTTCTTCGCAAATCCATCTTTAAAAGTATTAATGTTATCCTCAAAATTGGTAATGTCGATGTTCTGATTTTTCATCGTTGCCAATTCTGCCTTGTATTTCAAAGAATTCATCGCCGCATTTCTCAATAATGTAATGATTGGAATGAAAAATTGAGGACGTACCACATACATCTTCTGAAATTTATGTGCAACATCAACTATACCAGTGTTATACAATTCACTATCGGATTCTAACAAACTCACTAAAACCGCATATTCGCACTTTTTCTCAATTCTATCTTTGTCAAGTTCCTTAAAGAAATCTTCATTTCTCTTTTTTGTGGCAGTTTCATCTCCCTCATTTTTCATTTCAAACATAATTGAAATGATTTCATTGCCATCATCGTCAGTCTCTTTGTAAATATAATCGCCCTTACTTCCCGTCTTTGAATCGTTGTCCTTTTCAAAATAAGCCTTAGGGAAAGCAGTGGCCCTCAATTTATTGAATTCAATTTCACAATGTTGCTCTAAAGTTTCACCAACCATTTTGGTCGATAACTTCAATTTCATATCCTTTCGAAAAGCAATTTCTTCATCCTTAATTTTAATGATTTCCTCTTTGCTTTTCAACTCCGCTTGAAATTTATCTTTCAACGTTGTTTCAAGCAATTGCTTTTCCAATTCTTTGCTATTGACGGCATTCAGCAGATCATCTCTCTCCTTTTCTACGACTTTTACAGCCTCTGAAATTTTTAATTTCTTCTCCAATTCGGAATTGTCGATCACAGATTTCATCGACGCTATTTCAGCGTCTTTTTTCATCACTTGCTCTGTCAAAGCTCTTTCTGCCCTAGCCTTCAAATCCGCTATTTCATTGTCCTTCTTTGAAATATGAACTTGTAACGCATTCTTTAAATTTGCTTCTGCCAATTTCACCGCTGAATCTTTTTCGCGCTCAGCAATGACCATCCTTGTTTTTAATTCCTCTTCAAATTGATGGTCTCTTACTTGTTTTAAAATATCGGCAAAGCCGGCTTCATCTACTTTAAATGCTTTCTTACAACTGGGACAAATGATATCATTCATATTTTTTGGTAATATTTTTAACAATTTAATTTCGATAAAGATAATTCTTTTGAAGTAATAATTAAATTACTTTTCGTTGTATGCTATATTTTTTTTGAGGGACAAAAACTGAACTCTGTTCATGAGTTAGTCTACAAGAAATTATTACTTCGCTCTCTCATATCGAAACCCTTTAGCATCTAGAAAATACAAAGTATTGTTTTCTGAATCTACAATTTCAAATAAACTCGGAGATTTCGGAATGTGAAAATGAATTATTTCACAAGTTCAATTTTCAACTCATTTCTGCGATTCACCACACCATTATTTACGCATAGTTTTCTATGTTTTACGGTGGTTACATTGCCAATTTGATGAAATAATTCACGGTTATAAATATCAAAACGAGTGACGAGTAATACATTAAAAACTTTCTATTTACTAATTTCTTATTTAATAAATGTACTGCAAAAATCAGTATTAAAAACAATTCCGGCAATAAAGGAGAGTAAATTATAAAACTCTGTTTGATGTCACCGTGTAAAAGAAATACCAACGCTCTTTGAAAACCACATATTGGACAGTCAATGCCGAACAATGATTTATAAGCACAGGGTAAAAGATAATTTACCATGATTTTATATTACAAAAGAGGGGTCTTTGAATGCTCAAAGACCCCTCTTTTATTTACGTCCCTAGTCGTTAAAATGCCATAAGTCCAACACCACCAAGTATTGCTACTACAATAATCGAGTAAATAGTATATAAGCCTCCAAGGATTGTCCCAATGATAGACATTATCCAACCAGCATTGAGTGCACCGTATCCATCATATAATTCAGGATTAGCACTATACATTTTTCTGCCTTTTCCAGCCATATTAAGTCCGACAATGCCAAGAATGACACCTACAAAAAAGCATCCGAACACGATTGAACAAATGCCTAATACTAATACTGCTGTTGAATTTGGTAAAGTTTGTTTTGTTTCCATTTTTGATTTTAATTTTTATTTAATATTATTTTTTCCTACTCATATGGCTTTTCGGAATACGCCTCGTTTTTTATAGTGGGGTCTGCATCCACTTGCTTGTTTAATTATTTACAATCAACTAATACGCTCAAATATAACAGAAAATAATTATAAAACAAATTTCCCATATTAAAATTCAATTGAAGATTCAAACCACAATAAAAAGATATTCAATCGGTTAATAATTGAAATCTATCAATCAGAAGTTTTGAGTATTGAAACCAATCGAATTTCACACAACTTTTCAAGGTTGAAGGGAAATTCATTTCACCCATTCCTTTTAAACAAAAAAACCGCATCACTGCGGTTTTTTTGTTTAAAATATCTATCTGCTTAGAAAGTGTATCTTGCACCAATTTGCATTCCCCAAACATTCGTTGTATTCAAAATGTTTGTGTAAGTGCTCGTTGGCAATTTACCATTTACAGCATTGAAATTATATGTGTTTGTAGTGTTGTTATATTTCAAAACTGCTCCATTGCTCACAGTTAATTGCTGTCTTACACCCCATTCAGAGTTGATTAAATTACCAACGTTGATGATGTTTAAGCTCAATTGCAATTTGTGATTGTTCTTGCCAATGTTTTTCATAATGTCTTGGTTGATAGCCAAATCAAACTGGTTTAACCAAGGCATCGTTGCTGCAAATCTCTCAGTGAATTTGCCAACATTTGCACTCAAATATGCATCTTGAGATACAAATGCATCCCAAGCTTTTGCTTGCTCATCAGCAGTTGCAATTACAGTTGTTCCAGACTTTAATTCAGCGAATTTAATGTCAGCAGATTTGTGTACGAAAATCATATCATTCCCAGTTAATCCATCATTGTTGATATCAGAGCTATATACATAGTTGTAACGACCTTGATTGTATCCTTCATAAACCAAAGATATTGTAGTTGCAAAGTTCTTTAAGTATTCAAATTTATAAGCTACAGATCCAACCAATCTATTTGGTGTAGAATATTGAGAATACGATAAAGCAGGTGTATTTTGATTTTGACCAATTGCAGTTGGCGCCGTTGTGTTATTGGACCATGCAGAACTTGCTTGAGAACCTGGATTTGCAGTGATATCCATTGTATTGTTATACGAATAACTCAATGCTGCAGAAAAACCGTTTTTGAAATTCTTCGACAATGTAACAGCTACACTCATTCCAAATCCTTCACCGGTATTTGAAAGAACCATTGCGTTGTTTACAGTAGAAACATATTTTCTAGATGCAGATTTTTTGAATGCTGCACGCTCAAAATCAGTACCAGCAAAATAAACTGTATCTGAAGGACGCATATTCGCATCGTATTGGTAAATGTCATTCAACGATTTAGAGAAAATTACATCAGTAGTCATTTCAATTCCCAATGGCAATTTTGCGTCGATGCCTAAACTTGTTCTCCATACTTGAGGGAAATTGAACGATTTGTCAACCAAAGCAAAAGATGCACCACTTGGCAATTTACCGGCTTGTTGTGGCAAGTTTGCAACGTAAGCGTTTACATCTGGATTGAATTGTGTAATTTGGTATTTATTTAAATCTGCAGCAGCAGTGTATTCAACAGTTGCTTGCAAACCATAGGCATTTGTTGGTTGATTTGTATACCACACAAATGGCAATCTACCCGTAAATACACCTGTCCCTCCACGAATAACCAATGATTTATTACCTTTTAAATCATAATTAAATCCAACTCTTGGTGAGAATAATGGACCAGCATTTGGCCATGTAGATGGATCGTAATCCACCGCAGCACCTTCTGGATTGGATAATTTCGATAATACTTTTGAAGTATCAAATCCAATATTTGCCAAAGGAGTGGTTAAATAAATTGGTTGATCTACACGAACACCAGCAACAACTTTTAAATTCTTGTTCACGCGATATTCATCTTGAACATAGGCCGCCAATTGTCCAAAACCCAATTCTGCAATTGGATTTTTATTTCCATTGTAACCATAAGTAACAGCATAAGCACTTGGAGCTTTATCGTTTAAGAACTGACTCAAACTGTCGTAACGGTAGTAACTTGTACCATAACGTAAGAAACTGTTACCTACATACATTTGATCGTATGCAATACCTGCTGTAATTGTATGTTGGTTATTTAAATTGTAAGTAAAATTGTCAATGAATGAATATGTATTGTTCACTACATTGTTATTGTATGAAAACAACTCATAACCAAAACTAATGTATTGATCTCCACCTTTTTTGATATCTACAAATGGGAATGGTGAACTACCTGTTTTACGTGTATCTTCAACCATTGTTCCTGTAACTAATAATTGGTTACTCATTCTAGCATTCAAATTAGATTTCAATTCTAACGACAATGAACCCACTGTATTTAAGAAAGAATAATTAGAATTTGCGAAACTCATTGCATTTGCACTCCAACGGTTTGACGCAGATCTTGGATTTGGAGCAGAAGTTCCATTTAAAGTTTGATCGTTGGTATTTTGAACATAGTTATAACGTGCTGAAAATTTATGTTTTGCATTGATGTTCCAATCTAAACGGCCTAAGAATTTTACGTTTTGAGTTGTATAATTACCCAAGTTGGTAAAATCACCCGTTTCATAGTTATACTTATCTTTCAAATGTTTTTGAACAGCAAGTAAATCGCTTTCCAATACACGAGATTGATTTGGATCACCTGCATTTGGCGCTACACCAGCTTTTGTTGGGTAATAACTCAATCCAGGATACGATTTATTTTCAGACTCGAAACTTGCAAAATAGAAAACCTTATCTTTTTTGATTGCACCACCCACTCTAAATCCTAAAATTTGAGAAGATGATTGAGGGATATTGGTCAATTCGGTTGCACCAACCTTTGTACCATTCATTTTTTCATTTCTAAAATAGCTATAAACTGAAGCTGAAAGATTGTTTGAACCACTTTTTGTAATGGCGTTCACACCGGCACCTGTAAAGTTGCTTTGACGCACATCAAAAGGAGTCACATTTACTTGAACTGCTTCTAAGGCATCTAAAGAAATTGGTTGAGCGTCGCCACCAGGCATATTGTTTGTACTCAAACCAAAGTTATTGTTGAAATTAGCTCCATCAATGGTAATGTTATTCATTCTACCATCTCTACCATTAAATGAACTGTTACCACCAGCTTGTGGTGTTAAACGTGTAAAATCACTCAATGAACGATTAATCGTAGGCAAATTATTCAATGTTTGAGCATTGATATTTGTTGCGCTACCTGTTTTTGTACCACTATTTAATTTACTACGGGAAATGATAACCGCATCGATTTTAGAAACATTCAATGAAAAATCTACGTCAAGATTGTAGTTTTCTCCCAATGTTAAATAAACGTTTTCAATGGTTACTGATTGTAATCCTGAAGAAGTAAAAACAACAGTGTAAGGACCGCCAGCAGTCATGTTAAAGATATCATAAGAACCATCAGTTCTAGATACTGTGTTGTACTGGGCGTTAGTGGTAGTTAAAAGCACCTGAATAGATGCATTGTCAACGGTTTTATTTCCATTAGAAACAGTACCGGTTAACGAAGCAGTTGTAACCTGCGCCTGAATTCCATAGGCACAAAGCATTACAAAGATCAATAAAATGTGTTTTTTCATGTTTTGTTAGTTTGTTTTGTTCTGCAAAAAAACAAAACTAGCATTTCATGAATATTAACGTAATGTGAATTAATTTAATCAATTATGAAGGATATTCAACCTCACGGATCGAGTTCTAAGAGAAATCAAAAACACGTGGTTTAAATAACTTAAGTGATTTATCAGCGCAAAGTGATTTTATGTCAATGCGCCAATCAACGCAACAAGCAATCCAACCAACACCCAAACACCTAATATAACACACAAAATTACATAAACACAACCATTAAGAGATTCTGACAATACAAATGGAACTCCAGATCCAATCAAAATCATGATTAAGAGTAATCCGGCACAGATTCCTGCAATTGAGAGTCCTATGTTGACTTGATCTTCATTGTAATTCTTTATGTTTTTCAAAAGTTTCTTTATTTTTTTTTTCGGTTGATTGGGTGCTTGTGTTTTATTTTCTTTTGGATCGAAAGTCGACCTAAGCCAATTTCCATAATCTTCAACAAATTGTGACTTCGGTAATTTTGTTTGAAACAATTTGGACATGAGCTTAGTTTTTAGCTTTTTGAATTTATTGGTTTTTAACGTTTTGCTGTAATTAATCAAATTCGTTGAACCATTAAATTGAGTATCAACTTCAAACAAAGTTGGGTCAAAATCTATTGTTTTTGTTCCAATATTTTTCACATCTTTGAATTTTTCTATAACCGGTGAATTCTTTTTTGTAGGCAATCCAAAACCACCTCCAAATCCAGCATCGTTGTATGCAAATTGATTGCATGAAACAAAGGAAATGACCAATATTATGGCAGAAAAAAATTGAAATTTAGTTGGTTGCATGATTCGAAGGCATTAAATAATTATGAATATGTTTAACAACAAAGGATTTATCAGTTGATTCTAAAATTGAGTTTCACCGACTTATTTACTGCGTTTGAGCGAAATAAAACAATATCGATTATTTTAAATAATTGATTTTCCGTAATTGCCATTTTATTTTTTGCATTTTTTAATAAAATCACCTTTTAAGGAATAGAGAATATTTCAATATTTTATTTAGTAAATAAAAACTACAAGTGGGTGGATTTATTTTTTGTTCATCCTAACAAACAAAACTTTAAGTTTTTGTTTACTACAACAAACAAATATGCTCATTTTTGCTTATTGCGCTATACAAAATGGCTTAAAATTGAAAAGTATTGGCGAAAATCACGGTTTCGTTTATCTTAGTACTTCAGAAAATCTTGTTTTTTCAATACTCACCAATAATTCAGAAAGAATTAATCGAAGCTGCAGAATTATCTGCAGCCTTTTTATATGGAATTTGATTTTGAAAATAAATTATAATAATTTGATAAGGGTAATTGTATAACCGATTTTGCTTTCACCTTTGAAATTGATAGTCGCTTTGATTGCACTTTGGTTTATTGGCAATGTTGAATACAAACTACTTTTCATGATGAAACATTTCTTAAAAGTTGGATCAGTAGGGAAGTTAACATCTACAATTTTATAACCTTTAGGTGCGTTACAAAGAGCCTTAACAGCGGCAGGATCTAATACTCCTTTACCAGTTGATACAGTTGACCCTCCAGGAATTGCAGCAAGAGATTTAACTCGGGATCGACTGGTATTCACTCCTCGTGTAACGGTGAACGAATCACCCCGCACATCTTCGGTATTTAATTCTACACCAGAAATAGAAATGGTCATACCTTTATATTGGTCTGGATTGGTTGTGAAACTAGTTGCGTTAACAGTATTTTGAGCTTTGGAAGCTGATGCAAGAGCCATAACG
>CAMBFD010000031.1 GCA_945865625.1 Chitinophaga pinensis
GCAAATTATTCATGGCGCACCCGTGAATACAGTTTTCAAAGCGTACGAAAACAATCGAAACGATTGCTGGTTCAGACATAAATAAATATCGCGACCTACCGAACTGTAATTTTCTTATTCATCGGTCATTTAAACTTTTTTATTTTAAATCCTTCACAAACCAATAATCTGTTTGAGGCGTTGACCCGAGTGGGAAATCATTTTCGACTCCGGTGTTTGTGAAACCATGTTTTTCATAGAATCCCCTAGCACGAAAGTTATACTCCCATACAGATAAATAAACCATATCGAATTTTTGCTCACGGGCATAAAAAAGGGCAAATTCCATCAGTGCATTTGCAACTCCTACCCCATGAAATTCTTTTAAGACATACAATCTTACCAACTCAATTGATTTTCGATCTTTCAAGGAATCTAAGGGACAAGGATGCTTTGCGTTGATACGCATATAGCCTTTCGCAATTCCATCTTCCTCAAAGAAAAAGAAATGATCTGAATCGTCAAGCAATTCAGATTCAACTTGCGCAGTGTTAAAATACAATTCTAAGACACCGCGCATATCTTCTTTGGTGCAAGTATTGCCAAAGGTATCGTCGAAAGTCTTGATTCCAATACTCTGTAAAAGCTCAACATCATCCAAATTTCCGCGTCGTATCATATGGCAAAGTTATTGATTTTATTGTATTCTCATTTCTTGCACCGAATGGAACAACAACCGAAATATTTTCAGACATACGATTTGAAAAACGTTGAATATTTCTGATGTTTGAAACATGCTAAAAAAACACCTAAAAAATTCCACAAAATTGATTCTACTGTTCAAAACCAACTAAATGAATTACATTTGACTACAAGACAATTACAACCGATTCATTCATACATCACCGAAAAAATAATTCTGGATACAAAAAAAGACTCAAAGAAAAGTTAACTCCAATTCTCAGATTCTAATTGACGATAAATTTTATAACCCGATGAAAATATTCAATCTAATGGAAAGTCTTTACCAAAGACTTCTATCACAAAAAACCAAAGAAAAGAGTGAACGGATTATCTTATGGATTGCTTTGGCAAGTTTTATTCTTCATTTATTATTTATTGCATTGATCAATTTTGATATTATTTCAATTCATGAACCTTCAAATTTACTAAATAACCCAATTGCTGCTATTTATACGCCTTTCTCTTTCATATTGGTTTACGAGGTGTATCTATTGATTTATTATCTTCCAAAATCGACTTCAACTTATATCTCAAAACAATATGAGATTATTGCGCTCATCATTATTAGAAGATTATTTAAAGACCTATCCGGATTATCACTGACGTCTGATTGGTTTAATGTTAAAAATGATTTGCAGTTTACTTATGATTTGGTGGCTTCCGTCTTGTTATTCTATTTAATATATCTATTTCAAATTCAACGGACCAAAGTCTATCGACCCTATAATCATCATAAAAACCAAAATTCGAGTATTACAAAATTTATCAATGCAAAAAAATGGATTGCGACAGCATTAGTCCCAATACTTATAATTATTGCCATTTACTCCTTCTTGAGTTGGTTCAGTGGGATCATTCAACCCCTCGAACCGAACACCATTTCCTTCAAAAATATCAACAATATTTTCTTCGAACAGTTTTTTAATATTTTGATTATTGCGGATGTGATTTTACTGTTGTTTTCATTTTTCCATACCGACGAATTCCATAAAGTCATCCGAAATTCCGGGTTTATCATTTCTACCATATTAATACGAATATCCTTTTCAGTGAGTGGTATCATTAATAATTTATTGATTGTTTCTGCCATTTTATTTGGGCTTTCAATATTTTTCATCCACAATAAATTCGAAAAACAATTGGCCAAAGAAATTGATGACAGCAATAAAATTGAAGTATAAATTCAATCAAATCTTCATCAATTTAGAAGATAACAGCCTCATTTTTACCAATTCATAAATAGACAAGCTGCAAATTACATTATTTATGGCATTCATAAATCATAGAATCTTCATTTTTTATGCTTTTATATTATCTTTGAACGCCTACAAAACACCCATAAAATGAGTGAAAAGAAAAATTACCTTATCCTATATTTGATATTCCTAATTGTTTTTTTAGGGATGTCGTACTTCGCATATCATCAGTTTATTGTAAAATAACTGATTCCAAACGACTATTAAATAAATAAATTAAGATGATTGTTAGAGAATTTGAATTGGGAAATACCGGGAAAAAATGGATTGACATTGAGAATCCAAATTCAGAAGACTTCAAAGCATTCTGTATTGAAAGGAATTTGGAACAGACCCATATTGACGATTGCCTGCAATCTGATCATTTACCAAAATTTGAAGAAGCTTCGCCCCTGAATTTTATTGTTACCAGAGCGATATTTGACGAAACTGAAGAGGGACATACCATCCAAGAAATCAGTACCAAATTATCTTTTTTCATTGACGAAAATCATATCATTACCATTCATCGATTGCATCACAAATTCATTGAAGATATTATTATAGGGTATATTCATACAGGTAAGGTCCAAAACACCCACGATTTGGCAGTAAAACTGATAAAAGGAGTCCTGAGAACTTTCGAAATTTTCCAGAATATATTGGCCTTGGAAATCGATGGGATTGAAGATCAAATATTTTTAAAGAATTCTAAAAACAACTTCCTCGAAACACTCTATTATTTAAAGCGGAAAAGCAGTATCGGTAAAAAATTAATTTTATTGACAAGGGAAGTTTTATCAGGAATTAAAACGCACCATAAAACTACCACTGATTTAAGAGATGCCATTGATCTACAACTAAAACTAGAATTATTTTACGATCAACTTATTGAAGATGTGAGTAATTTACTCACGATATACATTTCCGTTTCGTCTCAAAAAACCAACGAAGTAATGAAAGTACTGACTATCTTTTCAGTATTTTTCATGCCATTAACGTTTATTGTTGGCATTTACGGTATGAATTTCGAATTCATGCCTGAACTGAATTCAAGATTTGGTTACATTGGAGTTTGGATTGGAATGATTTTGGTCAGTGCAGTTGTATGGAACTGGTTTAAACGCAGAAATTGGTTGTAACCGAGGCAATTTCGCAGCTGGAATCTATTTCCTAAGAATTGAAAACTCAATTCCGGTTAAAATAATTAAACAATAAACTTTTTAATTGTCAGGGGTAATTAATCGATATTTATTTCATTTAATCGAACTTTAATGGTTTAAACATTAGAATTACAGACCTTTGATAGGTGAATTCATATATTTCAGTTGAAAACGTCTATAAATATTTCGACGATAAATGTGTAAGTAATAATATTTCATTAGAAATTCCACAGGGTGAAATTTTCGGCTTATTGGGTCCCAATGGTGCAGGTAAAACGACACTCATTAGAATGCTCGCAACCATTACCCAACCCGATAAAGGCACTATTTACATAAATGGTGAAGCTTTATCAGAAAAACACATCAAACAAATTGGTTATATGCCTGAAGAGAGAGGGCTTTATAAAAAAATGTCTGTTGTGGATCAACTTCTATTTTTTGCTGAATTAAAAGGATACTCCAGAAACCAAGCCAAAGAAGAAGTGAAATTTTGGATGAACAAGCTGGAAATTGTAGATTGGGCACCAAAAAAAATGGAGGAATTGAGCAAAGGAATGGCTCAAAAAATTCAATTTATTAGCACCATTTTACATAAACCTAAATTTCTAATTTTGGATGAACCATTTAGTGGTTTCGATCCAGTGAATGCCGATATGGTCAAAGATTTAATCATTGAATTAAAAAATCAAGGCACAACCATTTTATTTTCAACCCATAGAATGGACAATATTGAGGAATTATGCAACCATTTGGCAATCATACACCAAGGTGAAAAAATACTCGATGGTAAAATAAATGAAATCAGACAGCAATTCTTCAACCGTGAATACGCTTTAGAATTTATTGAAAACGAAAATATTGAATATGACCACAATGAATTTAGTCTAATTCAATCCCAAATTAACAATTTTGGCAGAAGAGAATTCACCATTCAGCTCAAAGAAAATCAAGCGCCCAGAGATTTACTTAATCACTACGCCAAATATAACAATATGATTGGATTCAAAGAAAAAATACCTACAATTCACCAAATTTTCGTAAACAAAGTAACTTCTAAAAAATAATCATGAAAAATATTTGGGTCATACTTAAAAGAGAATATACGGTTCGCGTAAAAAATAAAACTTTCGTGATCATGACATTCCTCGCTCCAATTTTAATTGGATTATTTTATGGTGGGTCGATCTATTTTGCAACAAAAGGTGCAGAAGACAATACGCTAAAGAAAATCTACATTGAAGGCAATCAAGCGTTGTGTAAATCAATGGACAAGAGTTTTGATAATTTCAGCTTCATCATCCCTCAAAAAAATACAAATATTGAAAAGGAATTATCGGAAGAAAAAATTGATGGATGGTTAATATTGAATGATTTGGATTTACGGTTTCTCGACAGCTCGCAGTTAATTGTTAAGAATTCATTCTCACTCAATACAAAATCCAGTTTAAATACTTTTATTAAAACGCAAGCAACCAAAATTTTGCTTCAAAGTAAAGGCATAACACAGGCTACCATTGACAGTTCAGAAGCCTTGGGTAATATTTCTATGGTTGAAGAAAATGAACTTGGCGAAAAGCAACAAAGTAGCACAGAAATAAAAAGTGCTGTTGGCTTAGTAATGTCTTTGGTCATTTATATGTTTATCTTCATCTATGGTTCAATGGTCATGCGTAGCGCCATGGAAGAGAAAACCAATAGAATTGTTGAAGTCATTGTAAGTTCAGTAAAGCCATTTGAGCTGATGTTAGGTAAAATATTAGGGGTTGCTTTGGTTGGTTTGACTCAATTCATGGCTTGGATTCTGCTCAGTTTTACACTGGTTTTAGGCATAGGAAAATATTTCAACATCGCATTAGAAAACAGTAAAAACCTCCCAAATACTGGAGGAAAACAAGAAATTATTCAATCTGCCATGGATCAATCGAACATCTTAGAGAGTATTGGTCAATTGCCATATGCCCAAATCATTACCGTATTTTTTATTTTCTTTCTTGGGGGATATTTACTCTACAGCAGCGTTTTTGCAGCCATTGGATCTGCAGTAAACCAAGAAACCGATGTACAACAATTCATGTTCCCCGTAAGTATGCCGCTTATATTCGGAATCATCATTGCTCAATCGGTCGTATTCCAGTCGCCAAATGGAGAATTGGCTAAAATATTTTCAATGATTCCATTTACATCTCCCATATTAATGTGTGTAAGAGTTCCATTTGGGGTGAGCTGGACGGAAATATTCACCAGTGCCCTCATACTATATACCACATTCTTTCTTATGGTATGGCTTTCTGCAAAAATTTACAGAATAGGCATTTTAATGTATGGTAAAAAGCCAACTTGGAAAGATTTTGCAAAGTGGATTAGACAATAAAGACAAAATTCGAATACCCATTAAAAAGTTTTTGAATCACTTTACAATAAAATCCTATAAATTTACAAAAAACAAGAATGAATCATGATTCTTAGAAAATCACTTATCATTGCATTTTGGCTATTTTTAGTATCAATTGCGTGGCTCGCCTTAGAAAAACTCTTAGGCTTCCATGATAAGTATATTCAATACCATGAATATTTTACAAATATCATTATACTACCTTATTTTTTAATTTACCATAAAGGTTTAAAAGGTTATAGAATTGCAGTTGGCGGCACAATAACATTCTTAAAGTCATTTGGATTTGGTCTCATATTGACTTTTTTTACAACCGTTTTTAGTCCATTGTCATTATGGATATTTGAAACAATACTAAATCCTAACTTTTATCAAAATATGATTCAATTTAGTGTTGCAAACAAGTATCAAAATCAAGCTCAAGCAACCGCATACTTTAACCATGAAAACTACAGAAACCTAATGGTCTTTGGGAACATAGCTCAAGGAATGATATTCTCTGCAATTATTGCAGTGTTTTCGTCTCGTAAAAAAGGTTAAAATCTCAAAAAAGTGCCCAATGGAAGTTTCTTTTTGAACTGATCTTCTAAATAAAGTTCGCCACTTTCAATCTCATTCCTTGTTGGAAAATGTTGGGCAATTAAATTCTGAGTAATCAGTGTTGAAAAACCAAGAGAATATAAATTGATTACAAAAAAACCTGTTGGGGTCAATATTTCTGAACACATTGCCAAAAGTTCGTTAATTTGTCGTTCTAAGACCCATTTTTCACCATCAGGTCCCCTTCCATATGCAGGAGGATCTAAAATTATACCATCGTATTTCTTACCCCTACGAACTTCTCTCTGTACAAATTTAAAGGCGTCTTCTACAACCCAACGAATGCCATCTAAGCCACTTTCCTCCATGTTTTCGCGGCTCCAAGAAACAACCTGTTTCACACTATCTACGTGTGTAACATCGGCTCCAGCCTGGCAGGCCGCCACACTTGCACCACCTGTATAGGCAAATAAGTTTAAAACCTTTGGCTTTTCTGACAACTTTAAATCTTTGATTTTCTTGGCAATAAAATCCCAATTATCCGATTGTTCCGGAAACAAACCCACATGCTTGAAAGCCGTTAATGCCAAACGCATTTTGAATTTCAAAGGCCCATGAACATAGTTCACATGCCATCTGTCGGGCATTCCTCTTTTAACCGTCCAATTTCCAGAATCCACGTCTCTGGCTTCATTGTTTTTACGAACAAATGTGGCATGAGATTGTATCTCCCAATCCTGTTCCGACATTGATTTACTCCAAACAGCTTGCGGTTCAGGTCTACGAAGAACCCATTTTCCAAAGCGTTCTAATTTTTCAAAATCACCAGAATCAATTAATTGATATTCTGGCAATACTTTAGGTGTTATTGTTTCAATCACAGTAAATCCAATTGTGGGTTATCGCCGTTCATTATTGGCGGTGGCGGTGGCGGTGGAGTAACAGGCTTGATTTCTGATGAGCCCTGAGAATTATTTCCATCTTCACCATCTTCTGTTAAATCTACCTCTTCGTCTAAATCTATTTCTGCTTCCGCTGGTTCGTATTCACCAACCTTTTCACTCAGCAGTTTCATCTTTTTCACTGTTTCCTGACTCAATCGATTCCCCACTGATTTCCATCCCTTAACATCCATAAATTCGGTAATATTTAGCGCTTCAGTTTTCTTTTCTCCTTTTTTATTTTCGGTGATTACCTCAATTAAAGTTGGATTAGAAGTTGAAGCACATTCTAATTTAGAACCTTTTTCTTCTGAAATAAAGATAAATTTCTTATCAATGGTACTCGTTTCAATCACAAATCTTTTTACGAAATGATTTTTCGACTTTCCGTCTAAGTAAACCACTTGTATAGGTTGCTCTATGTTGAACTTCTTTATTAAATAAAGTTCATTTGGTTCAAAACGATTGATTAATTCATAGTTTGTGATTTCATATGAACCATCATTGTAAATTGCTAACACCCTATCGTCGGAATCAAATTCACCCAAGAATTGTCCTTTTGCATCACCTGTTAATCTTCCAGTGATATTGTCCCACCAAATTTTAACACCACCCAAAGTAGAACCACCTTTTTCACGAAGTTCAACTTTTCTCACTGGGTATTTGGTTAGTTGATTGCCGGCAGCATTTTTGCCTTTAATCGCCAATTTAGCAAAATCATAATCAAATTGTCTAACCCTAGCATTCGCAGAAGCGCTTAAGAAAATAGTTACTTTTTCAGCTTCTCCATTTGGGTTTGGAGTAAAATACAAAATTTCGCTTTTCGGACTTCCCCCTGTAAGGTCGTATTCTTTTTCACGAATTAAACCTGTGGCGTTAAAACGCTTCGCCATGGCTTTTTTACCTGCACCATCCCAATAAACGAGGTTGTATGTGGTCCGTTCGTCATTTTTGCGCCAAACATCAACGTGAATTAAATCTTTACCATAAAACGTTTTGTCAGAAACTTTGGAAATAGAATACTTACCATCTTTTCTAAATGCAATGATATCGTCAATATCGCTGCAATCCATTAAAAATTCTTCTTTCTTTAAAGACGTTCCTACAAATCCTTCTTTAAGATTTGCATATAGTTTCACATTGGCAACCGCCACTACATTTGCTTCAATTGTATCGAATACCCTAATTTCGGTTTTGCGTTCTTTACCAGCCCCGTATTTCTTCAATAAACGTTTATAATAGTCAACTGCATAATCTACAAGGTGTTCTAAATGATGTTTTACCTCAAGAATATGGTCTTCTAAACCTTTAATGTATTCATCGGCTTTAAATCCGTCGAATTTAGAAATTCGTTTAATTTTAATTTCAGTCAATCTAATAATATCATCTTGGTTAATGTCACGTCGAAACAATGATCTGTAGGGTTGTAAACCTTTATCAATTGCTTCTAAAACAGCCTCCCAAGTGGTACACTCTTCAATATCTCGGTAAATTCTTTTTTCGATAAAGATTTTTTCGAGGGATGAAAAATGCCATTTATTTTCAAGTTCATCGAGTTCAATTTCAAGTTCGCGCTTTAACAACTGCAAGGTATTTTGTGTACACACCTTCAATATTTCGCTCACCCCAATGAACATCGGACGATCATCGACAATAATACAAGAAAGAGGTGAAATTGAAACTTCACAATCGGTAAAAGCATACAAAGCATTCACTGCAATATCTGCATTCAATCCAGGTCCTAATTGAACCTCAATCTCAACATCCCTAGCTGTGTTATCAATGACTTTTTTAACCTTAATTTTGCCATTGTCGCTGGCTTTAATGATACTTTCAATTAAACTTCCAGTTGTTGTGCCAAAAGGAATTTCTTTGATTAAAAGGGTAGATTTATCTTTTTCCTCAATTTTTGCCCTAACCCTGAGTCTTGCACCTTTTTTACCATCATTGTACATGCTAAAATCAGCGGACCCTCCTGTTGGAAAGTCAGGGAAAATTTGAACTTGTTTTCCTTTTAATATATCAATACTTGCCTCACACAATTCAATAAAATTGTGGGGCATAATTTTAGTACTCAAACCAACCGCAATACCTTCAACCCCTTGTGCTAAGAGCAAAGGAAATTTCATTGGGAGGGATATTGGTTCACGCTTACGACCGTCGTAACTCAATTGCCATTCGGTGGTTTTTTCATTAAACGCAACTTCTTTTGCAAAATTAGACAAACGCGCCTCAATGTAACGAGGTGCAGCTGCAGAATCACCAGTTCTTACATCTCCCCAGTTACCTTGTGTATCAATGAGCAACTCTTTTTGACCAAGATTCACCAATGCATCACCAATCGCAGCATCACCATGCGGATGGTAAGCCATTGTTGCACCAATGATGTTCGCAACTTTGTTGAAACGACCATCATCCATCACATACATGGCATGCAAAATTCTTCTTTGCACCGGCTTTAATCCATCTTCAATGGCTGGAATTGCACGTTCTAAAATAACATAACTCGCATACTCAACAAACCAATCCTTGTAAAGGCCAGAAACTAGTCTAACCTTACCCATCGCCTCACTTTCGGTCACTTGAGGCTCCGTTGATTCAATTGGATTTATTTCTTCTGGGTCTAATTCCATGATAGAACTCCAAAACTACTGCTTTCAATTTCAAAATACCAAACAGTTTATTCACATCATTTTATCATATGTTTGTCGATTTGTTCTGCCATTTTGTCAGCAATTCTCAAATTTTTTGTATATTTGTAATTGAAATATTTGTAGAATGGACATTCAATCAGTTAAACAGCGATTTGGCATCATTGGAAAATCTCCATTGTTGAACAACGCATTGGAAACCGCTATTAAAGTGGCACCAACAGACATGAATGTGCTTATTCAGGGCGAAAGCGGTGTTGGTAAAGAGAGTTTTAGCAAAATTATTCACTTTCTAAGCACAAGGAAACATGCTCCATTTATTGCAGTAAACTGCGGTGCAATTCCTGAAGGCACAATCGATAGTGAACTCTTTGGACATGAAAAAGGATCGTTCACTGGGGCAACTGATAAAAGAAAGGGATACTTCGAAAGTGTAAATGGAGGCACTATTTTTTTGGATGAAGTGGGCGAATTGCCACTAGGCACACAAGCGCGTTTGCTCAGAATTTTAGAAAATGGAGAATTTATAAAAGTAGGGAGTAGCCAAGTGCAAAAGACAGATGTACGATTGGTTGCTGCAACAAACCGAGATTTACTCGAGCGCTCACGCCAAGGTAAATTTAGAGAAGATCTTTATTACCGCTTAGCAACCGTGCCATTAAGAGTTCCTAAATTGGCAGAAAGAAAGCAAGATATCTATTTATTGTTTCGCAAATTTTCTCAAGATTTTGCTGAACAACACCACCGCCAACCAATTGATTTAACAATTGAAGCTCAGGAAGTATTAGCCAGTTATCCTTGGCCTGGAAATATCCGCCAATTAAAAAACATTACCGAACAAATTTGTGTGCTTGAAACCGAAAACTTCATCAATGAAATTAGTTTGCAGAAATATCTTCCACCAATTGAAAATCAATTACCAATATTATTAGGAAAAAATGATGGCTCTTACGATGGACTTAGTGAACGCGATATTTTTTATAAAGTTTTGGTTGATCTTAGAAGAGATGTAAATGACCTTAAAAAAGTAGTATTTGGATTTTTAGAGAACAATGAAAACCCAAATATACACTCACATTCTTCCAAGTCAGAAACCAATTCTATGCCACTTAATGTCCAGCCTTTTTCTGACGAATCTTTGATGCTATCAACGCCTGTCCCTAAAAACAATCAAAATAACAATGAAGAAATACAGGAAGTTGAATCTGAAACCTATCAAATTATTTCCGACGACAACCTAAGCCTAGAAGCAAAAGAAATAGAATTAATTAAACGGGCTCTCAATCGAAATCTAGGCAAAAGAAAAAAAGCAGCCGATGACTTAGGCATATCTGAGCGAACTTTGTACCGAAAAATTAAACAATATGTATTGGAATAAAAGAATCGGCTTTGCACTTACACTTTTAATCATTGGATTCGCATCAAAAAGCTGTGGTGTCTATGATTTCAAAGGGGCCAATATTCCAACAGATATTAAAACCTTTTCTATCGGTTTTTTTACGAATGAGGCAAGTTTAGTCAATCCGAAATTGGCCATGAACCTTACAGAAAAATTAAAGACTAAATTTCAAACAGAAACCCGCCTAGGACTTATCTCCGAAAATGGTGACTATCAATTTGAAGGAACAATTGTAAATTACATACTCGAACCAGCCGCCATTAGTCCTACAACTGGGGCCTCTCAAACCCAATTTACAATGGGTGTAAGAATCGAATTTAATTGCCAAAAATATCCAGAAAAGAATTTTACTAAAACCTTTACTTCTTCAAAAATATTTGATGCTACTTCCGAATTTACAAGCATTGAAGATAATTTGACCGAAGAATTAGGAACAATTATAACCCAACAAATTTTTGCAGCTGTTGCATTAGACTGGTGAACCAAGATTCATTATCAAATATCGTCAATCAAAATGAACAACTCAACGCAGATGTTGTAATTGATTTGGTACAATTATGCCAATCATTTCCTTATTTTAGCCTACCTTATGTTTTGTTAAGTAAGCATTATGCTTTCAAACATGACTTTAGAACTGAAAATACGCTCTTTCAAGCAGCGCTTAGGGTATCAGACCGTGAATGGATGTTTCATTACATTCATAAAACAAATCGTTTATTGGCAGAAAACCAAAACATCATCGAAGTCAATGTCGAAAAAAACATTCAAGTAATCGAACTACCAAACCCCAATGTCGATTTAAATTCTCAATCTATTGAGCCATCTGAAACTGAACCAATTTTAGAAACTCAACCTATACATAATGAGGTGGTCCTTACTCATGAACCTGAATCAAAGTCGACCTTCGAAATTGCATTTGATACCTTAGATGCAGCGCCAGAATTTGAAACACAAAATTCAGAAATAGAACAAACAGAATCGGTTATTGATCCTGAGATCAAATTAGAAGGCGAAATATTTAAAATCACTGAAACTATCTACCATTTTGAACAACAATTAGAATTCAAGGAAGAAAAAAAATCAGTTCAAGAGTTCAATAAAGAACTAGAATCAATGCTATTCATTCCTTTTATTGAAGCAGATACAATCATTGAAACCTCAGATTTAGAAGTTGAAAAAACAAATAGAACTTGGCTATTTGATCCAGATACAGATTTGCAATTGAATGAAGAAAATACAAAAACTACAGAAAAAGAAAATATTGCAGAACCCATTGTAGAAAAAATAAAACCATTCAAAGAAATTCAATTCTCAGCAGGATATAACATTGAAGATTTTTTTAAAATCGAAAATATCAATGCCATTGAACCCAAAAAACCAACCTTTGAGCCTGAAGTACAAAACATCGATTTCTTTGCTTGGTTAAATTCGGGATTGTCAAATCAAGGCCCAAATAACAAACCAAAAGAAGTTTCAAAAACGGTTTTAATTGATAAATTCATACAAGAAAATCCAAGTATCCAACGTCCAAAACAAGAATTTTTCTCTCCTGAAAAGGCCATGAAAAAAAGTGAAGTACTCGATACTAATTTGGCAACTGAAACACTAGCAAAGATTTACACGATGCAAGGTCATCCAGAAAAGGCTATAAAAGTTTATAATCAATTACAGTTGAAATTTCCCGAAAAATTGTCGTACTTTGCATCTTTAATAAACAAAATTAAACAAGAACACAACTTATGACCTGGTTATTAATCATAGCAATTATCGTTTCCATCTTATTGATGTTAGTTATCTTAATTCAAAACCCCAAAGGTGGTGGGTTGGCGTCTAACTTCTCACAAGGAAATCAAATTTTCGGTGTAGAAAAAACCACTGATATCGTAGAAAAAATCACTTGGATTGGTGCCCTTTTATTGGTTGTTATTTCATTGGCAGCTGCATCTTACCAAAACGTGAAAAAACCAGCAAAAACAAATGCGGCTCCGGCGGCTAAAGACATTAGCCTTCCTGATGTTAAAGTTAGAAAATAATTAGTTTCATATTGAACCATACAAAGCCGGATTTATCCGGCTTTTTTTTCGACTAAATTATACCGTTGAAACTTCCCCAAAGGCATGAAAATTTCTTTATATTTGTTAATATGTATCGATTTAAACTCCTTAAAACAATTTTCATTCTTGCTTTACTACTTTCAGAAAAACAAGGCAGAGCGCAAATAACTGGCGCTCATGTTTTACCAATCAAAATTGATCAAAAAATTATAACTGCCAGTATTGACAATAAAAATCCGGCAACATTTGTATTGAAACAATTTGAAGTTTCTGATATTCATTCTTCTGTATATTCTGTAAAAGGCTATTATTTTTACGATAACGATAAAAATCAGATTCCACTTGCAGGTGTTTATAGCGGTGATTATGTGCTAACCTTATACTCGTTTGCAGATGAAAGCAAAGACGACACTCTACTCAGCCTTAACTATCAGTATGAAGATTTCTGGAAAAGCATTGACCACTTTAAAAATATGAATCTATTCAAAGAAAAATTCATATTTGAAGAACTTGCTGATAGTTTGGTTGGACATCGGTACTTTTCTGACGGCACAAAACAACCCGTTGTTTGGAATAACTATGAAGTGAATATTACTGAAAACCTTGAAATTTTTCACATTACACAAAAAGTCAAACCTGATATTCACATTAATTTACTCAATTTAGGGTATATCTACAAAAACTATAAAGTGGTTACATACAAACAATCTCAGGATCAATTAAAGATACTTCTAGAATTCAAATATCCCTCAAGACATTATCTAATGGGACTATGCGGTTCTGGACAAGAATATGGACTGGTGATGCTCGACATTGACGAAAATGGACTCATTGTTAAGAACCAAGATTTTATCTTAGAAAGCTGCCTCCGTGAAATCGGGTTCGACAATCTTTCAACCCGTCAAAACTACAAGTATCGAATTGTTGACCATTATACAGATAGAGACTACCAACGTATTTTAACAATCAATAAATCGACACTCGATTATAAAATAAGCAACGAAAATTAACCGTTTTTCAATCTTTCAGCCAATTCTAAGCCATGTTGCTTAGCCGTTTCTTTTGCCAATTCATATCCAGCATCGGCATGCCTTACAACTCCCATGCCTGGATCGTTGTGTAAAACTCTACGTAACCGCGCTTCAGCATCATCGGTACCATCGGCAACAATGACCATTCCAGAGTGAATGCTATAACCCATACCCACTCCACCACCGTGGTGTAAACTCACCCAACTAGCACCGCCAGCAACATTAATAAATGCATTTAAAATGGGCCAATCAGCAACTGCATCAGAACCATCCATCATGGCTTCAGTTTCTCTATTTGGAGATGCAACCGAACCCGTATCTAAATGATCTCTTCCGATCACAATTGGTGCGCTTACTTCGCCATTCTTCACCATTTCATTAAATGCCAATGCCGCTTTTTGACGTTCCCCTTGTCCTAACCAACAAATTCTTGCTGGAAGTCCTTGAAACTCAATTTTCTCTGCAGCCATTTTCATCCAACGTATCAAACTTTCGTTTTCTGGAAACAACTCTAATATCTTCTGATCGGTAGCGTAAATATCGTTTGGATCACCACTTAATGCCACCCAACGGAAAGGTCCTTTACCTTCACAAAACAATGGACGAATATAAGCAGGCACAAACCCTGGAAAATCAAAGGCATTTTTCAAACCTTTTTCCAAAGCCCTACCCCTTAAATTATTGCCATAATCAAATGTTATTGAACCTTTTTTCTGCAATTCCAACATCAATTCAACATGGCGGTACATTGTTTCATAGCTCAATTCAGTGTACTTATCTGGATTGTCTCGTCTCATTCGATCTGCCGCTTCAACATCCATTTGCATCGGATAATAGCCAATCAAAGGATCGTGGGCACTCGTTTGATCTGTTAATGTATCAGGAATGATGTTTCTATCGAGCATTCTTTGCAACAACTCCACAGCATTGCACAGAACACCAATACTCACAGCATCTCCATTTTCTTTGGCACGAACTGCCATGTCAATGGCCTCATCAACATCGCGGCTCATTACATCCAAATAACGGGTTTCTAAACGTTTACGTATTCTCCATTCTTCAACTTCCGCCACCAACGCAACCCCTTCATTCATTGTAATTGCCATAGGTTGGGCACCGCCCATACCACCAAGTCCGGCCGTTACATTTAGGGTTCCTTTTAATGTCCCTCCAAAATGCTGACGAGCACATTCTGCATAAGTTTCGTATGTACCTTGCACGATGCCTTGAGATCCAATGTAAATCCAGCTACCCGCTGTCATTTGACCATACATCATCAACCCCTTGGCTTCCAATTCTCTAAAATGTTCCCAAGTTGCCCATTTTGGAACAAGTTGGCTGTTAGAAATCAACACCCTCGGCGCATCTTTGTGAGAAGGTAAAATGGCAACAGGCTTTCCACTTTGAACCATCAACGTTTCATCGTCATTTAAGACTAACAATGCGTCACAAATTTGATCAAAAGCTTCCCAGTTACGAGCCGCTTTACCCAAACCACCGTAAACAATTAAATCTTCCGGACGTTCAGCAACATCTGGATCTAAATTGTTGTGAAGCATTCTATAAGCTGCCTCTTGAACCCATCCTTTACAATTTAATTTACTTCCAGTTGGTGATGTTAACACTCTTTGACCTCGCTGTCTTTCGTTCGCCATAATATATATACAAAGATACTTTAAAAAGGTTATGCTTTAATTCAGTTTTGTTCAGAAATTACCTAAATTTCATTGTTAAATTGATTCTTTTTCGAGGGACATCGACCTCCAATACACGCACCTTCACTTGTTGGCCCAAAGAAACCACTTCCGAAGGATGCTTAATGAATTTGTCGGCAACCTGACTAATATGAACCAGCCCATCTTGCTTCACCCCAATGTCTACAAAAGCACCAAAATTGGTAATGTTTGTTACAATTCCATTCAATTCCAATCCGATATCCAAATCATTGATACTTCTCACCGTATCTGCAAAGGTCACTTCCTCGGCCATTCCCCTCGGGTCTAAACCCGGCTTTTGAAGTTCATTTACAATGTCCTCCAAAGTTGGCAATCCCAATCCTTGCGCATCGTCAATAAAATCTCCGAGTTGAATTGACCTTAACTGATTCGTATTTCCAAGATTCATTTTCTAGTTTTATCACATTTTTTGAGAAATTCAAATCGAAAAAACCAAAAATCGCTGTCAACATCAGTATTTACTGGGGTTTAAAAGGATTGGAAAAAAGTTAACGGGACAACTGAAAATAACCAATATTAATTTATTGAAAATCGATAATAATAAATATTAAATTATTGCAATTAAATTATTTTAAGTGATTTATTATGAATATGTTTGATGTTTAAATAAAAATAAAATCATGAAAAAAATAAAAATATTTACATTGTATTTTTTGTTTTCTTTTACTTTTTCTTTTGTAAAAGCTCAAGAAATAGAATGCGGAACTATGGCAAATCTTGAATATTTAAAAGCTCAAGATCCACAACTAGAAAATAAAATGTTGCAAAATGAACAAGCATTACAAAAATATATTAAAACTCATACTACCATTCAATCAAGGAAGGGGAAGGGTACAATCATAACCATTCCCGTTGTTGTTCATGTAGTTTATGCCAATCCCTCGGAGAATATAAGTGCGGCACAGGTTTTATCACAAATAGCTATTTTAAATAAGGATTATAGAAAATCGAATGCCGATACTTCAGCTATTCCTTCTGTTTTTGCAGCAGTAGCAGCAGATTGTGAAATCGAGTTTTGTCTTGCCACAAAAGACCCAAATGGAAATAGCACATCTGGTATTACTAGAACTGCTACGAAACAAACTAGCTTTTCTCCCGGAACTTTTAATGGGGTAAGTTGGTCAAATGATGGAGTTAAATATACATCATCCGGGGGTACTGATGCTTGGAATACCTCAAAGTATTTAAATATTTGGGTTTGTGATTTGGGTAATCTTCGCGGTTATGCCCAATTACCTGGCGGTCCCTCTAGTTCTGATGGTGTAGTTGTTGATTATACGAGGTTTGGCAATATCGGCACAGCCTCTTGGGCCTCTTTTACAATAAGAACTACAACACATGAAATAGGACATTGGTTAAACTTAAATCATATTTGGGGCAATAACATTAAAGAAACTTCCAATTGCGGTGATGATTTTTGTGATGATACTCCAGCTGAGTCATCATCAACTTATGGCACTCCAACATTTCCTTATAATACATACAGCGCATGTAATTCAGGGGCTAATGGTGAAATGTTTATGAATTATATGGATTATACGGATTGCAGGAGTATGTTTACACAAGATCAAAAGACAAGGATGAGAGCGGCTATAGATACTTTTAGATCTGGCTTACTTACCTATACTTGTCAGTCGGGGGTTGTTTATGGTTGCACAGATCCTAAAGCATGTAACTATTCTGCATCAGCTATGGTTAATGTTGATTGTAATTATACTACTTGTGCGGGTTGTATGGACACAGCTGCGTATTCTTACAATTCTTTAGCGACTATAAGCGATACTGCTTCATGTTTGTATTGTGATGTTTCAGCTTCAGCAGTAGTTGTTGATGCAAGTAGTTCAAGCGCATTAGATGGTTCTGTTGATTTATCAGTGAAGGGTTGGAATTGTATTACTCCTACTAGTTTAGCATCAAACTTTGGAGCAAATTCTGGCGCAGCTGGAGTAATGTTCAACATGATAAACACATCTGGGAATCCATTAACCATTACAGGGATTTCTCAAGGTAGTTTTGGTTCCAACTTTGGAAAAGCGAGCAGTTACGAAATTTATTATTATCCTGGTTCATATGTCCCTCAAAAAGGCAATGTAAATGGTTGGATTGCTGTTGCATCTAATGCAAGTGCTACAGTTCCATCAGGAGGAACGCTAACCGTTCCAGTATTCAGTGGTGCAATTCCAATGAAAGCTGTAACAATTCCAGCTGGTGCAACATATGGATTTTACTTAGGACTTAATGGAACATTAACATATTCAAATACTACTGGAACAAGTGGTGTTACTCCTTGGGGAAGCAATGCTGCACTTACAATTACTGTTGGACATGGTGGTAGTTTTCCAGATCCAGTTTATAGTCCAAGAGCCCCTCTTATTCAAGTTCATTATGGAACCAATACTTCCACGCTCACATATAAATGGTCTAATGGTGCAACAACTGAAGACCTGACTGGAGTAGCTGCAGGAACTTATGCTGTAACTGCTACTGATTGTAATGGTTGTACCGCTTCTAAAACTGTTAACGTAGGTATTAATTTAGGTTTAAGCGAAGTGCGTTTCAACGCTATTTCTATAAATCCGAATCCAGCAAAAAACCAGATCAATATAAATGTTCCTGTGAAATTACTTGGTTCAAATTATACTTTTAATGACTTTACAGGAAAAATAGTATTTGATGGAAAAATAAATTCAGAAAATACAATGATTGAATTAGGGAATTTACCTGGTGGTATTTATCTGCTCAGTATAGGTGATGATCATTTAAAACAAACATTTAAAGTGATTAAAGAATAAATATACATAAAATCCATTCAAAGAAATATGAAAATATCCAATTCAATCAATCAAAAACTCCAAATCATAAAAACAAAAAAAATACTATTTAAAGCCATTGCAATTTTGTTATTATTCACATGTAAACTAAGTGTAAAAGCCCAAACAGGTTATTATTCTCCTTCGCTTGTCAACTTCGATGTTGCAATGAAGAATCTTTTAAAAAATTATGATATTCCTGGAGGACAATTAGCCATTACTTATAAAGGACGTTTGGTTTACAGCAGAGGGTTTGGACTTGCAGATTCATCTACTAATACTGCTGTGTGTCCTGAAAATATTTTTAGAATAGCAAGCTTGTCCAAGCAAATTACAGCAATTACTATCATGCATCTCTACGAGCAAGGCAGAGTAGGTTTAAATGATCTCGTTTTTGGTGCAAATGGCATATTAAATGATTCAATCTATCGAAGTATATTAGACAAGAGGGTTTATGGCATTACAGTGAAGCATTTGCTTTCTCATCAGGGTGGTTGGGATAGAGATATTTCAGGCGACCCCGAGCATAATTCATATGCAATTGCATTGGATATGGCAGTTCCGCCTCCTGCAAATAATGAAACCATCATTCAATATACGCTAAGCAAACAAATGCTTGATTTTGCTCCAGGATCAAGTGCTAAATACTCTAATTTGGGTTTTAATATACTTGGAGAAATAATTGAAAAAATAACCAAACAGAACTATGAAACTTATGTGCGAGATACCATATTGGCTCCCTTAAGTATTACGGATATGCACA
>CAMBFD010000032.1 GCA_945865625.1 Chitinophaga pinensis
TGGTGGTTTAGCAGTTGGAATGAAATCTACTGTTATTCCTATTTTAACTTTAGCTGCTGGTATTATGGGTTCGTATTACTGCGCTGGTTTATATGGTGTAGCAATTGCTGCTGCAGGTATGATGGCAACAACAGCTATGCAATTAGCCATTGATGCTTTTGGACCTATTGCTGATAACGCTGGTGGTATTGCTGAAATGAGTCAATTACCTCCTGAAGTTCGTGAGCGTACCGATAATTTAGATGCGGTTGGTAATACAACGGCTGCTACTGGTAAAGGATTTGCTATTGCTTCTGCAGCTTTAACATCGTTAGCATTATTTGCTGCTTTTGTTGGTATTGCAGGTATTGATGCGATTGATATTTACAAAGCACCAGTTTTAGCAGGTTTATTTGTTGGAGCGATGATTCCATTTATTTTCTCTGCATTGTGTATTCAAGCTGTTGGAAAAGCAGCCATGGATATGGTACAAGAAGTTCGTCGTCAGTTTCGCGAAATTCCAGGAATCATGGAATATACAGCGCAACCAGAATATGAAAAATGTGTAGCTATTTCTACAAAAGCTTCTATCCGTGAAATGATGTTGCCAGGTGCAATTGCATTAATTTCTCCAATAATTGTTGGTTTCATTTTCGGCCCTGAAGTTTTAGGTGGCCTTTTGGCTGGTGTTACTGTTTCAGGTGTTTTGATGGGCATTTTCCAATCAAACGCAGGTGGCGCTTGGGATAACGCTAAAAAATCATTTGAGAAAGGTGTAGAAATTAACGGTGAAACATTCTATAAAAAATCTGAACCACACAAAGCTTCTGTAACGGGTGATACTGTTGGAGATCCATTCAAAGACACCTCTGGTCCTTCAATGAACATCTTAATCAAATTAATGTCTATCGTTTCTTTGGTTATTGCTCCTTTTATTGCTGGTAAAACATTTGGTGAACCTGCTAAAAAAGCTGGTCAATGCACTGAAATGTCAGCTAATTGTGATAAAGCAAGCAAATGTGATATGAGCAAATGTGCTACTTTAACCAAAGACCAATGTGCTGCAATGTGCTATAGTCTTGGATGTAGCGCTGAAGAGAAAGCTAAGTGCTTAGCTCATTTTGGTAAAGATGGCAAATGGATCGGTGGCGAATGTAATGACGAAAAAGATTGTTGCCAAGGGAAGCCTCAAAAACATGAAGGTTGCTCAGGCGAAGCTGTTTGCGATGAAGATAACAATGCAACTTGCTCCAAAGGAGACGAATGTTGCAAAAACAAAAAGAAATAATTAATACAGAAAAATAACAAAAAAAGGCTCTGATTTCAGAGCCTTTTTTTGTTGTCTTAAAAACCGTTCAATTACCACATAAAAGGCATTTCACCCAATCCTGGATTGGCTCTTAAATAATCATTATATTGATTTTTAAGGGTTTCAAATTTCAAATTCACACTCTTTAGTTGCTCTCTTACATCTGTAAATACTTGATAATGTGTTTCAGTTGGGGCATTCAGTGCATCAAAAGTGGAATAATACGCATTCCAAAATCTTGAAATTATGCCATCTACAGTTTCAAATTCTTTGGCAGCCAACACAGAATTTCCGTATAGCAATATATTAAAACCATTTAACTCTTTTGAAACTGCTTCATAAAATTGGTAAGTAGAGCCTGCAACTGAATAATGCTGAATGCCTTGTGCAATTGCATTTATTCCAGCTTTTAACTTGCTTAACTTGTTTTCTGTAATTTCAATTTCTGAACGAACTTCATTCATTGTATTGATCTTTTGATTTCTATTTTGATCAAATGGTATGGTTGGTTCATATAAATACTGCACTCTTTGTAAAATTGGAGTACTGATTGATTGATATAATCCATTGTTATATTCTTCAATTACAATTGAATAATCACCATTGTTAACATAAGGTCCCCAAGATGTTTCAACCTTATCATCTGTTTTCATCACAACAGGCTTAATTGAATGCTTTAAATTCCACTCTGTTTTTGCCCAACCTTTAGATGCCGGTATTGACCATCTCGCAATTAGAATGTTTTTAAGACTTTTTATTTCGCCAAACTTATCGGTATTCTGATAAACAGATATGAAGAGTTTTGCAGTGGTTTCATTTGATTCCGAAAAAATTGAATCTTTTGATGGATAGATCAATGCATTCGGATTTTTTGAATTCTCAGTTTCTCTCTTTTCTCTTCTCGATTTTATTGAGGGAAATTCTTTTTGAATGTTGTAATACAAAATAGCCTTCTCGGTAGGATTTGGCGCCATAAATCTCGAAGCTCCTTTATAGCCATTACCAGATCCACCCAATGGAGATGAGGGAATGTACAGCATGGCTGTTAAAGGGGTTAAGATTCTAGTCGTCTCTTTTGCGTTGATTGTTGCCTTGAATTCACGAATTCTATCGTAATCGTCGCAAACTGCAAAACCTCTACCAAAAGTAGCAAGTACAATATCATCTTGTTCCACCTGATGCACTATATCCTTAATTGGAACTGGTGGCATTCCACCTTGCCAATTGATAAATGTTTGTCCACCATTAATAGATATGTAGAAACCAAATTCTGTCCCTACCAATATTACATCAGAATCAACATTATCTTCTAATACACATTTTACAGGACCATTTTCTGGCAACCCTTTGGTGATTTTTGTCCAATTTTTACCATTGTCAATTGATTTATAGACATAAGGCTGGAAATCTCCAAATCTGTGATGATCCAAAACAACATAAACCGTATTTGCACTTCTACCAGCTTGAATCATGCTTACAAAAGGATAACCTGCACCATTTTTTGCAGCAGCAGGTCCATTAGGGAACATTTCACCCATTTTTGTCCATGTAGCACCATCATCATTTGTTACATAAGTTAACCCATCATCGGTACAAGCATACAATTGTCCTTTGGCACCTTCTGTTAACCCTGTAATGTTTCCATAAATACTGGTACTTTGATTTTTCACAACAGCATCAAGGCCCCAAACTTTTTCCATTACAGGTAAAGTATTTCTATCAATACCCCTACTTAAATCATTGGAAATCAATTTCCAAGAATTGCCCATATCTTCAGACATAAACACTTTATTTGCAGCAAAATACAATTTGCGATTGTTGTATTTGCTAATAATTAATGGAGCATCCCAATTCCATTTTAAAGGACCAGCACCAAATGGACTTACTGGCTTAATGTCCATTGATTCACCCGTTTTTTTGTCGAATCGTATCAATCCACCATATTGCCATTGGCTGTAAACGATGTTTGGATTTTTAGGATCCACCTGAGATTTAAAACCATCGCCACCAACAGTAACAAACCATTCTGCATTTGAAATTCCGTTTGCAGAGTTGTTTCTACTTGGTCCGCCAAGTGAATTGTTGTCTTGGGTACCGCCGTAAATGTTATAGAAAGGAGTATTGTTGTCGGTAGAAACCCTATAAAACTGTGTGATGCTAATGTTGTCTTTAAAATTCCACTCTTTTCCGTGATTGAAAGTTTCATATAAACCACCATCACAACCAACAATCATGTGTTCGCCGTTTGAGGGGTTCACCCAAATTGCGTGATTGTCTACATGTTTATTAGGCTCTCCGAGGTTTTTCAAAGTTTTACCGCCATCTTCTGAAACTTTAATCATCATATCCATCACATAGAATTTGTTTGGATCGATGGGGTCAGTCATTAACTCTTGGTAATAATTACCAGCTGTTGTAAAACTGTTTACCTTACTCCATGAAGCACCATGGTCGTGACTCACAAAAATACCACCTTTATCATTAGAAGCTTCAACCATTGTATAGAGCAACCCTTTTTTTACACTGACTCCCAATGTAATGCGGCCTAATTCACCAGAAGGAAAACCATTGCCTAACTTATTCCAAGTGAGTCCATTGTCTTCAGATTTGTAAAGTGCACTTTCTGGCCCTCCGCCCAAATATGTCCATTCATGTCGTCTGCGCTGGTGAAATGCAGCATAGATTACACCAGATTGAAAAGGATCGAAATGTATTTCATTACAACCTGTATTTTTAGATATGTTGAAAGCCAAAATCCAAGTTTTTCCAGCATCGGTTGAATGGTAAATACCTCTTTCACCACCTTCTTTCCAAAGTGGACCGTATGCGGCAATCCAAATATCCTTGGAGTTTGTTGGATTGATTTTGATCATTCCAATGTGTTCTGAATTTTTTAAACCCATATTGGTAAATGACTTACCACCATCTGTGCTCTTGTAAATACCATTCCCATATCCCACCGATCGTTGATTGTTGTTTTCACCTGTTCCAACCCAAATCACATGGGTGTTTTGAGGATCAATAGCCAAGCAACCAATGCTTTGAGTTCCATAATTATCGAAAATTGGCTCAAACGTTGTTCCGGCATTTTTAGTTTTCCAAACCCCACCATATGCAGCTGCAATGTAGTATTCGGAATGATTTTCAGGATTCACTGCAATGTCAACAATACGCCCACTTGTAGTTGCGGGACCTATCATTCTAAATTTAATTTGATTTAAAAATGACTTTGTTAAACTGTCTTTTAATTTAAGATCTAGAGACCCATCGCTATTTGTCGATGAAGTCTTGTTTTTTTGAGACATCCCAATGGTAAATGTCCCTAAAAAAATGAATAAAGTAGTGATTAATTTGGTCTTTCGATTCATATTGAATCAAAAGTATTGAATTACAATTAAGTTTTTTGTATGGTGTGAACAAATTGTTTAATTTGGCTTTGCAACCTGCTTCAAATAAGCTTCTAATTGCAGAGCAATCCCTTGCCAAGAAAAACGACTTCTAATTTTTTGGCCGCCTGTTTTACCTAATTTACCTCGGTATTCTTCATCAGATAGAATTCTAACCACATTCTCTGCAAATTCATTGGAATTTATGGAGAGAGCGATACCCTCACCTATTTCAAGTTCCAGTCCAGAATAACCCACGTTGGTGCTCACAACTGGAATATCCATAGAAAGAGCCTCAAGTACTTTATTTTGGGTTCCTGCTCCAATTCTCAAAGGAGAAACAACCACATGCGCCTTTGCATACTCATCTGCTAAATTTGGAATAAATCCAGTAATATGAATATTTTCACTTTTGAGGGACAAAACCTTTGCAACCGGTCGTTGTCCTGCAATAACAAATTGAGCTTCTGGAACCTTCAGAACAATTTTTGGCCAAATTTCCTCTACAAAATATGTTACAGCATCAATATTTGGTGCATAATCCATATTCCCTGTAAATAAAACCCTGTTTTGGGTATAGGAAACATCTCTTGGGCAAAAAACATCAGTATTGACACCATTTTGAAGTAGTTCAACATTTACGCCGGTGTTTTCAATGAGATATTGTTGATCTTCACGACTGCAAACGAGTACTTTTTTGAATTTGGGAAGCATTTGCTTCTCGTAATTAAATAAACGTTTATATTCAATGGAAGCGATCCATTTGCTGATAAAATTGCCACTTTTAGCAATTCTTCGTTTCCAGTATAAACTAAAAGCGTCTGGCAAGTCTAAAATTACATTTTCACAACCCAATGCTTCAAAATACTGGGCCATTCTAATGTGTTGAACGTGAACAGCATCGAATTGATGTTCACTCAGCAATTGTTTTAATCGAACTGCAAATCCAGATGATCTAAAAAATGCAACTTGAAGTGGCCTATTTGAAAAAATTCCAAAAAAAGCTGAGGCCGCAGAAAGCCACTTCGGTCTGTATTCCCAATTAAGTGAATGAAATAATAGAATTTGTTGGCCATTTTCATTGAGATGCACTGTAGGTTTTAAAAGCTCTTTAACTGAGTTCACATCGTCTTGATTCTCAGCAATTGTAATTAAATGAAGTTCATGATGCTTGCACAATTCGTTGGCCAAATTGAATATTTTCAACTTATCGCCTCGAAAAGGTGGAAATGGTACACGATTGGCTACAAACAAGATTTTCATTCGAAGCAAAATTATAACATTTATTTACGATTTTTTAAAAAAGGAATACTAATATTGTATTAACATCATGAATCTAAGTCAACGTTTAGAAACTGTTATTGAAAGTCAAACACTTGCCATGACCAAATTGGCAAGAGAACTTAAGGAGCAAGGAAAGGATATTATCAGTTTAAGTATTGGTGAGCCAGACTTTGACACCCCTGAAAATATTTGTGAAGCGGCTACCAACGCAATGAATGCGGGTCAAACTCACTACACTCCTGTTGCGGGTACGTTAGAATTGCGAAATGCTATTTGTCAAAAATTAAAAAGAGACAATTATCTTGATTTTACTGCCAATGAAATCATTGTGAGTAATGGGGCTAAACAAAGTTTATGGAATGCGGTGTTGTCGATCATTAACCCTGGTGACGAGGTTATTTTACCCGCACCTTTTTGGGTGAGTTACCCTTCTATGGTTACATATGCAGGAGGTGTTTCAATTCAAATTGAAGGACGTGCAGAAAACAATTATAAAGTAACGGCTGAGCAATTATCATCGCACATTACCGATAAAACAAAGTTAATCATGTTCTCTTCGCCATGTAACCCTAGTGGATCTGTGATGAGTTATGGTGAATTGGAAGCTTGGGTAAAAGTGTTGGAAAAGCATCCGAACATATTTGTATTAAGTGATGAAATCTACGAAAAAATCAATTATGTAGATCGCCATTACTCTATCGCTGAATTTCCTTCTATGAAGGGACGTGTGGCCGTGATCAATGGATTATCGAAAGGATATGCCATGACAGGTTGGAGAATTGGCTACATGGCTGGCCCTTCAGATTTGGTTAATGCATGCGAAAAAATTCAAGGATTAATTACGAGTGGTTCAAATTCTGTGGCTCAAGCTGCTGGCGTTGAAGCTTTAAATGGAAACCAAGATTCTGTGTCTGAAATGAAAGTCATATTTGAAAAACGCAGGAATTTAATGTTTGATAAATTATCTGAAATTGAAGGACTTCATAACATTAATCCCGATGGAGCCTTTTATCATTTTCCAGATGTTTCTCATTTCTTAGGAAAGTCTTACAATGGTCATATCATTGGCACATCCGACGAACTTTGCTTATTTATTTTAGAGGTTACAGGCGTATCAATTGTTGCGGGCACAGCCTTTGGTTCTCCAAATTGCATTCGATTATCTTATGCAACTTCTGAAGACTTAATCATTGAGTCTGTTTCTCGCATTGCAAAAGCATTGAGTCTTCTCAATTAAAAAAAGGTATATTTGCAGTAATGACAAATCAAATCAACTTCGACGAATTATTTAAAAAGTTCAATGGTTTAAAAGTCCTCATTGTTGGCGATGTAATGGTAGATAATTACATCATTGGTAAGGTTGACCGTGTTTCTCCCGAAGCACCTGTTCCGGTAGTTGATGTCACTTCTTTTGATTCACGACTAGGTGGAGCTGGAAATGTAGCTTTAAACATTAAGGCTATGGGAGGCATTCCAATTCTTTGTTCAGTGATTGGAAAGGATAAAGAAGGAGAAGATTTAAAAATATTGCTCGATAAACAAGGTTTAACTTCGAGGGCTATTCTCAGTAGTGATAAAAGAAAAACGACAACGAAAACTAGGATTTTAGGAAACAATCACCAACTTTTGAGAATTGACCATGAAGTAAAATCTGAAATAGACACTTTAGATAGTTTTTTGTTAGAAGAACATTTCAACAGAGAGTTAGAAATTGCTGATGTGGTTATTTTTGAAGACTACAATAAAGGTGTTTTGCATGCAAAAAACATTGAAAAATTCATTGCTAAATCCATTGCTTCAAATAAGCCAAGTATAGTCGATCCTAAAAAATCAAATTTTCTATCTTATAAAAAAACCACATTGTTTAAGCCTAATTTAAAAGAAATTAAAGAAGGTTTGAATGTCGAAAATAATTTAGAGACTATCGAACAAATTCTTGACGCGGTTTCATTGTTGGAAAGCAAATTGAATAACGTAATTTCAATGATTACTTTAAGCGAAAGAGGTGTACTCATTAAAAAAGGAAATGAACATATGGTCATTCCAGCGCACATCAGAAATATTGCCGATGTAAGCGGCGCTGGCGATACCGTTGTAAGTGTTGCCGCACTTTGTTTAGCATTGAATACCGATATCAAAACTTTGGCAGAATTAAGTAATTTAGCAGGCGGTTTGGTTTGCGAAAAGACAGGTGTTGTGCCAATTGAAAAATCAGCACTATTGAGCGAAGCTAAGCGCATTCAAGCTTAAAATTACCCCATTATTTTATTCAACTTTTTCAACATAAAGAAAAGTAATAAGGCTGCACTGAATAGCAAAATCGTATTCACATAAAAGAAGTTCGCTTTATTGTCGTAAGTGTCCCATAGCGAACTCAATACTCCCGATAGTTTATTCCCGATGGACGTAGCAAGAAACCAACCTCCCATCATTAACGCTGTGAGTCTTTGGGGACTTAATTTCGAAACGAGTGACAATCCCATAGGACTTAAAAACAATTCACCGATTGTGATCACTGCATAAGATGAAATAAACCACATTGGTGAAGATTTCCCAATGCCGTTATTGCAGGCATAAACCGCTCCAACCATTACTAAGCACGATAGCGCTGAAATAAACAAGCCTAATGCAATTTTCGTTGGTGTTTTAGGTTCTTTGCCTTTTCTTCTTAAAAATGCAAAAAACGCCAATACCAAAGGTGTCAATGCAACCACCCAGAAAGGGTTCACCGATTGGAATAAATTTGTATTAAAGGCATAAACAGAATCTCCTTCTTTTGGCAACTTTGTTTGATCAGAATTTTTGAAATAATTTGGATAATTATACTCCTTTGCTCCTTTTGCAATAGGCCTGAACTGATTGTCTAAATAAGATACCGAATCTTTCTTATAATCAATCTTTTCGGCAAGTTTAACATTTTTAATCATGGGCAGAACAACTTCAGGTACTTCTCGGTCGGTATAGCGATCGGCCCACGTATTCAAAGTTGATCCGTTTTGCTTAAAAACGGCCCAAAATGCAATCACCACTGCAAAAATTGTGAGCATAGCTCCTATCTGTGATTTTTCTTCTTTGGGGGACTTTACATAGAGCATCACATAAAACAAAACAACAGGAATACAACCAAGTAAAAATGCATCCGTTGTTTTTGAGCCAACCATGGTAAAAGGAAGGAAATAACCGATTAAACCAAATGCAACTGAAGGCAAAAGGATGATTCCAAAAATTTTACCGAGAGACATTTCTGAATCGAGCTTTGGCTTAATTACATCGGCATGTTTATAGTGCTTGGTGCCAATTAAAAAGATGATTACACCAATAAACATTCCTATGCCCGCAGCAAAGAAAGCGGCACCCCAACCTAAGACGTTATATAAAATTGCTCCAAAGAAATTGCAGATGAAGGCCCCTACATTAATTCCCATGTAGAATATATTGTACCCAGCATCTTTCATTTGAAGGTACTTTTCTTCATTATAAACATTCCCTAAAAGCGTTGAAATATTGGGTTTGAAAAATCCATTTCCGATCACAACCAAGGCTATTGCTGAGTACAAAGCCAATTCGCTATGAATGGACATTAAACAATATCCTAAGCCCATCAATATCCCTCCAATTAAAATAGATTTACGGTATCCTAACACACGATCTGCTAACAAACCGCCAACGAATGGCGTAAGAAACACGAGGGCGATAAAGGTTCCATATAAATCGGAAGCTTCTTTTTCGGTCATTGAGAATCCTTCTTTTACATCTTTTAGATATAAAGTAAAGATGCCAATCATAAGGTAATAGCCAAATCTTTCCCACATTTCGGAAAAGAATAAAAATGTGAGTGCTTTGGGATGTTTAATTTTTTGCATAAAAAAAGAGGCTGTAAAAATACAGCCTCCTGGTAATATTCTAAAATAAAGTTTTTTACCTTACTCCGTTCATCATCTTCAATAGTTTTGAAGACAAGAAGAACAAAATTACAGCGGCAATACCCGCCATGTAAACAAACAACATAAAGAAATCGAATAAGTTCTCAATTTTAACACCCGCAAAATAAGGCTTTTGAGGTTTCAAATTCCAGAATTGCAATTTCTCTACTTTGTCTAATTTGCCAGTTTTAGGATTTTTAGCCTCAACAATATCGTGGGTTAATATAGTCGTATCGTTTAACAAAACAGCTCTGTCAATATTTGAATTGGTTGATTTAATCACTTTCAAATGAAAAACAGAAACCATGCTATGTTTTGAAGATGAATCGAATGAAAGTTCTGTTAAACTATCTTTTTTATCAGCTTTAACTGTTTTATAAGTTGCAATTGGCAATTGATATTCGCTTTTAGGATCAGCATGCCAAACATTTGTGTCGAGCATATTCGCTCCTAAAGATTTAACCAATTTAACATTTGCATTATTTACAAACGATTTTTCAATTTTTACTTCTTCAGGATAAAGGGTACTCAAAGTACCTGCGAATTTATTTGCAGCAGCGGTTGACAAGAACCAAACTCCCATTAACAATGAAGCCAATTTTACTGGAGCAAGTTTATTCACCATTGAAAGTCCAATTGGCGACAAGCAAAGTTCACCAAAAGTATGAATGGTATACAAACTCACAAGCCAAATCATGCTTACTTTAGCTGACGGATCTAGTCCTTTTACACCAAAAGCAATCACTAAATAGCCAATTGCCAATAAAAATAGACCAAATGATTGTTTGAAAGGAGAAGCAGGTTCTTTGCCTTTATTACCCAACCAACCCCAAAGCCATACAAACAAAGGCGCAAACAATACAATTGCAACTGCATTGATACTTTGGAAATAAGAGGCAGGAATTGTTGAACCCATGATAGTTCGATTGGTTTGCTCTTCAGCAAAATATGTTAATGAAGCGCCTGCTTGTTCGAAAGCAGACCAGAAGAAGATTACGAAGAAGGCAGCAATATAAATAACCCAAATTCTTTCTTTCTCTATTTTAGACAAAGTTGGATCTGAAACTATAAAATATGGAGCAGAAATGGTTAAAGAGAAAATAAATGAACCAATTAAATCTAATTCAAAATAATATTTAAATGCAACAAAGGTACCAATTAAGATAGCCAATGTGCTAAAAATACGAGCAGGGCTCATTGGAATTGATTCACCAGAAGTTTCTTGTCTAGAACTGTTGGGTTTTTCACCAATCTGTTCTCCTTCAGGAGTAACAATATATTTATTTTTAAGGGAAATAAACAAAAACAAACTCAATATCATACCGATACAAGCTGCTAAAAATCCCCAACGATAATCACCAGCATTATCTGTATCACCAAGGTAACCACATAATAATGGAGCAACAAAAGCTCCTAAGTTGATTCCCATATAGAAGATTGTAAATGCAGAGTCTACCCTTTTATCACCAGCTGGGTACAATTGCCCAACCATTGTGCTAATATTTGGTTTGAAGAACCCATTACCAATAATTAAGAAAGTTAAACCTACAAACATGAAATTTGTAGCCATATTTACATCTTGATAATAAGTACCTGCCAAGAACATTAAGAATTGACCAACAGCCATTAAAACGCCACCAATGATAATAGACTTTCTATTGCCCCAGTATCTATCGGCCATGTATCCACCCAATAAAGGTGTCAAATAAACCAATCCAGTGTAACTACCATAAATTTCAGAGGCATAAGCTTTGTCAAAAAGCAAAGCCTTTGTCATGAATAAGATAAATAAGGCTCGCATACCATAATAACTGAAGCGTTCCCACATTTCGGTAACAAACAATACGTATAGTCCCTTTGGGTGACCTTTTTGTTCTGTTTGAGGGTTGTTGTTTAAATCCATATTTTTCGTTTTAATATTTGGGGCTAAAATAGATAGAATTTTTGATTCAACATATGTTTGTTTAAAAAATAGCCATGAAAATTATCTATAATGGGCTTTTTGTATTATTTTGCACCACAATGAAGGAATTAAAAGCTTCCCAAATTGCTCTAGAAACAGGCGGTATCTTCCAAGATACCGAGGATGTAATCATAGATAAGGTTTCAAAATTAGAAGAAGGTCAAATTGGCTCTCTTGGTTTTTTTGCGAATGCAAAATATGAGAAAGTTCTATACGCCTCTGAATGTTCAGTGGTATTTGTACCAGCCGATTTCACGCCCACACAGCCCCTTAAATCAAAATTAATTAAGCATCAAAACCCTTATTTCGCATTTTGTACAATCCTTTCTAAGTATTTCGACCCAAATGAAAGCAAAAATGGCATTGAACCTTCAGCCCATATAAACCAAACCTCTACTATCGGTGAGCACGCATACATTGGCCATCATGTAACCATAGAAGCGAATGTAATCATTGGCAATAATGTACAAATTGAAGCGGGTACATATATTGGAAAAGGGTCTAAAATTGGTGATGGTTCAAAAATTTATGCCAATGTTTCCATTTATGCTGGAACCATTATAGGTAAGAACTGTATTTTACATTCAGGTACAGTTATTGGGAGTGATGGATTTGGATTCGCTCCAATCGAAGGTAAATATGTAAAAATTCCACAGGTTGGAATTGTGACCATTGAAGACGATGTTGAAATTGGTGCAAATTGCGCAATTGATAGAGCCACAATGGGTTCTACCCTCATAAAACGTGGTACAAAATTGGATAACCTGGTTCAAATAGCGCATAACGTTGAACTTGGATCGGATATTGTAATTGCTTCTCAAACAGGCATTGCTGGAAGTACTAAAGTAGGAGACAATAGTATTTTTGGTGGGCAAGTTGGTGTGGTGGGTCATCTTGTGATTGCACCGAATACTTCTATTGGAGCTCAAGCGGGAATTACTCAAAGTGTATTCTCTCCTGGACAAAAAATTAGTGGAACGCCTGCTACCGATGTAAACTCGTATCTTCGCGGGGTGATTGGAAGTCGTAAAGTCACCGATTTAATTAAAGATATTCAACAGTTAAAAAAAGAAATAGAAATTTTAAAGAGTCAATGAGCAATTTAAATCCTAAACAAACAACATTAAACGAATCAATTAGCTTTCAAGGAGTTGGCCTTCATACTGGTGCAAATGTAACAGTTACTTTATGTCCTGCGCCTGAAAATCACGGTTATAAATTCCAAAGAACGGATTTACCAGATCAACCAATTATTGAGGCAGATTGCGACTTAGTTACGGATACAAGTAGAGGCACTACTTTAGAAAAAAATGGCGCATCAGTATCTACCATTGAACATGTTTTAGCTTCATTGGTTGGAATGGAAGTTGATAACGTTTTAATTTGTGTTGACGGTCCAGAAATGCCAATTATGGATGGTAGTTCAATTGTTTTTGTAGAAGGAATCAAAAAAATTGGCACAAGAGATCAAGATGCTGAGCGCGAGTATTTTGAAATTCCATACAATATCCACTACTCTGATGCTGAAAATCAGGTCGAAATTATTGCGATGCCGGTGAATGAATATAGATTAACTGTTATGGTTGACTATAATTCGCCAGTTTTGGGAACACAACATGCATCATTAACTCATGTGAATGAATTTCATTCTGAAATAGCGCCTTGCCGAACTTTTTGCTTTTTGCATGAATTAGAATATTTGTTAAAGAACAACCTTATTAAAGGGGGTGATTTAAACAACGCCATTGTTGTTGTTGATAGAGCTGTGAATCAAGAAGAATTGAACAGACTTGCAGTGATCTTTGGAAAAGAATCTGTAGAAGTTAAAAAAGATGGCATCTTGAACAACTTAGAATTGCGTTTTCAAAACGAACCTGCACGTCATAAATTACTTGATATGGTTGGCGATTTGGCTTTAGTTGGAATGCCTTTGAAAGGACAAATCATGGCTGCACGACCAGGACATGCAAGCAACGTTGCTTTTGCCAAGAAAATTAAACAAGTCATAAAAAAAGAGCAAAGACGTAAATTAGATGGCAGACCTTATTATGATCAAAATGAGAAACCAATTTTTGCTACAAAAGATATTATTAAAATCCTACCACACGCCCATCCTTTTCTAATGGTTGATAAAATCATAGCGATGGACAAGACGTCAATTGTAGGTGTAAAAAATATAACATATGATCAACCATTTTTCAATGGACATTTTCCGGGTGACCCAATTATGCCTGGTGTTTTACAATTAGAAGCAATGGCACAAGCCGGTGGAATATTGGTTTTGAGCACTGTTAAAGATCCAGAAAACTATGGGACTTATTTCTTAAAAATTGACAATGCCAAATTTAAAGACAAAGTTGTTCCTGGCGATACCTTGGTCATGAAATTAGAATTAACTGAACCCATTCGTCGTGGAATTTGTGTAATGAAAGGACGTGCTTGGGTTGGCGATAAATTAGTTTGTGAATCAGAAATGATGGCACAAATCATTAAAATTAACAACAATTAAAAAATGATTCAACCATTAGCATATGTTCACCCAACTGCTAAAATTGCAGATAATGTGGTGATTGATCCATTTGTAACAATCCATGCAGATGTTGTCATTGAAGAAGGTACTCATGTAATGTCTGGTGCTGTCATTTTCAAAGGATCAAGAATTGGTAAAAATTGCAGAATTTTTCCAGGCGCTTCCATAGGTGCCATCCCTCAAGATTTAAAATTTGACGGAGAAGAAACTTTAACTTTGATTGGCGATAATACCACCATTCGAGAATATGTGACCATCAATAAAGGAACCAAGGCTCTAGGATATACAAAAGTTGGTCAAAATTGCTTGCTTATGGCTTATGTGCATTTGGCTCATGATTGTGTAGTTGGAGATAATTGCGTACTTGCCAATAGTGTTCAAGTTGCAGGACATGTATCTATAGGTGATTGGACAATTCTAGGAGGTGCAGCATTGGTGCATCAATTTGTGAAAATTGGAAAGCATGCCATGATTAGTGGTGGTTCTTTGGTTAGAAAAGATGTTCCTCCATATACAAAAGCAGCTCGCGAACCTTTGAGTTACGAAGGTGTTAACAGTATTGGTTTAAGGCGAAGGGGTTTCACCAATGAAAAAATTTCTGAGATTCAAGATATTTACAGAACATTATTTGTAAAAAGCTCAAATACTTCTAAAGCCATTAAATTAATTGAAACTGAATTCTCACCTACACCAGAAAGAGATGAAATAATGTCGTTCATCAATGAATCAGATAGAGGTGTGATGAAAGGCTATAATACAGCCAAGTAATATGACAAAAATTATATTGAACAACTGCGGTAAAAACTACCATAGAACATGGCTGTTTCGCGGAATCAATATAGAAATTCCTATTTTGCCGGGTACTTCCTACGCTATATTAGGTTCAAATGGTGCCGGTAAATCTACGTTTACGCTCATGCTTGCGGGACAAATTTCACCGACAGAAGGATCATTGTTGTGGCAAAACAATGGTGTAAATATTTCTGAGGGACAATGGCATGAATATTATTCACTGGCCTCACCTGCATTAGAATTACCTGAAGAATTTACAATTGAAGAATGGTATAAATATCACAATGTTTTAAAACCGTTTAAAACGGATGTTACAGTTGAGAAAATCATAGATGTTTGTGAATTTCCATCCAAAATTAGAAACAAACCACTCATGCACTATTCCAGTGGAATGAAACAGCGGATAAAATTGTGTCTATCAATTTTTGGAAATGAACCATTGTCAATTCTCGATGAACCCTTAACAAACCTCGATTCAAATGGCATTGATCTTTACAATAAACTTATTGATGAAAGTAAAAATGACAAGTGTTTTATCATTGCATCAAACCGCGAAGATGAATATCATTTTTGCCAAAACAAATTCACCATTTCAAAAGACCAACAAAGCTTATTGATGAACCAATAATTTCTTTGTGACCATTTGTCCGAATTCATTTTGTATTTGAACCAAATACATTCCGTTATCCCAATCGCATTTTACAGATAAAGCTTTTTCTCCAATATTGATGGAGCTTTTATAAACCAAACTTCCAGCATTTGTAAAAACGTTTACGTTCCAATAATTTGAATTTATTGGCAAATCAATTGTAAATGATGAGTTTGCAGGATTGGGGTATATATTCACTTTAAACGTTTCAGTATTGATTGGCTTAACTCCAATTTTAACTTTAGAAAAATCACTTTTAGCAAATTCCAAACCTCCACGCATCATTCCAAACATCATTTCAGGTATTGAATCGCCATCTAAATCAACAATTGCAGGTGTTAACCTAAATCCAATTTTAGGAACAAATGTATCAATTCCAAAATTCTGATAAATCATTGATTCGTCTGCAATTAAACTATCTGACATGGAATGATTGTTTATGTGATACAATCTCATTTTTCCGAAGAATGTACCCACAACCAACTCTTTAATGCCATCGTTATTTAAATCTGCAATTCTTGGAACTGCATAACCGTATGATTCAAATCCAATTGGATTTACATCATCTCGCCAAAGGTTAGCTTTTGCACCCCAAGCATTGGATGTTTTCCATACAAATGTTGGCGTTCCTACTTTGGTTTGTCCCTCAAAATAAGCCAAGCGACCATTGTACATTCCAACAATTAAATCATTGATTCCATCTTTGTTATAATCGAATATTTCAGGTGCAAAATTAGTCTCTGAGTAATTATTCTGATAATTTAATAGGTTGTCTGATTTAAATTTCAAATTAACTGGCTTATTGATACCAGCAATATTTTCATACCAAACAATTTTTCCTTTACTCGTTCCCAAAAGAACATCCATATCTCCATCATTGTCGATATCTCCAGTGCAAGGAATGATACTTTGATAAGAAGAGTCAGAAGGCAAATAATTTGATGTTGTAAAACTATATTTAGGATTTTTATTGGTACCAACATTTGTGTATAAAGCCACAACATCCTTTAATCCATAAGTAATTTCATAATCGCCGTTGCTCGCAACTAACATATCGAGATCACCATCATTATCTACATCTAAAAATGCTGGTGCACTTTTTGCCCCAAAATCGATGGTTTTCTCAACAATAAAGTCTTTTTTAATGAGTTCATAATCAGGATTTTTGGGAGTCCCTTTATTTTTATAATACCAAATTTGTTCTGTTTCTTTCACATCTGAAATTCCATTGGGAGCCAAAATCAAATCCTTCAAAGTATCTGAATCAACATGAATCATATAACCCGCAGGAAACACAAATCCATTGAAGGATGTGCTTTTTTGAGGAAACATGGTGTCTACCTGAATCATTGTGTCGTATTCATTCTTGAAATCCGCTTTGCCATTGGTGAGTTTGGAAATTTTCTTTGAGCCTATATTCGCGAGATACATTTCATAATCACCATCTCTGTCATCATCGTTAAACCAACAACTTGCACCTCCCACGTGGCGTGGACGTAACTTTGGAATAAAATTACCACCACCACTTTGTAAAAAACACATATTTAATCGAATCTTATTGTCAAAACCTTCCCAAAAATAACCAAAACAATAATCCATATTTTGAAACTCAAATGTGTCTTTACTCCATCCCTTTTCGGCTCTAACATCTTTATACATTGTATAGGTTAAATATTGAGCATCATAAACCAATAAGTCAATGTCACCATCATTGTCTAAATCTTTTATTTCAGGTAAATCAGTTTTCATATTTGCAAAGCTCAACGGGTTGTATAAAATATAAAAACTTGTATCGAATTGATTTCTAAAATATTGTGGTCCTAAGTTTTTAAATTTCAGCTTGCCAGCAAATGTGGTTTGATTCAAATAAATTATAAGTTCCCCCGTTTCTTGACATGTAAATAGGTCTAATTTCCCATCGCTATTTAAATCTGCGAGCTTTAATAAATACTTCACATCAGGGAAAAAATGTTCATATTCTGGACTGTATTTAAAATAGTCGCCACTAATTTTTAAAAATGTAGCAATTTTATAATCACCTCTATCGAATACAATCAAATCTTCTTTACCATCTCCATTTAAATCCATCATTTGAAATTGCGGAGAATTGAACCCACCTAAAAATGGATTTTCAAATATTTTTTGATCTTTCTTAAATTCAATGTATCCACTTTTATTGTATTTGAATTGAGCATTTAAACTGCCAACAAGACAAAACAAAAAGAGAATCATTGAGGACTTCAAAATCTGAAACATCGATTTCATAGCATGCATGTATTTCAAATATAAGAAAAACGGAAGATTTATCCTAAAGAACCATTAAATTTGAACCAATTATGACTGAAGTTTCAATTGCTGAAATTTATGATAAATACGCACTTTGCAATTTTCAAATTGCAACAGATTCTCGCAACATTAAACCTGGATCACTGTTTATTTGCTTAAAAGGTGCTTCTTTCGACGGTAACCGCTTTGCACTTGAAGCGCTTGAAAAAGGAGCCGCTTATGTGGTTACTGAAAACACTTCAATTCAACATGCAAATGCATTATTCGTCAAAGATTCGAATCAGGCACTCCCCGATTTGGCTTCATTCCATGCTTCCAAAATTAGCACAAAGCTCATTAGCATTGGAGGAAGTAACGGTAAAACCACAACAAAAGAAATTTGCCAAAGGGTTTTAGAATCACATTTCGATACAAAATGCACGCAAGCCAATTTCAACAACCATATTGGTGTTCCTTTGACAATTTTATCGCTAAAACCAGATACAGCAATTGGGATCATAGAGCTTGGAACCAATCACCCAG
>CAMBFD010000033.1 GCA_945865625.1 Chitinophaga pinensis
AGCAAATCATTTTCCCTGAAATTGATATTGATAAAGTGAACAAAATCACAGGTATGGATATCACGGTGGTGACGAGTGCTAAAAACGACGAAGAGAGTTTAGAATTGTTAAAATTAATGGGTTTCCCTTTTAAATCAAAATAAGACATGGCAAAAGAAAGCATGAAAGCCAGACAGCGTAAACGTGAAGCAATGGTTGCTCGCTACGCTGAAAAACGCGCTAAATTAAAAGCGGAAGGTAATTATGAAGAATTACAAAAAATTCCTCGTAATGCATCTCCTGTGAGATTGAGAAATCGTTGTAAAATTACTGGTAGACCCAGAGGATATATGCGTGTTTTCGGAGTTTGTAGAAATCAATTCCGTCAACTAGCTAGTGATGGTAAAATTCCAGGTGTAACTAAATCAAGTTGGTAAAATAAAAATAAAATGACTGATCCTATATCAGATTATCTAACACGTTTGCGCAACGCGATCAAAGCGCAACATCGTATTGTAGAAGTTCCTGCAAGTAATCTAAAAAGAGAAATTACGCGCGTACTCTACGAAAAAGGCTATATCCTTAAGTATAAATTTGAGGAAACAGAAAACAAACAAGGCGTTATCAAAATTGCTTTGAAATACAACAATCAAACCCGTTTAAGTGCAATCTCTTCGTTAAAAAGAGTTTCTTCACCTGGTTTGAGAAAGTATTCGGCATCTTCTGATATTCCAAGAGTATTAAATGGTTTGGGTGTTGCTATCCTAACCACTTCTAGAGGTGTAATGACCGACAAAGAAGCACGTACACTTGGCGTTGGTGGAGAAATTCTTTGTTTTGTTTCTTAATTCATTTAACAATTAAATAATATTAAAAAGAAAATATGTCACGCGTAGGAAAAGCTCCCATTCAAATACCATCAGGTGTGAATGTAACAGTTAACGTAGGATACGTAACTGCAAAGGGGCCTAAAGGAGAACTTTCTCAAGCCATCGATCAAGACTTTATCGTTATTGTTGAAAATGGAGTGATGACTGTAAATCGCCCAAGCGAGAGCAAACAGCATAAGAGCCTTCATGGCTTATACCGTTCTTTACTAAATAATTTAGTAATTGGTGTAGGTTTGGGCCATACTGTAACTCAAGAACTTGTGGGTGTAGGTTACAAAGTATCGAACCAAGGAAACTTGGTAGAATTTGTATTGGGTTATTCACACAAAATCTTGTTACAAGTTCCTTCAGAAATTACAGTTGTTACTGAAACTGTAAAAGGAAAAAGCCCTTCTATTACAATGACTTGTTGCGACAAACAATTGTTAGGGCAAGTAGCAGCTAAAATCCGATCATTCCGTAAACCTGAACCATACAAAGGAAAAGGTATTCGTTTTGCAGGAGAAGTTTTACGTAAAAAAGCAGGTAAGTCTGCATCTAAGTAAGGAGGAATTATTATGGCAAAAAGTAAAAATCAAAGAAGAGATAAAATACGTAAACGTATTCGCGGCGTAGTATCAGGTACTGCTACTAGACCGCGTTTAAGCGTTTTTCGTAGTAATAAAGATATCTATGCTCAATTAATAGACGATAGCAAAGGCATTACAATTGCTGCTGTATCTTCTAGAGAAACTGGTATAAATGATCTTAAAGACAGTAAAGTAGCAAAAGCTTCTTTAGTAGGCAAAAAAATCGCAGAAATGGCAAAAGGTGCTGGTATCGAATCGATCGTTTTCGATCGTGGTGGTTATTTATACCATGGACGCGTTAAAAGTTTGGCTGATGGTGCCCGTGAGGGAGGATTACAATTTTAATTTTAAAAACAATGTCAAATAAAAACATAGTTAGAGTTCGTCCAGGTGAATTAACCTTAACCGAAAAGGTAGTAAATATAAACCGTGTTGCGAAAGTTACCAAAGGTGGTAGAACTTTTAGCTTCACAGCTTTAGTTGTTGTGGGTGATAGCCATGGTACTGTAGGTCATGGTTTAGGAAAATCAAATGAAGTTATCGATGCAATTAATAAAGGTATTGAAGATGCTAAAAAGAATTTGATTAAAGTTCCTATTATCAATGGTACCGTTCCTCATGAACAACTTGGTAAATTTGGAGGTGGCCGTATTTTCTTAAAACCTGCTGCGCATGGTACTGGTGTAATTGCTGGTGGCGCAATGCGTGCTGTTTTAGAAAGTGCTGGTGTTACCGATGTATTGGCTAAATCTAAAGGTTCTTCTAACCCTCATAATGTGGTTAAAGCAACATTCGATGCCCTTACAAGTATGAGAGATCCACACACCGTTGCTCACATGCGTGGTGTAAGTATGAAACAAGTATTTAATGGTTAAGATCATGGGAAAAGTTAAAATAACCCAAGTAAAAAGTGGAATTGGTTACCCTAAGAACCAAAAAGCTACTTTACAAGCATTAGGACTTAGAAAAATGAACGCGACTCGTGTTGTAGAATTGAATCCTCAAATCGAAGGCATGATTCGTACTGTTAATCACCTTTTAAAAGTAGAAAACGCCTAATATCATGAATTTAAGTAATTTAAAACCTGCTGAAGGTTCTGTAAAAAACCGCAAAAGAATTGGTCGCGGACAAGGTTCAGGTAGAGGTGGAACTTCTACAAAAGGTCATAAAGGAGCTCAATCGCGTACTGGTTACTCCCGTAAAATTGGTTTCGAGGGTGGTCAAATGCCATTGCAACGTCGTATTCCTAAAGGTGGATTTAGAAACATCAACCGTATTGATTATGCGTCTGTTAATTTAGATGTATTGCAACAATTGGCTGAAGAATTGAAAATCACTAAAATTGACCGTCAAATCTTGATTGATAAAAATTTGATTCATAAAAATGAAGTTTTCAAAATATTAGGACGTGGTGAAATCACTTCTGCTTTGGAAGTTCATGCAAATAAATTCAGTGAAACAGCAAAAGCCGCTATTGAAAAAGCGGGTGGAAGTGTTCACACAATTGGTAGATAAGCATGAAAAAACTGATAGAAACCATCAAGCATATTTGGGCAATAGATGAATTGCGTAAACGTATTACTTATACGCTTATGCTTCTTGTTATCTATCGTCTTGGGTCATATATCATTCTTCCGGGAATTGATAGTGATGCCTTGGAAGGGTTGAACAATCAAACTAAGAACAACATCTTAGGTTTGATCAACACTTTTGCCGGCGGTGCATTCGGACGAGGTGCCATCTTTGCACTTGGTATAATGCCCTATATCTCGGCTTCTATATTCATGCAATTGGTAACCATTGCAATTCCAAGTTTCCAACGTTTGCAAAAAGAAGGTGAAGAGGGTAGAAGAAAAATGAATCAATACACTCGAATCCTGACGATTGCTTTCACAGGGGTTCAAGCCTTTGCTTATTTGAACAACATTGTTGGAACAGAAAAGAATGCTGCTGCGTTGTTGTTTAATTTCAATGATCAAGTGCTTTCAGAGGGAATGTTCATGTTTACCAACATCATTCTCCTAACCGCTGGTACAATGTTTACCATGTGGATGGGTGAACGAATTACCGATAGAGGTTTAGGGAATGGTATTAGCTTAATCATTATGGTTGGTATCATTGCACGTATGCCATCAGCGTTGGTTTCAGAATTTATGATTCGTATCCAAGGTGGTGGTTTAATCTTATTCATTGTTGAAATGGTGATTTGGTTCATGGTTGTTCTTGGTGTAATTTTATTAACTCAAGGTACACGGAAAATTACCATTAACTATGCAAAGCGTGTTGTAGGACAACGTCAGTATGGTGGAGTTAGACAATATCTCCCTATTAAGATTTTAGCTGCAGGTGTAATGCCAATCATTTTTGCTCAAGCTATATTATTTCTTCCTGCTACAATTGGTAGTTTCTATACAGAAAACAATGCCCCAGGTTGGTTAATGAGTATGATGAATCCAAATAGCTTTGGTCATAATGCACTATTGGTTTTCTTAATTGTTGTATTTACATATTTTTATACGGCAATTATTTTTAATCCAGTTCAAATGGCCGACGACATGAAACGTAACAATGGGTTTATACCTGGTATAAAGCCTGGAAAACAAACTTCTAATTTTATTGACGGTGTAATCTCAAGAATTACTTTACCCGGTGCAATATTTATTAGTTTGGTTGCGATACTTCCTGTTTTTGCAACTTCTCTCCATATCAATCAAGAATTTGGACAGTTTTTTGGAGGAACAAGTTTATTAATTTTAGTGGGTGTTGTTTTAGACACGTTACAACAAATTGATAGTTATTTATTAATGCGAAAATACGACGGATTAATGAGTAACGGAGGTAAAATGAAAGGTCGTATGACAAACGCTTATTCACAAGTTGATTTTTAAATATATTTATCGTACATTTGCAGCCCTTTTGATATGTCAAAACAAGACGCTATAAAACAAGACGGATTAATTTCAGAAGCTTTATCTAATGCTATGTTCAGAGTTAAGCTCGAAAATGGTCATGAAATTATAGCCACCATATCGGGAAAGATGCGAATGCACTACATTCGTATCCTACCAGGCGATAAAGTACAAGTTGAAATGTCTCCCTATGATTTAACGAGAGGTAGAATCTCTTACAGATACAAGTAATTATTGATATGAAAGTTAGAACCGCAGTAAAAAAACGCAGTGTAGACTGCAAAATCGTACGCCGCAAAGGAAAGGTGTATGTGATTAACAAGAAGAATCCTAAATTCAAACAAAGACAAGGATAATATAAAATGGCTAGGATAGCAGGTATAGATATTCCCAAGAATAAAAGAGGTGTAATAGGTTTGACCTACATCTACGGGATAGGTAGTAGCAAGGCTGCTGCAATTTTAGATAGTTCAGGAATTAGTCACGATAAAAAAGTGAGCGAATGGAATGACGATGAATTAGCATTGATTCGTGGTTACATCACTGAAAACATTAAGACTGAAGGTGAATTGCGCTCTGAAGTTCAATTAAACATCAAACGTTTGATGGATATTGGTTGCTACCGCGGCCAACGTCATCGTAAAGGTTTACCTGTTCGTGGTCAACGTACTAGTACAAATGCCCGTACCAGAAAAGGTAAACGTAAAACTGTTGCTGGTAAGAAAAAAGCTACTCGATAATAAGTCGTAACAACAAATATGGCAAATCAGAAAAAAGTTCAAAAGAAAAAAGTTAAAGTTGACCCACATGGTCAAGTGCATATTCGTGCTACTTTTAACAATATAATTGTTTCAGTTACCAACACTGAAGGTCAGGTAATTTCTTGGTCATCCGCTGGTAAAATGGGATTTAGAGGATCAAAGAAAAACACTCCTTATGCGGCTCAAGTAGCATCATTAGACTGTGCAAAAGTTGCATTTGATGCAGGTTTGCGTAAAGTTGAAGTGTTCGTTAAAGGTCCAGGTAGCGGCCGCGATAGTGCAATTCGTAACCTTCAAACTGTAGGATTAGAAGTAACATCTATCATGGATATTACACCTCTACCGCACAACGGATGTCGTCCACCTAAACGTAGAAGAGTTTAATCCATCTAAATAATCAAAAAAAGAAATGGCAAGATATACAGGTCCAACCTCTAAAGTAGCGAGAAGATTCCGTGAAGCAATTTTCGGTAGAGATAAAGCTTTAGAAAAGAAAAATTATGGTCCAGGTCAACATGGTAACAGCCGTCGTCGTCCTAAACTATCTGAATATGCAGTTCAGTTATCTGAAAAGCAAAAAGCGAAATACACTTATGGTGTGTTAGAAAAACAATTCAGAAATACCTTCAAAAGAGCAGCCGCTAAAAAAGGTATTACTGGTGAAAACTTATTGAAATTCTTAGAAGCTCGCTTAGATAACACTGTTTATCGTATGGGTATTGCTCCTACTCGCCGTGGTGCTCGTCAGTTAGTATCTCACCGTCATATCACCGTGAATGGTGAAGTGGTGAATATTCCTAGCTACCAACTTCGCCCTGGTGATAAAATTGCAGTTCGTGAGCGTTCAAAAACATTAGAAGTGATTTCAAACAGCGTTAGCACCGTTAGAAATAGATTTAGTTGGATTGATTGGAATGGAAAAGACCTAGAAGGAATATTTTTAACGTTCCCTGAACGTTCTGAAATTCCGGAAAATATCAAAGAACAACTAATCGTCGAACTTTACAGTAAATAATAACTAAAAACTAAAAGGCATGGGTGTAATACCATTTCAAAAACCAAATAAGGTTGTAATGACCAAATCTACAGACGCTCACGGAGTGTTTGAGTTTTCTCCTTTAGAAAAAGGATACGGAGTTACAATCGGTAACGCAATGCGTAGAATTCTTCTTTCTTCTTTAGAAGGTTTTGCAATCACCTCTTTGAAAGTTCAAGGAGTTGACCATGAATTCAGCACTATCAAAGGTGTAGTTGAAGATGTTGTTGAAGTTGTTTTGAATATGAAACAAGTTCGCTTCAAATCTAACAGCTCTACCGAAGATAACGAAAAAATCTTTATCTCAATTAAAGGTAAAGATCAATTCTTAGCTGGAGACATCGGGCGTTATACTAACTCTTTCACGATTTTAAATCCTGAATTGGTAATTTGCAACATGGAACCTACCGTAAACTTAGAACTTGAAATAACAGTTGCTAAGGGTCGTGGATATGTTCCTGCTGAAGAAAACAAAGTAAAAGAAGCTCCTATCGGATTAATTGCGATCGATTCTATCTTCACTCCAATCAAAAACGTGAAATATACCGTTGAAGATTTTCGTGTTGAACAAAGAACCGATTTCGAAAAATTAGTGATGGAAGTGACTTCTGATGGGAGTATTCATCCAGAAGAAGCTTTGAAAGAAGCAGCTAAAATTTTAATTCAACATTTTGTGCTTTTCAGTGATGAGAATATCATGCCTGAAACCAAAGCAGCTAAAGTTGTTGAAGAAGTAGACGAGACTTTCTTGCAAATGCGTAAGATCCTTAAAACTCCTTTGGCAGATTTAGATCTTTCAGTTCGTGCTTACAACTGCTTAAAAGCAGCTGAAATCAAAACTTTAGGAGAATTAGTGAATTATCATATTGATGATCTTCTTAAGTTTAGAAACTTTGGTAAAAAATCTTTGTCTGAACTAGAAGAATTTGTAAGAGAAAAAGGTTTGCATTTCGGTATGGATGTAGCCAAGTATAATATTAACGACGAATAATACAGATGAGACACGGAAAAAAAAATAATCACTTAGGGCGTACATCCTCTCACCGCAAAGCGATGTTAGCCAATATGGCTTCCTCTTTAATTAAACATAAGAGAATCATTACGACTGTTGCAAAAGCGAAGACTTTAAGAATTTATATCGAGCCTTTGATCACTAAAAGTAAAGATGCTACTACCCACAACTATAGAACAGTTTTTGCTTATTTGAAAGATAAAGAAGCAGTTACTGAATTGTTCACCGTTGTTAGTGGTAAAGTTGCTACACGTCCAGGTGGATACACCCGTATCCTTAAAACTGGTAATCGTGCCGGTGACAATGCTGATATGGCTATGATTGAATTGGTTGACTTTAATGAATTCTTTGATGGATTTAATGCTGATAAGAAGAAAACTACAACCCGTCGTTCACGCCGTTCAGGTTCTGCTACCTCTACAACTGCTGCTGCTCCAAAAGCAACTGCAAAAGTAGAAGCTGCTGAAGAAATTCAAGATGCCGTTGTTGTTGAAGAAACTCCAGTGACTCCTGTTGCTGAAGCTCCAGAAAATAACGATGCTCCAGAAAGTAACGATGCTCCTGAGAGCAACGATGCTCCTGAAAATAACGATGATGCAGATAACAACGATTCTGCTGAATCTACAGAAGAAAAAAACTAAGATTTTACCTTATTCATATAAAAAGACCGCTTTTAGCGGTCTTTTTTGTTTTATGTTTTTCGCAGTTTTTACAACTCTAAATTCAATTCCTTGAGAATATGGTCTGCTTTACCTACATATTTTATCACATACAATGCATAGCGAATATCGCAACCAATGCTTCTAGAATAGTTCTCATTCCAAGCGTAATCATTGATTGTAGCAGTAAAACTTCTGTCGAAATTGATCCCAATCAATTCACCTTTTGCATTCAATACTGGACTTCCACTGTTGCCTCCCGTTGTATCTAAATTGTATAACAATCCCACAATGATTTTTCCCGTTTTAGGATCTTTAAATATTTGAGGGACATTTTCTTGTCTTAAATTGTCTTGTACGTCCTTCGGCAATCTGTAATCGGAATTCGTATTCGCTTTCGCAAAAACGCCATCTAATGTTGTATACGGTGTGTGAACTTCACCATCGTTTGGACTAAAAGCCCTTATATGGCCATAAGTTAAACGCAAGGTGCTATTTGCATCAGGAATGAATTTAGACTTCAAATATTCTTCTCTCAACCCAATGTATTGAGGCATTAATGATTTTAATTGCAAGTCCATTTTACTCCATAAATCATTGATGGTTTGGCTTGTAGGACGTAAATCTTCCATAATATCTGTCACCATGTCTTTGTGATTCAAAAACTTAATGCCATTTTTCTTCACTGCGTTGGAAATTTTAAGCGTATCAAACAAAATGCTGTTGCGGATTTTGCGAATATATTTAGGATGTAATCCATTTTTATCGCCATATTTCAAAATTGTATTTGAAGAATATAGGGCAATTTCACGGTAACTTCTGTCAACTAAATCAATGAAAACTTCTTTTTCCATTTCTGGAGAGATGATGGCAAAATCTTTTGATTTTTGCTTATTAAATGTCCCTAAAATTACATCCAAAGTCGATTGATTTGGTTTGCTTTTTAAATTTTCTTCCAAGGCAGCATTCATCGCTTGGTTCATAATTTCAGTTAAATAGCCAACACTACTTTGATTTAACATAAAGTTATTCAATAAGTAACGAACTTTAGATGTCGCAGATTTCATTTTCCAGATGTCATTGATTTGATGAATCACCGATTTTGCTTGTTTGTCTCTTGCAGAACCTGATTCAAACGCATTTTGTATCAATTTATCTTCGTCTAATCTGCGGTCTACAATATCTGTTCTTCTGAGTCCTTGAATTTTACCTCTATAGTTTTTCTCTACATTTTCTAAACTCTGAATTTCTCCCGCAAATGCTAATCCCATATTCACATTTCCCTTCGAGAAATCTTTCATATAATTGATATATGTTTTATACCATTCCTGAATGATGGGAAGTTGATGCTCTTTTTGAAACTTCATGTAAGCTCCACTTTCATGTCGGAATGTACGACCCGGGTAACCCATGATGAATACAAAATCACCTTCTTGCGTGCCATTCGGGTTGATTTTTAATTTATTTTTAGGCTTATAAGGGACATTGTCTTTTGAAAATTTCGCAGGTTTGCCATCTTTCCCAACATATGCTCTAACCAAAGAGAAGTCCCCATTGTGACGAGGCCACTCCCAGTTGTCTCTGTCGCCACCAAATTGTCCTATGGTCAATGGTGGTGCCAAAACCAAACGAACATCTTGAATAAAAATATAGCGGAATAGGGTATAGTTCTTCCCCACAAACATTTCAGAAATTTCAATCGACAGCTCTGGATATAATTTACGTTCGGCTTCAACAATTTTCGAAATGTTTGTACCAATGGTTTTTACCCTAATTGCAGGATCAGTATCTGTTGTTACTCCAGCCAATACTTTATCGGTTACATCTTCATAGCTCTGAGTAATTTTACATGGCATTCCAATCGACAATTCATCAGATTTTGTTTTTGCAACAAATCCATTTTCCAAATAATTGTGATCTGAATTGCTCAAATTGGCAACATCTCCGTAAACGCAATGATGATTTGTAATGATCAATCCCTCATCAGAAATAAAAGATCCTGTACATCCTCCCACTTTTACCAGTGCATCGGTCAGTGAAACTTCGCCGGGACTAAAAATATCTTTCCCTTCAAGTTTCAATCCAGCAGTTTTCAATTCTGTGATATTGAGATAATTGAGAGGAAACATTCCTTCATCGGGTCTAAACGACACAATTGATAGGCTTAAAATTATTGCCACCAATGCAAGGACAACAAATCGTGATTTATGCAAATATTTCATAGTTAATTGTACAAATCTACGTTGCGGAGGTTACGTTTCACAATTATATTGTCGTATTTTTGCATTTATTTATGTCTGCTAAATTTATCATTATTCTTATTTTTATTGTTGTTGTTTTGTCTTCCTTGATTTTGGATCTCGGAATATTTTCTAAAGGCGGCGCCCAGAAGTTAACAATGAAACAAAGCATCAAGAGAACATTGGTTTGGTTTGCCTTAGGTTTATTGAGTGTTTTAGCGGTTTATTTCTTTCATTATGAAATTTATTCCATTACAAATATTGAAGGTTTGCAGAAATATTCAACCGACTTTGGAACACATTTCGAAATCACCTCGAATTTTGAAGAGTCGTTACATAATTTTAGAATTGCAACCACCACCGCCTATTTTTCAGGATACATTTTAGAATATGCTCTCAGCGTAGACAATCTATTTGTAATGTTGCTCATTTTTGCAACCTATAAAGTTTCTAAAGAAAATGAAAAACGCATTTTATTGTGGGGCGTGTTGGGTGCAATGATTCTGCGATTCCTTTTTGTTTTGATAGGGAGTGTTGCCATCAGTAAGTTTAGTTGGGTGCTCTATATTTTTGGAGTGCTTTTAGTGTATTCTGGATTTAATTTATTGTTTGAGAAAAAGGAAGATGAATTCGACCCAAATCAACATTTTATGATTAAGTTGGGAAATAAAATCTTTAGTGTTGAAAAAAACCCAGAAAATCCAGATTCGTTTTTTACGCGTCAGAATCATAAATTCCAAGTTACGCCTTTGTTTTTGGTCTTGTTGGTGATTGAATTTACCGATGTGGTGTTTGCTGTAGATAGTGTTCCTGCAGTATTTGGTGTGACTACAGATCCTTATTTAGTATTCTTCTCGAATATTTTTGCAATATTGGGATTAAGGAGTTTGTTTTTCTTATTGGGACATGGTATGGATAAATTCTATGCGCTGAAATATGGTTTGTCGATCATCCTTATATACATCGGTGGTAAAATGCTTTTAGAAAAGTATTTCCATGAAATTGGATTCACACATTTGCATAATTTAATTGTAATTATTGGCATTCTGGCAATGAGTATTTTCTATTCGTTGATGTTCCCTGTCAAGAATATAGACAATGCTCAAAATAACTAAGAATTAAACTTATGTTGTTTTTCTTTTAAAAAGAGTTCACTATTTACTAACATGCTTTGGAACTTTCATTCGAATATGTGAGATTTGAATCCTTGAAGTGAGTTCACAATTAACTAAAGCCTTACTAGTACTGCAAGACGGTACTTTTTTTGAGGGAAATGCCATTGGCAAGATCGGAACAACAAGCGGAGAAATCTGCTTCAATACTGGAATGACAGGTTATCAAGAGGTGTTTACCGACCCTTCTTATTTCGGACAAATTTTGGTAATGACAACAGACCACATCGGTAATTACGGTGTTAAAGAATCGGATATCGAAAGCGAATCCATTAAAATTTCTGGATTGGTTTGCAAAAAGTTTTCGCCCAACTATTCTCGAGCCTTAGGTTCTGATAGTTTAGACGGATATTTGACCCAAAATAATTTGGTCGGAATTTCCGACATCGATACAAGAATGCTTGTAGCACATCTTCGAGAAGCCGGAACCCAAAATGCAATTATCTCTAGCGAAATTAATGACGTTGCAACGCTTTTGAAACAACTCATGGAAGTACCTAGCATGGACGGTCTAGAATTGGCATCAGAAGTGAGTACCAATGAATTTTATACCGATGGCGATTCAAATAGCAATTTTAAAGTTGCACTGATCGATTTTGGAAGCAAGAAGAACATTGCGCGTTGCTTAATTGAAAGAGGTTGTTTCTTGGGAATTTTCCCATACAATGCAACAGCTGAAGATATTTTATCCTGGAATCCCGATGGTTTCATGATTTCTAACGGACCTGGTGATCCAGCTGCCATGGATTATGCCATTAAAACAGTTCAAGGCGTGGTTGAAAAATCAATTCCAACGTTCGGAATTTGTTTAGGTCATCAATTGTTGAGCTTAGCGAGTGGTTTAAAAACATACAAAATGCATCACGGTCATCGTGGTTGCAACCATCCTGTGAAAAACCTTATTTCTGGTAGAAGTGAAATTACCAGCCAAAACCATGGATTTGCAGTTGAATACAACGAACAATTGTCTGATAAAATTCAGTTAACGCATGTCAATCTAAACGACGATTCTGTTGAAGGAATCGCGCGCCTCGATAAACCTGCATTCTCTGTTCAGCATCACCCGGAAGCGTCTCCAGGACCACACGATTCTTTGTATTTGTTCGATCAATTTATTGATTTGATGACGTCCCACAAAAAATAAAAATACCACAATTTATTCTACATAACAATGAGCGAAATTACACACATTACGGCCCGCCAAATTTTAGATTCCCGCGGTAATCCTACAGTTGAAGCTGAAGTTTTCACCGAAGATGGTGGTTTTGGCAGAGCTGCTGTTCCTTCGGGAGCAAGCACCGGAATTCACGAAGCCGCTGAACTTCGCGACAATGAAAAAGGAATTTATATGGGGAAGGGCGTAATGAAAGCTGTTGACAATGTAAATAACATTATTTCTGAAGCCCTTGAAGGTGTTGAAGTTGCCTCTCAAAATGAAATTGATAATATCATGCTTGAATTGGATGGAACACTCAATAAATCAAATTTAGGTGCAAATGCAATTCTTGCTGTTTCTTTGGCTGCGGCAAAAGCTGCTGCCGATGAAATGGGAATGCCTCTTTATCGCTATGTTGGAGGTGTGAATGCAAATATATTGCCCGTTCCAATGATGAATATATTGAACGGTGGCGCTCATGCCGATAATAAAATCGACTTCCAAGAATTCATGGTTATGCCAGTTCGTGCTGAAAGCTTCAGCCACGGATTGAGAATGGGTGTAGAGATTTTTCATCACCTAAAAGCTGTTTTGAAGGACGCTGGCTATAGCACCAATGTTGGTGATGAAGGTGGTTTTGCCCCTAACATTCAAAGCAACGAAGAAGCAATTGAAATTGTATTGAAAGCAATCGAAAAAGCAGGTTACAGACCTGGCGACGACGTTTTCATTGCCATGGATGCCGCTACTAGCGAATTTTACGACGAAAAAACCGGTTTGTATACCTTTAAAAAATCGAGCGGTAAACAAATGAATGGCGATGAAATGGTAAACTATTGGGCCAACTGGTGTAAGAAATACCCAATAATCTCCATTGAAGATGGTTGCGCTGAAGACGATTGGGCAAGCTGGAAGAAATTAACAGATGCTCTTGGAAGTCAAATTCAATTGGTTGGCGATGATTTGTTTGTGACCAATGTGAATCGTTTGCAACAGGGTATCGACCAAGGAATAGCGAACAGTATTCTCATTAAAGTGAATCAAATTGGTACTTTAACTGAAACTTTAAACGCAATTCAATTGGCTACACGCAACCAATATACAAATGTAATAAGTCATAGAAGTGGCGAAACTGAAGATAGCATCATTGCTGATTTGGCAGTTGCAATGAATAGCGGTCAAATTAAAACAGGTAGTGCATCTCGTTCAGATCGTATGGCCAAATATAATCAATTGTTGAGAATTGAAGAAGAATTGGGTGACAATGCAATTTATGGCGGTGAAATGTTTCGCTTCTTGAAATAAGCGATTCATATTCAATAAATTCAAATATTTTAACAGTGCCACCCCTTGCGGGTGGCATTTTTTTGGAATTATTTAGCGTTCTAAATTATTGTATTTCAACATATTAAATCTTTATTGTCTCTTTTTCCTTGTATTTTCATGTTTAATTCCCGAAATTTGCAATTCTAAGGATTGGTAAGATTCTATCTTGTCAATGTCCCTCATGAACCAAATAACCAAACAATTGATTAATGGAAATCCACTCAACTGAATTTTATGCCTATTACGGAATGTTCTGTGTGGCAGCCTATTTACTCGGTTCCATTCCAAGTGCAGTATGGATTGGCAAGTCTTTTTACAATATTGATGTTCGTGAACATGGAAGCGGCAATGCCGGTGCAACAAACACTTTTCGTGTTTTAGGAAAAGGCCCTGGTACCGTTGTTTTAATTATGGACATGCTTAAAGGATATTTAGCATCGTCTTTGGTCTATGCTTTCATAGCAGTTTTTCCTCAAACTTTTGAATGGAACGCTTACAGAATTGTAAATATTCAATTAATGTTGGGCGCAAGTGCTGTTATTGGTCACCTTTTGCCTTTGTTCGCCGGATTTAAGGGAGGTAAAGGCATTGCAACGCTTGCCGGTATGATTATAGCACTCAATCCACTTGCAGCTCTTTGTGCAATTGGAATCTTTTTAATTGTATTGCTCCTTACCCGTTTTGTAAGCCTTGGCTCTATGCTAGGGGGGGTGTCTATTCCTGTTTTGTTTGTTTCCGTTTTCGGAAAATCAATGCCTGAATTTAGACAACCTTCTGTCGTTGTTTTTACAATTGTGATTGCAGTGCTCGTTGTGATTACGCACCGCAAAAATATCAATCGACTCATTCATGGCAATGAAAGTAAAGCAAACCTTTTCCCTAAACACCGTAGATCTAATTAATGTTATCCGTCTATAATTCAACGCTTACAAATGCCGATGTCAATGAGCAAATTTCTTCATTGCTCGACGAAATTGCCCTTGGTAATTGGACCATCGTTCTTTACAATGATGATGTGAATACCTTCGATTGGGTTGTTTCTTGCTTGGTTAAATACTGTCAACACGATGCCATCCAAGCCGAACAATGCGCTTGGTTTGTGCATACCAAAGGCAAATACGCAGTGAAAAGTGGTCAAAAAAGCAGATTGGCTCCAATTTGTGAAACTCTTTGTGAAAAAGGATTATCAGCCGTATTGGAATTTAAAGACTAATGAACAAGATTTATCAAAATGCTGAAACTGCCATCTCCGATATTCAGGATGGTCAAACCATTATGCTTGGAGGGTTCGGTTTGTGCGGAATTCCAGAAAATTCAATTAAGGCCCTCGTGAATAAAGAGACCAAAAACTTAACCTGTATCTCAAACAATGCAGGAGTCGATGATTTTGGTATTGGTCTCATGTTACAACAACGTCAAGTGAAAAAGATGATTAGCTCTTATGTTGGTGAAAATGCAGAATTCGAAAGACAATTGTTGTCGGGTGAACTTGAAGTTGAACTCATACCTCAAGGTACCTTGGCTGAAAGATGTAGGGCCGCCGGTGCAGGAATCCCTGCTTTCTTTACCCCAGCTGGCGTTGGTACCGAAGTTGCCATTGGTAAAGAAACCCGCGAGTTTAATGGCAAAACCTATTTGATGGAGTTTGCTTTCGATGCAGATTTCGCCATTGTCAAAGCTTGGAAAGGCGACCGTCATGGAAACCTTGTTTTTAAAGATACTGCCAGAAATTTCAATACAATGATGGCAATGGCAGGTAAAATAACCATCGCCGAAGTTGAAGAAATTGTAGAATTGGGAGAATTAGACCCAAATAATATTCATGTACCAGGAATTTTTGTTCACCGTATTTTTGAAGGTGTTGACTACGAAAAACGTATCGAACAAAGAACTGTGCGTAAACGTGACGCTTGATATATTGTGATGAAGCATTGGATTTTTGCCACCAACAATGCCCATAAACTTGTTGAAGCCAAAGATATTTTTTCGAATTTTGCCGAAATTATTTCACTCCAAGAAATTGGATTCAATGAAGATATAGATGAAACCGAAGATACTTTTAAAGGCAACGCCCTTCTAAAAGCCCAAGCCGTGTTTCAAAAATCTGGTTTGCCTTGTTTTGCCGACGACTCTGGACTTTGTGTAGATGCCCTCGATGGAAAACCTGGAGTAAAAAGCGCTAGATATGCAAATGAAACTGGTCCCGTTGACCATGCTTTGAACAATCAAAAATTATTGCAGAATTTATCTGGTGTTGAAAATCGCAACGCTTGTTTTAAAACTGTGATTTGCGCTGTGGGATTTGAGCCAGAACCTCTCTTTTTTGAAGGGGTGGTTTACGGACACATTGCTACGGAGCTCAGAGGCAACGACGGATTTGGTTACGATCCGCTTTTTGTCCCTCAAAATTATCATGAAACATTTGCCGAATTGGGAAGTGTCATTAAAAACACCTTGAGTCATCGTTGGATGGCCATGGAAAATATGAAAAAGTACTTTTCTAAGTAATGGTATGAACGGCGTTCCCAAAATTCCGCTATCTGAATATTTTTACGATCTCCCTGATCACCGTATCGCTCATTTTCCGATGAACCCAAGAGACCATTCTAAGCTTTTGGTTTTTTCGGAGGGACAAATTACCGATGCTCAATTTTTCAATCTGGCCAATTATATTCATCCTGATTGCACAATTGTTGCCAATAATACAAAGGTAATTCCCGCTAGAATGTGGTTTGTGTCCTCTCGGAATCAGAAAATTCAAGTTTTTATTCTTAAACCAATTGCCGCCGATTGGAGTGTTTGTGAAGTGATGGTTGGCAACAGAAAGAAATTTAAAGAAGATGATATCTTAAGAATTGAAAACGACAATTTGTTTCTAGAGGTGAAATGGGTGAATCGAGATACCAACTTTGTGAAGTTTGAGACCAATGCGTCTACAGTAATTGAAGCAATTGAGCACTTTGGACTAGTGCCACTTCCACCGTATATTGAGAGGGATGTAGAAAGTAGTGATAAGGATTCGTATCAAGCTATTTTTGCCGAAAAGGAAGGTGCGGTTGCTGCACCTACGGCTTCTTTGCATTTTACAGATGAATTAAAAACGCGAATTGAAAGTAAAGGTTGCAGATTCGATGAGGTGACATTGCATATAAGTGCTGGTACTTTTAAACCTGTGACTGCTGAGTTTTCGAATGAACATGAAATGCATGCTGAGAGATTTGAGGTGGATGTTGATTTTATTGATCGTTTGTTAGATGAGCATAAAGGGGTTCTGGCCATAGGAACTACGGCTACAAGGGTCTTAGAAAGTTTATATTATTTGGGTGAAAAGGCATTGTATGGCGACTTATCTGAATGTTTTGTTGCGGCGGGTGATGCATATTCGGATCGTTATGGTAAAATTACCATGCGTGAATCGCTCATTGCATTGAGGGAATATGCAATAAAACAGGGAGGGGTTGTTCGGGGAGAAACACAAATTTTCATTGTACCTGGATTTGAATTTAGGCTCGTTCAATGGATGATTACGAATTTTCACCAACCCAAATCTACATTGTTGATGTTAATTTCTGCTTTTATTGGGGAGGGATGGAAGGATGTTTACGGTCATGCGATTGAGGGAGATTACCGATTTTTAAGCTATGGCGATGGAAGTTTACTGACATGTAAAAAAAATTTATTATATTAAGTGATTGTATATTAGCAAGAATGAATTTATTGTTAATTTTTTTTTAAGTTAATGCTTGACAATAAAAAAAAATAGAGTTACATTTGCGATCCCGTTCTGATAGATATTTTAAGAGGGATTAGAATTTGGATTGAGATTGCGAAAGTGGTTGTAGAAACAGAGGAAGCCTTAAAAAAATATTCTAAAAATAAAGTTGCGAATAAGAAATAAAGTATTATCTTTGCAGCCCCTTTAGGAAGAATAGAGGGAAAAAAAATGAAATAACAACTTTGCTACGGCAAGGGGAATTATAAAGTTCTTTGAAAGAATAAGAGTAAGGAATAGCTAAGCCACCCAGAATTGAAAAATACTTTGGGAAGCCGGATCAAATAACTTTTACTATGGAGAGTTTGATCCTG
>CAMBFD010000034.1 GCA_945865625.1 Chitinophaga pinensis
GTAGAAATGCGAATATTGTCGAGGCCGTTTTCTGCCACATGCCTTAAAATGATTTGGTTCGAGCGTGCATGATTTACAAAGCCAATGTTGGGATTGTCTTTTTTAGATTGTTTAATTCTAAATCCAATTTGTGCACCCCTCGATTTTTCCTCCGTTGGCGTTAACATTTCAATTTTGTCGCCAAATTCTAATAGCGAGTTTTGCAATTTTTCAGCCAAGAATTTAACCCTTGCCTCAATTCTACTCGGACCTATTTTTTGATAAAACTCCAATGCCTTGGTTGCACCAATGTGTAAAGGACCACAAAATGTTCCATAACTGTAACGACTTGCTTGATCTAAAATGGGGCCCATGCTCGGCGGATTGCTTCGCATGTTGAATTCGTTTGCACTATATGCCGCAACATGGAAAATCTTGGTTTCCTGCATGCGTTGTTGTGAAATGTAAAGCCAGCCTGTTCCAATAGGCCCAAGGGCCCATTTGTGGAAACAACCTGCATAATAGTCGCAGCCAATGTCCTTCACATTAAATTGAATCATCCCAAGTGGATGCGCACCATCGATGCAGCTGATGATATTTTTGCTTTTCGCCAAGGTGCAGATTTCTTTGACGGGTAAAATTTGACCAATTGTACAAGGAATATGTGGCACTGCAATGGCCTTGGTTTTCTTGGTGATTGCAGCATTTAAGTTGTTTAAAGTTTCATCGGCGGTTTTCCCTAATGGGAACGTTTTGATTACAATACCATCAATTTTAGACCTGTGAAGCCACGCCAAACAACCACCAACATGCTCGTGTTCAGTGAGAATCACTTCGTCGCCGCGCTTGAGATTTAGTCCCCAACAAATATGGTTGATCCCTTCGCTCACATTTTTTGTAATGCCAATTTCTTTTGCATCGGCCCCAATGATTTCGCCAAGTAACTTCTCTAAATTGTCGGAATGGTGAGGGTATTCAGCGGTTTCGGCAATTTTTTCAAAACTATTTTGTACTGCTTTGAGCACTGGGTAAGGTGTGATTCCCATGGTGCCATTGTTCAAAAAAATACGGTCGTTGTTTAAAGGAAATAGTGTTCTAAGTGTCTTCCAATCAAATTCTTGATAGCCAGAATTCGACATTGAAACAACATCGTTGTATTGTGCATCTAAAATTTTAGCATTTGCTGATTTGAAGCTTGAAGCGGCAAGTATACCTGTTCCGAGGCTTAAAAATGATTTCCTTTTCATTGAAATGTGTATTTGAACATGCATTTTACAAAAAGTTTCGGATAAATGCGTCTTTTTTTATTTGAGTGACAAAAAAGTGGGCTTGCAATAATTATTGCAATTCAATCCGTATTTTTGCAAAGAATTGAGTTTTTACGCAACATGAAGGTATTAGGAATTATGAGCGGCACAAGCATGGATGGCATTGATTTAGCCCTTTGCGATGTGCAAAACAACAATGGAAATTGGACGGCGAACATCGATCGTGCAATAACCGTTCCTTACAATGAAACTTGGAGGGTGCGCTTGTCGCAACTCAAATACCAAAATTCAGAAGTTTTTGCAAAAACGGATGTATTCTATGGTCGTTACTTAGGTGAATTGGCAAAAGGTTTTCAACAAGAAACGGGATTGGATATTGATTTAATTGCTTCCCATGGACATACCATTTTCCACGACCCAAAGAATTGGATTACCTCTCAAATTGGAGATGGGGCAACTTTATCGGCAACGGCTGGAATTCCTGCTGTCACCAATTTCAGAAGGGGAGATGTGGCATTAGGCGGACAAGGTGCTCCCTTGGTTGGTTTAGGAGATGATTTATTGTTTAACGATTATGATTTTTGCTTGAATTTAGGTGGATTTTGCAATGTTTCAACAAAGCATTTGGGTAAAAGAATTGCGTTTGATATTTCTCCCTGCAACATTGTTTTAAACCGTTTGGCAAGAGAACGTGATTTGAAATATGATGAAAATGGTGACATTGCTGAAAGTGGGAATATCATTTATCCGTTATTGCAAGCATTAAACGACATTGAGTTTTATAAACAATCTGCCCCTAAAAGTTTAGGAAGGGAGTGGATCAATAAAAACTTTTGGCATGTGGTTCGTGAATACGACGATCAGCCGTTGGAAGATAGAATGAAAACCTTGGTGATGCACATCGCAACTCAAATTGCAATTGCCATTGAGCGAATTGCTGAAAAAGATTTGCAGAAATCGCGAATTTTAGTCACTGGTGGTGGTGCTTTCAATCAATGTTTGATTGATTATATAAAATCAGAGACCGAGGCGCAAATTGTAGTCCCCGATGCTCAAATGGTGAATTACAAAGAAGCCATGATTTTTGCATTATTGGGCGCAATGAGGGTTCAAAATATTTGCAATACTCTTCCCGATGCAACAGGTGCTTCTGCTGCTTTTGTGGGAGGTTCATTGGATGGAAATTTTTCTAAATTAATTTAAAACATACACGTGAAATTAGATCAGTTAATACAAAAGTTTGAGGGCAAACAACCCGAAATTGTTTTTGCTTGGAAAGATGCCGAAACAGAGGCTGAAGGTTGGATTGTAATTAATTCATTGCGAAATGGTGCTGCAGGTGGTGGAACCAGAATGCGCAAAGGCCTCAATCAGCGTGAAGTTGAAAGTTTGGCAAAAACTATGGAAGTGAAATTTACTGTTGCTGGTCCTCCAATTGGTGGTGCAAAGTCTGGCATCAATTTCGACCCTGCTGATCCACGTAAAAAAGGCGTTCTTGAGCGTTGGTACAAAGCAGTGCGTCCTTTATTGAAGAACTATTATGGTACAGGTGGCGATTTAAACGTAGATGAAATTCACGAAGTGATTCCGATGACCGCTGCACTGGGTGTTTTACATCCCCAAGAAGGAGTTGTAAATGGTCACCTTATCAATTACTCTCCTGAAGATAGACTAAAGGCCATCTCTAGACTTCAGAAAGGTGTTTTATTGCCTATCACCGACGAGCGTTTAAGTCCAGATGTTTCTAAAAACTTAACCATTGCCGATATGATTACTGGCTGGGGAGTTGCGGAAGGGGTTCGTCACTATTACGAAGTTTACGGTGGTTTTATGAATAATAAATTTGCCATCATTCAAGGATGGGGCAATGTTGCTGCTGCTGCTGCATTTTACTTAACAAAATACGGAGTGCGGATAGCGGGTATCATTGATCGTAAAGGAGGCATTGTCAATAAAAATGGTTTAGGTCATGATGAAATTTTAGAATTGTTTTTAACCAGAAATGGCAACGAATTAAATGCGCCTAACATGCTTTCATACGAAGAGGTGAATGCTCAAATTTGGGATATTCCAGCTGAAATCTTTATTCCAGGTGCTGCAAGCCGCTTGGTTACAGAAGATCAAGTGAATCGCATGGCAAAAGCAGGCATTGAAGTTGTTTCTTGTGGCGCAAATGTTCCATTTGCAGATGAAGAAATCTTCATGGGACCAATCTCTAAATTGGCCGATAGTCAATTTGCTGTGATTCCAGATTTTATTGCCAATTGTGGAATGGCGAGGGTTTTTGCTTACTTAATGAAGCAAGATGCCGAAGTTACCGATGTTGCTATCTTTAAAGATGTAAGTAACATCATCCGCTCTAGCATCATGCGTGTGCATCAGTTTAACCCTAAAACAACTGGGATTAGTGCCAAAGCTTTAGAAATGAGTTTAACAGATTTGGTCTAGACCAAATCTGTTAAACTCATTTCTAGATTATAGGGTTAGAAGATTAGAAGGGTTAGACCAACTCTAAACAATCTAAACAAAACCAGTTAAACTTTCTTTAAGATTATAGGGTTATAGGATTAGAAGGGTTAGACCAACTCTAAACAATCTAACATAACCAGTTTCTCTTTAAGATTAAAGGGTTATAGGATTATAGGATTAGACCAACTCTAAACAATCTAAAATAACCAGTTGAACTCTCTTTAAGATTAAAGGGTTATAGGATTAGAAGGGTTAGGCCAACTCTAAACAATCTAAAATAACCAGTTAAACCCTCTTTAAGGTTAAAGGGTTAGAAGATTAGGAGATTAGAGGGTAAAAGAGATTTGAACCATTTTAAATCTTTGGAATTTGAGATGGGATTTTGGATCTGGTATATCGATTTAAACCATTAAGTTGAAAAGCAGTCTTTTCGATTAACAGTCGTAATTCGTTATATTCTTCTTCCGTAATTAAATTCATATCCCAACATAGAATTAGCTGATTTAAAAGTTCCATGAGACTTGAGTATGCAAATTTATAGAATTGACTTTGTTCTTTCCCTTCGAGTCTACCTTGACCCTCTGCAATATTTGAACTAATGGATATTGCCGAACGCCTCATTTGATTTGCAATTGCCGAAAATTGTGAATCAGGGAAATTCAGGGTTAATTTTAATGTTTTCACAGCAATCAACTTAGCGTTTTTCCATGCTTCAAGTTTTTCGAAGCTAAATAATTTTCTTTCCATATTGCCTGAAACAAATTAAGTTAAATATATCCCCAATGTTGATTTTGATTTAACTGGTTTATTATTTGCAATATTTGCAAATATTTGAAATTTAACCGTTTTTATATTTCGTCTAACCTCTCTAACCCTTCTAATCCTTCTAACCCTTTTTTCTTTACCTTTGTGGTATGAAAATCCAAGACCGTTTCTGCAATTATGTGAAAATTGATACGCAAAGTGATCCTGAATCAACAACTTTTCCGAGTACCGAAAAACAAAAAGATTTAAGTCGTTTGTTGGTGAAGGAATTACTAGAAATGGGATTGGATGATGCTCATCTCGATGAGTTTGGTTATGTTTATGCAACTCTGAAATCAAATGTTGAGGGAAATGTGCCTGTCATTTGTTTTTGTTCGCATGTCGATACTTCCCCAGATTGTACCGGTGAAAACGTGAAGCCAATTATTCATCATAATTATCAAGGACAAGATATTGTGCTTCCCGATGATCATTCGCAAGTCATTCGTCCCTCAGAACACCCTTATTTGTTAGAAAGAATTGGTGATGATATCATTACTGCCTCTGGAAAAACGCTTTTGGGTGCTGATGATAAAGCTGGCGTTGCCATTATTATGGATTATGTTCAACACATGGCGAACCATCCTGAATTGCCCCATGGTGATATCAAGATTTTGTTTACTCCAGATGAAGAAATTGGTCATGGTGTTGATTATGTAAATATTGAAAAATTAGGTGCCAATTACGGCTATACATTAGATGCCGGTGAGCGCGGTTGTTATGAAGATGAAACGTTTAGTGCCGATGGCGCTACTGTAAACTTTTATGGCATTTCTGCCCATCCTGGATATGCCAAAGACAAATTGGTGAATGCCCTGAAAATTGCAGGTGATTTCTTAAATCGTTTGCCTAAAGATACGTTTAGCCCAGAAACGACTTCTGGTAGAGAGGGGTTTGTTCATCCTGTTACAATGGGAGGGGGCGCCGAGCATGCATATGTGAAATTTATTGTGAGGGATTTTTCGACTCCAAAATTAGCAGAGTATGAAGCTAAGTTGAAGTCAATCATGGATGCCACTGTTGCCGATTATCCTGGTGCAACTGCCGATATGCAAGTTTCTGAACAGTATAGAAACATGAAGGAAGTGGTTCAATTAACCCCTGAAATTTCTGAATTTGCAATTAAAGCAATTGAAATGGCTGGCATTAAACCTCAACTCACAAGTGCCCGCGGCGGTACCGATGGAAGTCGTTTGAGCTTCATGGGATTGCCTTGTCCAAACATTTTCACTGGCGAAATGGCATTCCATGGAAAACACGAATATGTGAGCATTCAGGACATGGAAAAAGCAAGCGAAGTGCTGGTGCATTTGAGTGCGCTTTGGTCTCAAAAGAAGAATTAATTTAACATTTCACTGATGATTGATATACAATCAATTAATTGAATTATAGTATCTTTGCAAGAATTAAACACGTTTGGTGCCTTTGATGCGATTTCCCTTAAAAATATATCTTTTCTTATTCTTATTTTTAGGGATTTTGAATTATTCAAATGGGCAATGTAGTTCCACTTTGAGTCAAGGTAAATATCCCTCAAAAGCCTTTGAAATTGTGAGTATTTTGGTGGATGCTTGCGATGGTTCTAATGAAGGCCAAAATGAAATGATACGCATTCAAGTGGGTAAAAATCCATTGAATCCCTCTAAGTTTAGTGTTCCCACTTATGTTGCTGGCATGGTGAACTGGGGTACAAATTCATCAAATCCTTGGCGTGGTGTGACCAATTTAACAAATAGTACAAAGAATAAAATTACGTATCTGAATAGCACAATTAAATCCAAAGGTAATTGTGGATTACTGATTGGATTAAATACAACGGATGTTATTCCAGCTTATTCTAATTTACTTTTTATAACCAGTGAGAGTTTTAGCCAAACAGCACAAGATTTTAGTGATCTCAACGATACTTTGTATGTGATTTTTCAAAAGTCTGGCAATACAGCAGGTCATTTTGTGAATTTTGGAACAGCGGCAACAAGAACTTTAATTTTAACAAATAACGGCGTTTCGGATACTGTCATTTACGACCGCAGTAAATTGTTGAATCAGGCTGGTTCAAAAGGAGCGGATGATGGAGCAGTAACTGATTTTGATTACGATGGAAGCATTTCATATGCGAATTATGGATGTCGGGTACCCATTCCTCCTTTTATCATTGATGCCGGTACAGTTCAACTGAAAGGATGCACAGTTTCTGTGGTTCAATTAAATGGAACAGTTATCGGCAGTAAATGTTATCGATGGATCAATGCATACCCCCAGTCGGGCAGTATAGATGATTCTACAATTTTAAAGCCCAAGTTTACAGTGAAACCAGGTTACAAAGGTGTCGTGAAATTGTATTTGGTTGCAAATGGAAATTGTGCTTCTCGTAAAGATTCGGTGCAGTTTAACATTTCTTTTGCTACCACAGCTGATTTTACAATCGATTCTTCAAATGCTCCTAGATTTTGCTTTACAGACAAAAGCTTAGGAACCATCAAAACACGTTGGGGATTTAACCATCCAAACGATATTGAAAAAGGCCCATCGAAAGATTTCTTGGAAGATCCAACATCGCCATTTGGTGGAATTTGTTATACGTATAAAACGGTTGGAAATCGTTTTGTTTGCATGATTGCAGAAGGGTCCACAGGTTGTAACGATACTTTGTGCAGTGAAATTAAGATATTTTTAGATGCCGGAAAAGTTGAACCTATCATTTGTGGAGGCAATGCAACCATACAATTACAAGGTAAAAAGCTTGGAATTAATAAATTCCATTGGACAAGAGAGAGTAAAGATGCAGGTGGTTTTGATGATAGCACAAAGTTGAATGCAAAATTCACTGTTGACCCAAAATATTATGGAATTCCAGTCAAATTGTATTTGATGTCGGATGTTTCTCCATTGTTGAGAGATTCGGTTCAGTTTATTTACACACCTAAACCTGTTGCAAATTTTAGCATTGATTCAACACTCAAACCTAATTTTTGCTTTACAAATTTGAGTCAAAAATCCAATTTATATCGCTGGTCATTTCAAGGTAAATCAGCAGGGGACATTCGCATAGATTCGACTGTAACCAAATCAAACATTTGCTTCAATTATACAGATTTAGGAACATTTTATGTGTGTTTAATTGCCGAATCTGGCGTTTTAGGCTGCAGTGATACTTTCTGTGGAGAGGTGAGTTACAATCAATCTATCTTTTTGGCAAATGTATTTACACCGGGTAGTCAAGATGGTAAGAATGATGAATTCAGGGTGCCAATTTCAGGACAAGAATACTTTGAAATGGAGGTTTTTAATCGCTGGGGGACATTGGTTTTCCAATCAAAAGATCCGTCGCGAATGTGGAATGGTCATTTTGAGAACACTGGAGAAGCGTGTGCATCTGGAACCTATTTTTATTTATTAAAATACAAATTCCCGAACGAAGATTTGGTTTCATTGCACGGCAGTATCATGCTCATTCGTTAATCTAATTGCATTGATTTAAAGCGCTGTAAGCAATTCTATTTTTGCTTATTAAGAATTTACTCAACGTATTGAGTAAAATCGTAAATTATTGACTATATTAATATTACAGATTCATCAATGGGCTCGAAAAGACATTGGAATTTACAGTAATCAAACTTCGTTGAATATAAATTCACGGAAGTTTAAATAATTGAATTACTAAGCCTAATCACCAAATTCATAATGAAATTGGTGATTATAATCGCCGAATATAGAGTGAAATTGGTGATTAGGAAGCGTCTTCCTCTTCCTCAAATTCGTCGTCGTCGTATTCTTCCTCTTCGTCGTAATCGTCTATTAACCACTCGTTGTCTACATTGTCCCACACTGCGCATTGGCTTAATTCCAATTGTTCGCAAATTGCTTTTAATTCTGGGTATGCTTCGTAAACTTGGTCCATCGAAACAACAACAATTTCTTCCTCTTTGTTAGGTTCGGTACCAACAAATTCCCATTGGTCTTCAGCGTCACGCAAAATGGCAACAATTGTTTCTTCTTTGCTTAATAATTTATTGGTGATGTAGCAGTTTTCTAACATAATTTTCTTTTTGAGGGATGTTTCTCTGCACAAAGATAGGCGAACATTTCGAAGGTTTTAATTTTGATGGATTCTAAACTGAAAATTTAACAGGAAATTCGTTACTTTGAAACATGGCAAGGACTCCAATGTCCCTCACAAAAAAATGACAACAGAAAATACAATCATAGAGCTTAGATCAGATACATTTACCAAACCAACTCCAGAAATGCACGCGGCAATGATGAATGCAGCTGTTGGCGATGATGTTTTTGGCGAAGATCCATCGGTGAATGAACTCGAAAGTAAATCTGCACAAATGTTTGGTATGGAAGCCGCCCTGTTTTGTCCTACCGGAACCATGACAAACCAAATTGCCATCAATGTGCATACCCAACCCGGAGACGAGGTAATCTGCGAAGAAGGTTCGCACATTTATTATTATGAAGGTGGTGGAATTGGCCGAAATTCTGGATGTCAAGCCCGTTTAATTAAGGGTAACCGAGGTCAAATAACAGCCCAACAAATTTTGGAATTCATTAATCCCGATGATGTGCATCGCGCGCGTACGCGCTTGGTGAGTTTGGAAAATACTTGCAATAGGGGCGGGGGTAGTTGTTATGACATGTCTGAAATTGCTGCCATAAAGAATCTTTGCATTGAACAGGGGTTGAAACTGCATTTAGATGGTGCCCGTTTGATGAATGCCATTGTTGCAAAAAACACAAATCCTTTGGAATATGGACAATTGTTTGATAGCATTTCTTTGTGTTTGAGCAAAGGATTGGGTGCTCCAATTGGAAGTGTTTTATTGGGAACGAAGGCTTTCATTAAAGAAGCGAGAAGGGTGAGAAAAGTGATGGGAGGAGGCATGCGTCAGGCAGGATTTTTAGCAGCTGCTGCCTCATATGCCTTGGAAAATCATGTGAATCGGTTGGCGGAAGATCATCGATTGGCTGCACTTTTGGGATCAACATTGGATCAACTGAATTGGGTTGAATCGGTGCTGCCGGTAGAAACCAATATTGTTATTTTTAAGGTGAATCAGCAGCACACTGTAAAGCAGGTGTCTGATTATTTGGCATCTCACAGCATTCGGGTTTTGGCAATGAGTTCAACTCAAATTCGGATGGTTACACATTTAGATGTAACTGCAGATATGGTTGATTTTGTCATTGAAAAATTGAGAAATTTTTAAGCATCTTGAGAACAACACCAAATTAGATAGCGTAATTTAAGTAAAAACATTTCATAAATTATTTGCATTCATTCATTAGGAGGGACATGTCCCTCAGAAATTTATGAAGCGTTAATCTTCTTCAAATTCTTCTAATTACTTTACTTTTTTAAAGAATTTTGCAGGGATAAATGGAGTGTTAGCGATGCCTTCAGGTATTTTTTGATTTGGAAATAGTTCTTGTGTAGAAGCCTGACCAGGCAATATCCAGCATTTGTTCGTATAATAAAAGTAGTTTACATCTGTGGAATAAGGAATTGAATTTGAATACTTTAATTTATTTTTTGTACCAATGACACCGTTATATGGATACAAGTGAAAATCTGGATTGATGGCTGTCCATGATTTACTTCCTTTAGATTTATACAAAATTCTCAATCCCGGTTTCATGGCACTATTGGTCACTCGAATGGTATCTGAGGTTGCAGAATCAACAAAAAATCCTCGCATGTTTGGATTGTCGGGACAATTGTAAAAAGAGAAGTTTGGATTTGCCACCATGGCTAAAAAGCTATCTTTATTTATAATTGAAGGGGTTTTAAACGGCTTCGAAAGAGGTGTGATTTCTGTTGGATAAAATCCAGTGATTGAACCTCTTCCACCGGCGTTAATGGTATCAAAATCAACTAAATGATATAAGACCGCTTTGAATATTTGTCCTTTGCTGATTTGGTAAATCTTTTCGTTTTCTGGAATGAATGCAGGTTTTTTCTTGCTAGCATGAAATTTCGCATGGTAATTTTGAGAAACGGCATAATAAGCTTTGGTTTTTGGATCTTGCAGATAAAATTGGTTGATGCTTCTAATGAAGATGGTATCTTTAAATGGCTCAAGAACTGCATATTCTAACCCGAAATCTGATTTACCAGGTTTGATTGGCGACAATAATTTCAGTTTTGCGTAAAACTGCCCTTCCGGAATAATGATTTTTTGTTTATCAACCGGAACATCAAATAAAGTTTGATTGCAATTAAAACGGATAAAATTGGTTTTAACGGTTCCTGCCTCAGGTTCAACTGAAGTGGGTTTATTGATTTTATTAGGCTTCGATTTTTGGGCAAAACCAAAGTTCAAACAAAAGCATGAAATTAGAAAAAAAGTACAATTCTTAATCCAATTATTTCTCATTGAATTATTTCTTATTGATTTTATTTCTTTGTTCTTCAGCATTTTGGATGATTGATGAAGCTCTTTTATCGGCTTCGCTTTCTAAAGTCTCTGCTTTTTTATCGGCTTCGATAACCGTTTTATCAGCAGCAGTATTTGCGACTGATCTCAATGAATTTGCTTTTTTCTCAGCCTCTTTTTTCAGTGCTTTCACCGCTTTTTCGGCAGCATATTTTTCGAGAGGATTTTTAGCTTTATCCATTAATTTATCGGTTTCTGCGTTTGCCTTGTTTAAGGCGTCGGTTGCGAGTTTTTCTCCCTCTTGACGCTCTCTTTCAGCCAATTTACGCGATTCATTTCTAATTTGATCCGCTTTTTCCTTTGCCGTTTGACGAATTTGATCTGCTTCTTGTCTTGCTTTATCTAGAACCTTATCTGCAGCGGCATTGGCTTTGTTCATTGCATCTTCTTTCACCTTGTCTAATTTCGGCTGGATTAATCCTTTGCCAAATGATTTCCAATCAATCACCAATTTAGGGGCAGCAATTGTGCCTGTAATTTTAAATGGTAATGATTTTCCATCGGCAGATAATTTCCCTCCGAAATCTACTTTTTGATCTAATCCAACTTTACCAATGATGCTCATTTTGCTTCCGCGGGGCATTGTAAGTTTAATCGAATCTTTCAGGGTAAGTTCACCGTTAGCAATTGCAAATCCATAGCTGCTTGGCTGAACTTCAATCTTTTTACTATCCCATTTGAAATACTTAGCAGCTTCGCCCATCCAATTGGGAATGTTAAAAATACCTTGCATTAAATCGAGATTTCCATCTGCAAAAACGGAATTCATGTCAACGCCCATTTCCTGCGTGAGGTTTGTTTTCATACCCATATTTAGGTTAGCCATTCCTTCAATTTCTTTTAGAATAGGAGCGTATTTGTTTACGAGTTCAATGTTATTGGTAATGTTTTTAGGATTAAGATTGAGCAAAACGATGCTGCTTGCAACTTTAGGATCGCCACCTTTTTCATAGCTATATGAAGTTTTATTCATTTCGAATGTACTTCCCCAAAGATTCGCTTTGATTGGGTCAATGTTTAGCACACCGTTATTGATTGTAGCCTTAGCAACACAACCTGTTAGCGTGTATGTTTGGTAAATCATTTTTCCTGCGGTTGCAGTAAATGTAAAATCTATATTTTTAGGCAGTTCCACGGCGCTCATTGGCGCAGAAGATGAGTCCACTTTAGCCGGTTCAGTTGATTTAGGTAACGAGTTCATCCATTCGTTTAAATCGAGAGATTTGCTTGAAACCATAAGGTTTCCGTGCAAAGTTTCTCCATTGAAAGCATATCCTAGCATATTTGTGATTTTGCCAGATGCCGAAATGGTTGATTTTCCATAACTTAAATCCATTGAAGCCAAGTCAAACTCTTTAGGATTGATTGTAACCTTTAAATTATTCAAAGAAAGCGGCAATGTGCTTGGTGAAGTATAGTATAAACCATTGATCATTAATTGTCCTGCGGCATTCAGATCTTGCATCTTACCGGGAGCAATTTCAGAGTAATGTCCTTCAAAATTAAAATCAGCATTGATATTGCCTTTGAGTGAGGTATTTTGTTCAAGCGGCATCAATTTGAGCCATTTTTCGAGATGAAGTGCAGTTTTGAGGCTTCCTTTTGCGTAAGCGTTTGAAATTGGAGTTGATAAATAAAGTTTTGCATCGAGAGGTTCTCCCCCAAAGTTGAGTTGGAATTTGCTTAGATCAACAATCGTATGGTCAGGATTGCCATCGGTATTGTTGAATTTGAAATTTACGTTAATTCCAGAAACACCGGCAGGCAATGAAGGGTATTGAAATGATCCGTTTTCAACTTTCAATTCCATGTTTGTTGTTGGCATTCTTAGGCTATCCATAATGCCTTTGATACCGAATTTAATGCCCATTTTCCCAGAAGTTTTCACATTAGAAAAGTCATTTGTGTAACAGCCGGGAACAACAGATAAGAATGCTTTGAAATCAGAAGTTGGCGCATTGATTGCAAAGTCCATGTCCATGTTGTTTTCATTCATCTGCAACCATCCTTTGGCATCTAAAGGCAATTCGTTCATTTTTACGGCAATGTCTTTAATAGCAAAACGCATTTTATTTAAATCAACATCAATGTTTGTATTCACGTCTAAAATAGATTTTGAAACGAGTGTCATACCGCCGTAACTCATATTTAAGTTCTTAGAGCTTAATTGGGTGTTCATGACGAAAATGTTATTGGCGAAATCGCCTTGTAACATCAAATTAGAACCACCAGAAACCATTTCAAATCCCATGCTTTGGTCGTTATAAGCAATGTTTCCATCTTCAATTTCAACATCCTTTAACTGGAGAGAAATAGGTGCACTTTTAGAAGTGTCAATCACCGTTGAGGTATCTGGCTTTGCAATATCGTAATTTGCTCTACCACTTTTGAGTACAACCACATTTAAACGAGGTTGTTTTAAATAGATACGGCGAATTGAGATTGGTTTATTTCCACCTAAGAGGGAAGAAATATCGATGGTCATTCTAATTTCTGGCGCTGAGAATAATGTATCTTTCTTAAATGAATCTACACCAATGACTTTTAAATTATTCACTCCAACTGAAAGGTTGGGAAAATTTCTAATTAAGCTAAGGCTTAAATCATTATCGAATGAAATTTTAGCATTTACAGAAGCACTTGCTCCTTCTTGTACCATTTTCATAATTTTACCTTTAAAAGCAAAAGGCAATACCAATAAAATTAAAAAAATTGCGGCAAATGTGATGCCGATACGCTTAAACCATTTTTTCATCATAGAAATTTCTATTACGAAGATAATAAAAATTCTGTTTGTAGATGGCTAACTTATCGATAAGATGCTGGATAAAGCTGATTTACATTTTGCCCGGCAAAATTCTGCTCCAGTATAAAAAGGGGAGTGCCAATAGAGAAGTTTCAATGCTGTTATTTTGATCCGAAATTTGCAATTCTAAGTGCAACATTTTCTCGAATATCTATATAAAATAAATTCATATCGGCAATATGGTAATTTGAATTCGTGTATAAAAAGCTACCTCTGAATTTGGGCTTCGTTACCCAAAGTATTCCTCCATTAACTTGTGCATCACAACGATTTTTCAGTACTTTTTGGAATGGAACCAAAACGGCACCCTTATTGAGCTCGGCAGCCGCATATTGTTCATCATATTTCCAAGTTAAAGGATTGATACAAATTGCCCTTTCAAGTGCAACATGATAATTTTCAGGAATGAAATTCCTTTCATAACTACTCCAACTAACCCAGCATTGTGTTTGATTGGGAGCACTACAGAAATCGATTTTAGGAAGTGAATCTTTAGGAACAGGCATCCCAATAATATACGCAACAACCAATTTAGATTTGAGTGTATCGCTAAAAAACTCTTGTAAAATTCTATGCGCATGAATGGTGCCTTGGCTGTGTGATGCAATTACAATTGGCCTTCCATGGTTGTAATGCTTTAGATAATACAGAAATGCACTTCGAACATCTTCGTAAGCATAATCTAAAGCCTTCCATTTGTCTGTTAAATGCGGTGTTTTAAAGCAATAAAAATGAGCTTGACGGTATCTTGGAGCATAAACCTTACAACTTCCATTGAAAATAGAAGCTTGATACTGGATAGGACTCTTTTCTATTGCTTCATTTTCAATTTCGTTGGTTACATCAGCATTCCAAAGAAATTCATTGACTGGTTTATTTCTGTATGTGGTTGGGTGAATGTAAAAGACATCTGCTTTTGCAGAATCTTGATTGTTTTCTAATCCAGTTGGTGTTTTGTCGGCATAATCTTGTTTCCAAGGTAAGGCTGCCCAATTTTTATCCAAAGAATAATCTGTGAGTGGTGGCTTTGCGCACTCATCGAATCGTTTTGGAATAGGATAATATTTTTGTCCAAACGCTATCGTTTGTCCTCCAAAAAAATAAAAGAAAACAAGAAGAACACGGAGCAATAAAGATTTGTTTAAGGGAATCATAGATTAATATCTGAAGAACGAATAGCTCCTGGGACTTCCATTTGGGTCTTTTCCTTCAATTTCAATTCTGCCATTTCCAGCTTCCATAGCGGCAATGAGATCTTCAGCTTCGGTGTATGTTTTGCCATTAAATTTTGTCAATATAAAGCCATTTGGTAATCCCATTTGAGATATAAATTGGTTCCTTTGCACATTTAAAATTCGGATTCCTGAAGCAATTTTATATTTTTCACAGTCTGTTTTGCTCAATGGCTGAAAATCGGCACCCAGGTATTTACTGTTCACAGCACCTTTCATAATGAGCGCTTGATTCTCTTTTTTATCAATCAAATTGAGGATAATTGTCATTTCTTTACCAGCCCTTAGAACCACCAAATTCACACTTTTGCCTGGACGTTGGTATGCCATGAATTCATCGTAGCTCGAACGACCATTGATTGTGGTGTTCCCAATTTTTACAATCACATCGTTCACTTTGAGTCCAGCTTTTGCAGCAGGTCCATCACTCATGATTTCTTTAATTTTAACTGCTTCATTTTTGAGGGACAAAGATTCGGTTTCGCCAGATGCAAGTTCAGCGACATCCATTCCAGCGAATGCGCGCAATACTTCTCCTTTTTCGATGAAATCTTGAACAATCTTTTGTACAATATTGCTTGGAATTGCAAATCCATAACCCGTATAGCTTCCAGTATTGCTTTGGATGGCTGTGTTAATCCCAACCAATCGTCCTTTCAAATCAACCAAAGCTCCGCCACTGTTTCCGGGGTTGATGGCAGCATCGGTTTGAATGAAACTCTCAATGGGGAATTGATTTTTAACGATATTGATATTTCTGCCTTTGGCACTCACAATGCCGGCAGTTACGGTGCTGGTTAAATTGAACGGGTTTCCAACTGCCAATACCCATTCTCCAACTTTAACTTCATCTGAGTTTGCAAAGATAACTGCGGGAAGGTTCTTTTCTTCAATTTTGATGAGTGCTAAATCTGAACTTGGATCGGTTCCAATAACTTTGGCAACGTATTCTTTTTTGCTATTGTTCAGGATAACCGTGATTTTTTCACCACCTTGAATGACATGGTTGTTGGTCACAATATATCCATCGCTGTTTACAATGACACCACTTCCGGTTGAAGTTGCTTGCCCTCTGCTGCCAAATGGGTCGAAGTCCCAAAACAAACCTCCAAATGGACTTTCGTATTGCACGGTACTGAGTGTTTTAATGAAAACCACGGTAGGGGTGGAGATGGCAGAAGCTTCTTCAAAACCCGCCACATTTAATCCGTTTGAAGCCATTTTTATGGGCAAGTCGTTTCCACTAATGCGTAAAAAAGCATCCCCTGAATGGTCAATTTTTTTAAAAATATATGATCCAATAAACCCCGATAGAACCGACACCAAAACAATGGTTACCAAAGAAATATTCTTTTTCATAAATAACAATAGAATGAATTTTAAGCGAAATTAATTAAAAATAAGGGCTTTCCAATTTATAAAACGTTGGAGTATGTTGTAATTACGATAGAAGTAGGGGCTATAAAAAAAGGCCATAAATGGCCTTTGAAATATTTTCTAAAGAATTACATTCCTGGGAACAAAGCTCTAGCCCAAGGAATACGGCTTAAAATTAAAACCAATGCAAGAATGTAAAACCACTTTGCGTTTGATTTGCCTTTTTTCACAGAAATACCACCAACCGTTATCAAAGCAATTGCAATGATCATGGTTAAAGGATGTTCAACTGCCATCAATCTTTGTTCTGCATTTTTCATGAGCGCGCCCATACCTACGTTTTGAATTAGCTTCAAACCCCAAGCACCAGCAAACCACTGAATAATGCCAATAAGCAACATTGTGTGTGAAACAATGGTTAAGATTTTTGTTTCTTTACCATTTTTATTTAAAAAGTTATTGATGATTGTCCAAATCAACAATACTAAAATTACCCAACGCAAAAGGTTGTGTAAATGCAAAAGTCCTGTCATCATATAAAATTTGTTTTGTTTTAGCAAATATAGTGAAACTGAAAAGAATTCATCACAAGATTGCTTGTCGAATTCTTACAAGTTTTGTCAATAATGATTCTACCTGATTCAAAGGAATCATATTCGCACCATCGCTTTTTGCATTCGAAGGGTCTGGGTGGGTTTCCAAGAAAAGTCCATCGGTACCAACAGCAATTGCCGCTTTAGCAATGGTTTCAATGAGTTCTGGTTTTCCGCCTGTTACACCACTTGATTGGTTTGGTTGCTGCAAGCTATGCGTAATGTCCATAATTACCGGAACACCAATTCTTTGCATTTGAGGGATGTTTCTAAAGTCAACCACCAAATCAGTGTAGCCAAAAGTATTTCCGCGGTCGGTTAGAAGTACGTTGCTATTCCCGCTATCAACACATTTTTGATAGGCATGTTGCATTGCATCTGAACCGGCAAATTGTCCTTTCTTAATATTGACAAATTTACCAGTATTTGCGGCCGCAACTAAAAGTTCGGTTTGACGAAACAAAAAGGCAGGTATCTGCAAAACATCAACACACTCAGCTGCCATTGCTGCTTCGTGAGATTCGTGAATATCGGTTACAGTTGGAACATTAAAATACTCACCAATTTCTTTTAAGATAGACAGCGCAAGTTCATCTCCGATTCCTGTAAATGAATCAATTCTAGAGCGGTTGGCTTTTCTGTATGATCCTTTAAAAACGAGAGGGATGTTTAATTTATCTGAAATTGTAACCAATTGCTCGGCAATTCTAAACGCCATATCTCTTCCTTCAATGGCACAAGGGCCTGCAAAAATGAAAAAGTTATTAGAATCTTGGTGTTTTAATTTTGGAATATTTGGAATCATTACCA